>CAYWBZ010000141.1:0-6168 GCA_964456535.1 uncultured Woeseiaceae bacterium | reverse complement strand
ATGCCCATGCAGTCGCCGCGCTCGATAACTTCATACAGCTTGTCGAACGCCTTGCTGTTGTCGACCTTGCCGTCGTGTTCCTCGTGCCGGTACACCGGCACGGCGCCCGATGCGTTCAACAGGCGTCCGAGTAGCCGATACTTCCAAAGCTTGGCGTTCGCCATGAAGTGCAGCGGCCAGCGCCCGCATCGGGCCATCAGCAACCAGCCGTCCATCAATGCATTGGGATGGTTGCCCGCAAAGATCACCGGTCCCTCGCTCGGGATATTCTCCTCGCCAACGACATCGATGCGTCGGAAGAATGTATTCGTGATCAGTTGGATTAGCGAGATGACGAAACGCTGCATCATCACTGCCCTCCGCTTCTTGGTCGGATAGTGTCACTTTGCGATCCCGCACGGTTTGCTGTCAAATAAAGCCATGTTTCCCGAGCCCCATTTTGTTAACACCAACGGCATTCAATTAGCCGTTTACGAAGAAGGTGAAGGGCCTGCTGTAATTCTCGTGCACGGTTTCCCGGAACTCGCCTTTTCGTGGCGGCATCAGTTGCCAGCGCTGGCCAAAGCCGGTTTCCGCGCTATTGCACCAGACATGCGGGGCTATGGTTGGTCCGATGCGCCGGCTGGTGTTGACGCATACTGCATGGCCAACCTCATAGGCGACTTACAGGGCTTGCTCAATGCAATGGACATTGAACGAGCCACATTCATCGGACACGACTGGGGTGCGTTGACTCTCTGGCACATGGCGATGCTGGCACCAGACCGAATCGAAAGATTGATAACGCTGAACATCCCACACCACCCGCGATCACCCGTCGAGCCAATTGAGCTCACTCGCCAGAAGTTTGGCGACGATTTCTACATCGTGAACTTTCAGGACTCCGATGAGGCGGATATAGCGTTCGCCGCAGACCCTGTGCATTTCTTTAACATGATGATGCGCAAGAACCAGATGACGCGAGCGGAGTTTGAGCAACTGCCACCGCCTATGAAGGTGCCGAGCCTGTTGAAGGTGATGGAGCGCAAGGAATCCGCTGGCGAACCATTACTAAGCGATGATGAGAGAGATTACTACGTCGATGCATTTACGAAGTCCGGATTCACCAATCCAATCAACTGGTATCGAAACTGGACCAGAAATTGGCAAGCGCTCGAAGGCGTCAATCAAATCATCAACATCCCGACGCTATTTATCGGCGCAGTTGATGACCTGTTTATTGCGCCTGAGCACATCAACGCGATGAAACCCCTGGTTGCTGACCTGACAATCGAGATGCTTGAGCCCTGCGGGCACTGGAGTCAGCAGGAGCGTCCCGAGGACGTGAACAGGTTGATCATCAACTGGTTGGCTGGAAAGCCCTGAAAAATCTTCAAAAATGTAGCTAACTATCGCGATTGTCCTGAATAGTAGCTATTTCACATCTGTGATCTGCAGAAATTTCAATTAGAATATAATTATTTATTTTGCGAATTTGCTAGATTATCGACGATAATTGCTATAATTAAGCTGACTTTAGCAATAATTTCTAGAACTTTAGTATCAGATACGACCGCTTGAAAAATCTCGTCATATTTGTCAAGGGATCATAATCGCTAGTTTTCACCATAATTTCCGTTAAAAACATCGAACTTCGCCTGAAATTGTGTATTTATCCTCAAACGTCTTCTTTCTGTCCGATTCTTCGAATTCTACGTACAAAAGCAAAGGACATCCGGTTGACGTCACCAATCGTCGTTTTTTTCGATTTTCGACCCTTTTAGAGCCTTTACCCCCTGTGCCCAGGAGAAATATGCGATCCCTCCTACAATCAGGTAATTGAAAATCTCTTCCGTAGTCACGAAACCAACGCCCGTTTCGATCATTTCGTCGGTGACGATCATGACCCGCAGCGCCATGGAGAAAGTGAGTGCCACGACGGCGACAAGTGACTCAATTGTACCAATAAGCAAAGCCCAGCCAGGGCGCCATAGCATGAGTGCGAATAGAACGAAGCAGACCAGGTAATAAGCCAGTCGTGCCATCGGGAATGGCTCAAGAAAGGCGACCCTCACGTTCACTCCCAGGACGAAGTCGAGCAGCAGGAAGAGTATTGTTGCAGCGTAGTAGAGCGTCACGGGCCTGTTCATGAAGCCAGCATTGCGCGGTTTTGCTAGTGTTGCAATAATTCCGCGTTAGAACGGGTCTAATACGGAAACGCCCATGGAGCTTAAAAGTGCTGATCAAGAAACCCAGCGATATTCGACCGTCTGAAATTACGAGCGAGACGAATTACATCAATCGACGCGACTTCATCCGCGCCGGCACCATTGCCGGTGGATCTCTGATCGCGCCAGGCGCCATCGGCGCAGTGATACCTGAAGCCGGTTCGGCGAAGCTATCCGATATCGCTGTAAGTCCCTTTAGCACCGATGAAACGCCAAACAGCATTGAGGATATCGCCACCTACAACAATTTTTACGAATTCGGTTTGGGCAAGGACGATCCGTTCAAGAATGCGGAAGACTTCAGGACACGGCCCTGGACGATTGAAGTCTCAGGCGAAGCGGAGAAGACAGGCACTTTCGACTTCGACGAGTTTATGAAGCCGTTTGATCTTGAAGAACGCATTTATCGCATGCGTTGTGTCGAAGCCTGGTCAATGGTGATCCCCTGGGTGGGAATCTCGCTTGCAGAGGTGGTTAAGCATTTCCAGCCCACCTCTAAAGCACAATACGTTGCTTTTGAAACTCTGAATGACCGCGATCAAATGCCAGGTGTCAGAGGCCGTTCACTCGATTGGCCGTACAGAGAGGGACTCACCATTGCCGAAGCGACAAACCCGCTTCCAATCCTCGCCGTGGGTATCTATGGCCGTGTTCTACCGAACCAAAATGGTGCTCCAATCCGACTCGTCGTCCCCTGGAAGTATGGTTTCAAGGGCATCAAGAGCATCGTGAAAATACGGTTCATGTCGACCCGCCCCAAGAACAGCTGGAACATGGCCATTCCACGTGAATATGGGTTCTACGCGAACGTGAACCCGACCGTGAGCCATCCGCGCTGGAGCCAGGCGCGCGAGCGCAGAATTGGTGCGGGAATATTTGCCGGCAAACAGGACACACTCATGTTTAACGGCTACGGGGAACAGGTTGCACATCTGTACAAAGATCTCGACCTGCGTCGCAACTACTAGCTCACAATGAATACAGTCCAGAAAATTCGGTTCCTCTGGAAACCGGTTGTTTTCCTCTTGTGCCTGGTACCGGCCGTGCTCGTCGTTACGGATGCATTCGAAATTACCGGGCGACTGGGTGCCAATCCTGTCGAGGAAATTCAGGACCGCTTCGGCTACTGGGCATTACGCTTCATTTTGATCACACTTTCGGTAACACCCTTGCGGCGTTTGCTCGGCTGGAACTGGCTGTCACGATTCCGCCGTATGTTCGGTTTGTTCACATTCTTCTACGCGTTCATGCATTTTCTGACGTGGTTTGTGCTCGATCGCGAACTTCGTCTTGCCGACATAATTGAAGATATTACCGAGAGACCTTTTATCACCCTTGGCTTTACTGCTGTCGTTCTTTTGGTCGCACTCGCAATTACATCATTCACGGCAATTCGCCGACGCATGGGTCGCAACTGGCAGACCCTCCACAACGCCGCTTACGCAGTGGGACTCCTCGGAGTCTGGCACTACTGGTGGCAAGTGAAAAAAGACATTACCGAGCCACTGATCTACGCAGCAATACTCGCCGTACTACTCGGCGTGCGACTTTTCTGGTACTCAAAACGTAAAAAACCGGGGTGACGATGGCCACCCCGGTAACCTCACACTGGCGCGTCGCTAGGCGACTTTTATAGTGTGACGTTCAGCTACCTCGAGTTTGGGCAGCGTGACTTCCAGAATGCCGTCTTTGAGTTCGGCGTGGATATTTTCTGCATCCACTGCGACAGGCAGAGCGATGGTCCTCATCAACTTGCCGTAGCCAACCTCATGACGATAGTACGCATCTTCGTCGTCTTCTTCCTCAAACTCTCTCTCGGCCTGAATTATGAGTCGATCGCCCATAATCATGACCTCGATGTCATCTTTCTCGACACCGGGTAGCTCACCGCGGATAACGAGCTCCTTGTCGTGGTCAATAACGTCCAGGCGAAAACTGCGCTCGTAGTCAACACCCATCGGCCATTTCCATCCAAGTGGCTCAAACGTCTCCATCCAGCGGCGTGGCGGGAAGTCCTCGAAGAACTCCTCCATGCTGTGGGTGAGAGGCGCCATCCGCTTAACATCAACAAACCTCTTGCGGGGATCGTGTTTGCGAAGCATGGACATATTGCTCACCTCCTTCCCTTTGCGGCGCTGACGAAACTCCGTCAGCAGAGCCTTTATAGCTCCAAAGCATCAATAAACAATTCGGGGTTATTCGGATTGACAATAAAACACCAAACTGCGGAAATTGGCGCTTCGATGTCCCGCGGGAGAAGTCGCTATGAAGCACTACATTTCAGGAGTTTTGCTGGTAGTTGTGCTTGCGCTGCCTTGCATGGCGGACGAAGTGAACAACGTCCGGATCGCGACCGCAATGACAGACGCAATCAACGCCCGCGATCTGGATGTGCTCGACGCCTATGTCTCGCCGGATGTCGTCCGACACAGCGCAGCTACGCCGGACGTCGTGGTCACAAACCTGGCCGAGTTTAAAGCCTTCCTGGAAACTGATTTTGCGACCGTGTCCGATTCCGTGCAGAAAATCGATGTCATATTCGGCGGCGGTGATTACGTAGCCGTCCGAGCCAGATACATCGGGACCCAGGATGGGCCAATGGGGCCATTTCCGGCCAGCGGCAAGATACTGGAGTTGCCGTACATTGGGATACTTCGATTCGAAGATGAAAAAATCGTCGAAATCTGGGTGGAGTGGGACAACCTGTCTGCGCTATCCCAGCTTGGGCACTTCCCGCCACCCCAAGAAAAGATTACCGACTGAAAAGGAGCGGGGAACTTCAGTCAAAGAGTGATTTCAGGCAGGTCAAGCGGCCATTGAGGAGACCGAAGATGCCATTAACTTCACGGGAACGTGTGCTTACCGCTATCCATCACGAGCAGCCCGATCGTGTTCCGCTGGTCATCGGGGTCAGCAATGCCACCGGGATCAAGATGAAGCCTTACAAGGGCATCAAGAATATTGCAGGAGTGCAAGCTCCGGACGACTACATCTACGACTGGCCGGAATTGGGGACCGCGGAGATCGACGAAGAGACGATGCGTCGGCTGCGCAGTGATGTTCGTGGAGTACTGGACCTGGAACCCGAAGTCGTAAGAAAGCGTAATCGAGAGCGTGATCCGCACAGCGACTATATCGATTCCTGGGGCAGCGGACAGACCGAAATCAGCGAAGATGACTGGTTTCCCAGCGTGCATCCACTTCCTGACGCTCGAACAACCGACGATCTGGATTCTTATAAGGATTGGCCCGACATGGGTGATCCAACACGTATTGCCCATGTACGCGACCGCGCCAGGCAACTGGCAGAAGAGAACCAATATGCAATCCTGGCAACGCCCTGGCTGTTATTTCCTTTTGAGCGCGCGTATGCCATGCAGGGAATGGAAACCTTCCTCCTGAATATGGCCCGGGATCCAGACTTCGCACGCGCCTTGATGGAAAGAATTGCCGTGTATTGCAAGCAGTTAATGGGGCGTTTTCTTGAGGAACTTGGAGACAACGTCGATATCATAAAGATCGGCGATGACCTGGGAACGCAAGAAAGCCTGATGATTTCACCGAAGATGTATCGTGAACTCCTCAAACCGATTCATGCAGATTTCATTAGCTATATCAAAGCCCGAACGAACGCCAAGATTCTCTTTCACTCTGATGGCGACGTCGCGCCATTGATCGATGACTTCGTTGAGATCGGCGTCGATATATTGAATCCTATTCAAACGTCGGCAGGATCCATGTCTGACCTGCCTTCACTGAAGAAGCGACACGGTAACAATATCGTCTTTTGTGGCGGCATCGATACTCATCGTATCCTGCCCTACGGCAGCCCCGCGGAAGTACGTCAGGAAGTGAAACGTGTAATCGACATCCTCGGCCCAGGAGGCGGTTGTATGATTGGTGCTGTACACACAGTGATGAACGATGTCCCCCCTGAAAATGTCCTGGCCATGGTGGATGC
>CAYWBZ010000140.1:0-6215 GCA_964456535.1 uncultured Woeseiaceae bacterium | reverse complement strand
ATCGAACGGCAGGATGGACCGACGAGTCTCATCCTGACCCGCCAGGGATTGCCGCACCAGGCGCGTAGCGCTGCACAGATTTCGGATATCACACGTGGTGGCTACGTATTGAAAGATACCGATGGAGTGGCGGATATTGTCTTCATCGCAACGGGCTCAGAAGTTGCTTTGGCGATGTCAGCGGCAGAAGTGCTGGCAGCGGATGGTGTGAAAGCGCGCGTTGTGTCCATGCCGAGTACGGATGTATTCGAGGCGCAGGACGCGGCCTATCGTGAGGCGGTTTTACCAGCAGCGGTTACCGCGCGAGTGGTTATCGAAGCAGGGGTGACTGCATCGTGGTGGCGTTATGCTGGACCAGCCGGACAAGTGATCGGTCTGGACCGCTTCGGCGAATCAGCACCAGCAGATGAATTGTTTGAATATTTCGGCTTTTCGACTGACAACGTGGTTGCAGTCGCGAAGGACGTACTGAAATAGACCTCTTAAATTTTTCTCTTAAATTTTTCCTGGAGTAGAAAGAAATGGCAATAAAGATTGGCATCAACGGTTACGGCCGCATAGGACGCAATATCTTGCGTGCAATCCACGAGTCTGGCCGCGCTGGCGAGTTTGATGTCGTCGCAGTTAACGATCTGGGCGACGCGAATACGAACGCTCATTTGACACGTCGCGATACGGCGCATGGCCCGTTCCCCGGCACAGTTGAGGTCGACGGCGATGACATTATCGTCAACGGCGATCGCATCAAGGTCTTCGCAGAACGCGATCCGGCCAAACTGCCGTGGGGTGAGCTTGGTGTAGAGGTTGTATTTGAGTGCACGGGTTTCTTCCGCACGCGCGAAACGGCTGGCAAGCACATCGAAGCCGGTGCCAAAAAGGTCGTGATTTCGGCGCCCGGCGGCGCCGATATCGATGGCACTTTTGTTTACGGCGTCAACCATGACACGCTGACAGCGGACCACAACATCATTTCGAATGCGTCGTGCACGACCAACTGCCTCGCACCGCTGGTGAAGCCGTTACATGAAGCGATTGGCGTGAAGCACGGCTTAATGACGACCATCCACGCATACACCAATGATCAGGTTCTTACAGATGTGTATCACAAGGACCTGCGTCGTGCGCGTTCTGCCACGATGTCACAGATTCCGACGAGCACAGGTGCCGCCAAGGCCGTAGGTCTGGTATTGCCCGAGCTCAATGGCAAGCTTGATGGCTTCTCCATGCGCGTTCCGACCATCAATGTCTCGACAGTAGACCTGACATTTGTTGCTGAACGAGAGACCAGTGTTGATGAGGTCAACGGTATTCTAAAAGCAGCGAGTGAAGGGCCGCTCAAGGGTGTGTTGGCGTACAACGACGAGCCACTGGTATCGGTCGATTTCAATCATGACCCGGCGTCATCAACTTACGATTCAACGTTGACCAAGGTTATGGACGGTACGCTCGTGAAGGTTTGCTCGTGGTACGACAACGAGTGGGGCTTCTCGAATCGTATGCTCGACATAACTGTGGCACTCGTCAACGCCAAGTAATAAGGCCACTCAGCCAGGAGCTACTATGTCTGTCATCAAAATGGCCGACGTTGATATATCAGGTAAGCGTGTTTTAATTCGCGAAGACCTGAACGTTCCCGTCGCTGACGGCGAAGTGACCTCAGACGCTCGCATACGCGCAGCCCTGCCAACGATCAGGGCTGCGCTCGATGCAGGCGCCGCGGTCATGCTGATGTCACACCTCGGCCGACCAACCGAAGGTCAACCCGAAGATGCTTTCTCTTTACACCCCGTCGCTGACCGTCTTGCAATCTTGCTCGAGCGTGATGTGCCATTGGTAAAAGACTGGATCGATGGCGTCGAGGTAGCTGCAGGCGATGTCGTACTCCTCGAAAACGTCCGTTTTCTGGAAGGTGAAAAAGCCTGTGACGACGGGCTGGCGAAAAGGATGGCGTCCCTGTGTGACGTTTTCGTCATGGACGCATTCGGAACAGCGCACCGGGCACAAGCCAGCACTTACGGCGTAGCAGAACACGCTGCTATTGCCTGCGCTGGACCGTTACTGTCAGCGGAACTGGAAGCATTGGCCAATGCACTCGATAATCCAGCACGACCATTTGTCGCAATAGTCGGTGGTTCTAAAGTATCAACGAAACTTACAGTACTCGATGCACTGGCTAAAGTTGTCGACTGTTTGATTGTCGGCGGCGGCATAGCCAATACATTTATAGCAGCAGCCGGTCACGATGTTGGCAAGTCCTTGTACGAACCTGACATGCTCGACATCGCGAAAGCGCTGGTGGCGGATAGTGAAGACAGAGCTGATATTCCGGTACCGACTGATGTTGTAGTGGCGAACGAATTTTCTTCTGACGCTCAAGCGGTGACAAAAGAAGTCGCGGCAGTGTCGAAGGATGAACTGATTCTGGATATTGGACCTGTGACGGCAGACCAATTCGCGAAAATTCTCGCCGGTGCTGGCACCATTATTTGGAATGGCCCGGTCGGGGTATTTGAATTTGACCAGTTCGGAGAAGGCACTAAAGTTCTGGCGGAAGCAATAGCGGCCAGCAGCGCCTTTTCGGTGGCCGGCGGCGGCGATACACTCGCCGCAATAGATAAATATGGCGTTGCCGACGATATTTCCTACATCTCCACCGGTGGTGGAGCCTTCCTCGAATTCGTAGAAGGAAAAACACTACCAGCCGTAGCCATCCTCGAACAACGCGCGAAGTAAGGGGTCTGATTGGCAGGGACAATCAATTCGACTGTGTGTCGTGGAGAAGTGATTGTCCCTGCCAATCAGACCCCGTGAATCACACGACTCACCCCGGCCAAGGGCCGGTAATGGCAACTGTCATTCCTGGGTACTGAATATTCACAAACATCGTCTTGCGATCCGGCGAAAAGCAAACACCGGCAAGTTCAGAATCAGAATAGGCGTTGTTGGCCAACAGATACTGACTACCATCGGGCCTGACCCCAACCAGGGCGCAGTGGTTCGAGTTGTCATCCGTGTCTTCGCAGACGATCAGATCACCCCACGGGGCCATCGTCAGGTTGTCGCAATTATTGAAGAGTGATTCTTTGTCGGCTTCTGCGATTAGCGTCAGCTGGCCGGGCGACTCCTGTTCCCGGGCAGTACCCTCGAAAGGACTTGGCTTGTACGCGAGAATCTGCCCCAGACGCGCGGGTCCTCCCAAGGTGCACGTGAATGCAAATTGGTCTCCGGCAACGGTGAGTCCCTCGCCGCGAGCAAACGTTGCTGCACCCAGTGCTGCACCACGTAGTCTCAAGTCATTCTTATCGCCATCCACGTCATCGAGATCTATCCACTGTGTAGCAAGCGCTTCGTTCACGCGCATGTCAGTCCTGTCCCAGTTGTGCGTTGGTTTTGCCGGTTGATTGACAATTGCGAGCGCCTGCAGTCGCCCACCTTCCTGCAACTGGCCTGGTACGTTCGGGATGAAGCGGTAGAACAGGCTGTGCCATTGGTCTTCAGTGAGGTAAACGATGCCGGTCGGCGCATGCACTGCGGCGGCCTCGTGTTCGAATCGTCCCATGTCTTTTAATGGTGCCGCGGTGATCAGCTCAGTAGCTGAAGACGGGACCTCGAATATATAACCATGACGTTTTTCGCGCGTTACAAGGGTGGCGTGGTTAGAAAACCCTGGTCCGGGCGCACCGAAACTTTCTTCGCATGAAAGCCAGGAGCCCCAAGGTGTCTTGCCACCCGCACAATTGATATCGGTGCCGCCGAGACTCAGGAACTGCCGTTCTGTTTCGCCCGTGGTGGGATTGTAGATGGTCGTTGTGGTGCCACCAAGTCCGGGTGATCGTTCTTCACCACGATCGTAAAATCGTGTCTTCATTGATTCCGGCAACTGGAAGTAGCTCTCGGTGTACGGGCCGGCATGTTTCGATTGAGCGCTGAGCTCGTGATTGCAAATCAGTACGACGCGTCCATCTTTGCCCTCGAAGGCGGCCATCCCGTCGTGGGCACCCGGTACAAAGAGCCCATCAGCCATCGGCTCGCCACGGCGAGATACGACTGTGTAGGAGAAGCCTTCCGGCACATCCAGAACTTGATTGGGGTCGGACCGCAGTCCGCTATCGTAGATTGGAGCGCTCGCGCAACCGTAAAGACCCGCCGGCGTTGCCGCAGCAGCAGTGATACATTGCAGAAAGCGACGGCGGTCTATCATTCGGTTGTTGCTCAAAAATCTGTGTAGCGCAGCATATCAGCGATCGCTAGTTAGCTGTGCAATAATCGCGCGCATGCAAAGACGAACGAAGATAGTCGCGACGCTGGGTCCAGCCTCGGATGACACGGAAACACTGCGCAAAATGATTAACGCTGGTCTGGATGTCGCGCGACTGAATTTTTCGCACGGAAATGCCGCGGATCACAAGCGCCGGGCCGAACTGCTGCGCGCAGCGGCTGAGTCCTGTGGTCGTGAGGTCGGTATCATGGGCGACCTGCAGGGTCCGAAGATCCGAATTCGCTGTTTCAAGGATCATAACGTCGCTCTAAGCGACGGCGACAAGTTTTTTCTGGATAGTACGCTGGGCGACATGGATGGTAATCAGGACGGCGTTAGCGTGGCGCTTGATACCTTGCATGAAGATGTTGTCGCTGGCGATATCCTGTTGCTGAATGACGGTCTGATTACGCTCGAAGTCGAAAGCATCGAAGGCACCCGGATTCAAACCATGGTGGTGCATGGCGGCATATTGTCCGATCACAAAGGTATCAACCTGAAAGGTGGTGGTCTGTCGGCGGCAGCCCTCACCGATATAGACAAAGAAAACATCAAGCTCGCCGCAGAGATGGACCTGGATTTCCTGGCGGTATCGTTCGTTCGCAATGGCGATGATGTTAATGACGCGCGCGAGTTGCTGCAGGCAGCGGGCGGCCATGCGTTGATCGTCGCCAAAGTTGAGCGTGCCGAGGCGGTCGAGAATATCGATTCGATCGTTGCGGCGGCTGACGTAGTGATGGTCGCGCGCGGCGATCTCGGTGTCGAAATGGGTTATGCCGAACTGACAGGTATTCAGAAAAATCTGATTCGCAAAACGCGCAAGGCCCACAAGATCGTCATAACAGCGACACAAATGATGGAGTCGATGATTCAAAATCCGATTCCAACGCGTGCCGAAGTATCCGACGTTTCCAATGCCGTTATGGATGGCACTGACGCTGTGATGCTGTCCGGCGAGACCGCAGTTGGTGCTTATCCCGTCGCGGCCATTAACGCGATGTCAGAAGTCGCCATTGGGGCCGAGAAATTTCCGTTGCCGGTCAGCCGAACCAGCCACCGTATGGATGACCATTTCGATCTCGTGGACGAGGCGATTGCGATGGCGACGATGTATACGGCTAACCACATGTCTGTTAGAGCGATCATTGCTTTGACCGAATCCGGGTCAACAACTCGCTGGATGTCTCGTATTCGCTCGGACATTCCGATCTACGCATTTACGCCATACGTCGCGACCAGCCGCCGGGTTGCCATGTATCGCGGTGTCTATCCGGTTAGATTCGAAATTGATGTCGACAATCCGCGCGACCTGTATCAGCATATTTTCGATACGCTGCTCTCCAATAAACTTGTGGAAGTTGGCGATCTGGCATTGCTCACCAAAGGCGATCTCGACGGCGTTTCCGGAAGTACTAACTCGATGACAGTCATAAGAATAAGATCAGGCCAATGAAGAAAATATTATTGCGGCTGTTCGGCGGTACAACTCTCGCGCTCCTCTTGATCGCTTTGCTGGCATGGCTCGGTTTGCGTGCAAGCCTTCCGGATCTGGATGGTGAAATAGCAGCCCCTGGACTGACGGCCGTCGCGACCATCCAGCGGGATGCATTCGGCATCCCGCTAATCACCGCAAATAATCGTCATGATCTGGCATTTGCGACAGGCTTTGCACACGGTCAAGACCGCTACTTTCAAATGGATTTGATCCGTCGCGAGGCAGCAGGCGAGCTTTCCGAGATCGTGGGTTCCGTTGCGCTCAGACTCGACAAACTTAATCGCTTTCATCGCTTTCGTACTCGTGCCAAGGCCGTAATAGCCGCTGCGTCGGATGAAGAAAGAGAATTAATGCAGCGCTACGCTGACGGTGCAAATGCGGGGCGTGAATCGTTGTCTGCCCGCCCGTTTGAGTACTTTGTTCTCGGTGTCGAACCAAAGCCCTGGCAGCCGGAGGACTCTA
>CAYWBZ010000139.1:0-6236 GCA_964456535.1 uncultured Woeseiaceae bacterium | reverse complement strand
CGGCTGGGGAGACAACGTTCTCGATTATCATTACTCTCAGCACCTGAGCCTCAAAGCGGCCGAATAGCCGCGCTGGAACAAATACTTGTTGCGATACACGTTGCTCCGATTGCTGGGGGCAATACCGACGCTGCTGTCGGTAATTATCCTGGCCTTTCTCATGGTGCATGCTGCACCTGGCGGCCCGTTTGACGCCGAGCGTGTGCTGCCGGCTGATGTTGCCGCAAATATCGAGGCTGCCTATCACCTTGATGAGTCGCTGCCGCAGCAGTTCGTGCGCTATATGTCCGGACTCGTTCGTGGCGACCTGGGGCCGTCTTTTCGCTACCGCGATTACACTGTGGCCGAGCTCATCGGCACCGGTTTTCCTTTGTCGCTGCAGATCGGTGTTCTGGCAATGCTGCTCGCGCTGCTGGCAGGTGTCAGCAGCGGCACTGTCGCCGCACTGAAGCAAGGGTCCATGCTGGATCGTGTTGTGATGTCATTCGCGATGACGGGAATTTCCATTCCGGTTTTCGTTGTCGCCCCTGTGCTGGTGTTGTTGCTGGCGGTTAAGCTGCACTGGTTGCCCGCGGGCTGGAGCGGCACATCCGGCGCGGCCAAATTTGTCTTGCCCGTAATTACGCTGGCTTTGCCGCAAATCGCATACATTGCGCGACTGACGCGCGCGAGCATGATCGATGTTCTCGGCCGCGACTTCATACGCACGGCTCGAGCGCAGGGGCTGGGGACAAAAGCCATTATTCGTGTGCACGCTTTGCGACCGGCGATGTTGCCCGTGCTGTCGTACATGGGTCCGGCGATCGCCGCGATTCTTACGGGTTCGGTTGTTGTGGAAGAGGTTTTTGGCATTCCCGGGCTTGGTCAGTTCTTCGTGCGAGGCGCGCTCAACCGTGATTACACGCTTGTGCTCGGCATCGTCATTTTCTACGCCACGCTGATAATTTCGCTAAACCTCATCGTCGATGTTTTGTACGGTGTTCTCGACCCACGAGTTAGAAACCGGTGAAGAAAAGCGGCGGCATTCTTATTTTCATCCTGGTGCTGGCCATCGTTGGTCCGTGGCTCAGTCCACATGATTACGTGAGTACGAATTTCGACTCGATACTTAAGTCGCCGACTATTTCCGGTGGACACCTGTTTGGCACGGACGTCCTTGGTCGCGATCTGTTCGTGCGAACCATGCTTGGTATCCGCGTTACGTTGCTCGTGGCAATCGTGGCCAGCCTGGTGAGCCTGGTTATTGGGGTTACCTACGGCGCAGTCGCCGGCTACGTTGGCGGCCGGGTAGACGCCGTGATGATGCGAGCCGTTGATACGCTGTACGCGCTGCCATTCATTTTCTTCGTCATCCTGCTCATGGTCGCGTTCGAAAGAAATTTCCTGCTGATATTCGTCGCGATCGGCGCAATAAACTGGCTCGACATGGCGCGCATTGTTCGCGGGCAAACCCTGAGTCTGCGTGAGCGCGAATTCGTTGATGCCGCGAGACTGACCGGCGTTAGTACCGCGAGAATAATCTTTCGTCACATTGCACCGAATCTGCTCGGCATCGTTATCGTCTATGTCACGCTGACGATTCCGCAGGCGATTCTGGTTGAATCATTTCTGAGCTTTCTGGGGCTCGGTGTGCAGGAACCACAAACGTCGCTCGGTGCACTTGTCGACGCGGGCGTAAATCAAATGGAAGGTGCGTCCTGGATGCTGCTTATTCCTGCGGCGCTGCTGGCGCTCATCTTGATGAGCTTTAACTTCCTGGGTGATGCATTGCGTGATTTCTTTGATGCGAGGCAATCTCGATGAGCCTGCTCGAAGTAAGCGACCTGACCGTTCGATACGGTGATGATGTCGTCGTCGACGGGGTGAGCTTCTCGGTAAGTCGTGGTGAGTCGGTTGGCATGGTGGGCGAGTCGGGGTCCGGCAAGTCACAAACAGCGCTGTCATTGCTCGGATTGCTGCCAGCGAACGCGAGCACCTCAGGCAGCATACTGTTTGACGGCGAAGAGCTGACGAACAAGACCAGTAAACAGCTCGACGCGGTGCGAGCAGTACGTGTTGGTTTCGTCTTTCAGGATCCAATGCAGGCGTTGAACCCGTACCTGCGCATAGGCAAGCAACTGCGGCAGATCCTGTTGCAGCACGGACTGGCAAACCGCGACACGGCGGACGCGAAAGTTGCCGAGATGTTAGAGCGCGTAGGGTTGCCGGATGTCGAGCTTCAGTTCCGCGCCTTTCCGCATGAGCTGTCTGGTGGGATGCGGCAGCGCGTGATGATCGCATCGGCGCTTATTTGCGAGCCGGACCTGTTGATCGCCGACGAGCCAACGACGGCGCTGGACGTTACGGTACAAGCGCAGATACTCGACCTGCTGGAAGAGCTTCGGGATGACACGGCGCTGCTCTTAATTACACACGACCTCGGCATTGTTGCCGGCCGCTGCGAGCGCCTGCTTGTACTCGAGGCGGGCAAGCTGGTGGAGTCGGGAGCAACGACTGCTGTTTTTGCGGCACCGAAAAACGACCACACGAGAAAGCTGTTGGCCGCTGCGAAGCGAATCGATCGCGGTGAAATACTAAAGCCCGCTAACGGGAAAACCGTTCTCGGTGTTGAAGGTGCCTCGGTCAGTTATCGCGATACATCCAAGAATCGGTTGCAGGCGGTGACCGATGTCAGCTTGTCCCTACGAGAAGGGGAAACGCTGGCGATAGTAGGTGAGTCGGGGTCGGGCAAGTCCAGCCTGGTGCGCGCCATGCTGGGATTGATTCCAATGCGGGCCGGGCGTGTCGTTTATGCCGGCCAGTTACTCGAGGGGCCGGTGCAGTCGAGAGCGACTGCGCAACGCAGAGACCTGCAGCTCGTTTTTCAGGATCCGGTAAGTGCGCTGAATCCACAAATGCGTGTGGCGGCACTGGTGGGTGAGCCCCTGCTGGTGCATGAGCCGAATCTTTCGACAGAGCAGCGGAACGAGCAAGTTATCGCCACTCTGAACAAAGTCGGTTTGGACGATAGCTACCTGCGTCGTTTTCCGCATCAATTATCCGGTGGCCAGGCACAGCGTATTGCGATTGCGCGGGCCCTGATTCTCAAGCCGAAAATTCTGATCTGCGATGAAGCGGTCGCGGCGTTAGACGGTTCTGTTCGTGAGCGGGTGCTGGACTTACTCAGAGAGTTACAGCGCGAGTCAGGCCTCTCGATAATTTTCATATCCCATGATCTCGCGGTTGTCCGCTCAATGGGTCATCGGGTTGCGGTGATGTACCTCGGCCGGCTCATTGAGATAGCGGAGACCAGTGACCTGTTTTCCAGTCCACGGCACCCGTACACGAGAGCGCTGCTCGATGCGTCACCTGTCCCGGACCCCCTCGTAGCGCCCATCGCGGCGCCACTTAAGGGTGAAATACCGTCGCTGCTGTCACCGCCGAATGGCTGCGTGTTCCACCCGCGGTGTGAGTTTGCCGAGAACGACTGCAGGCAGGACCGACCGCGCTTGCGGTCGGTCGGAGGTTCGCGAGTTGCGTGTCACCGAGCAGACGAGGTCGAACTGTCTTACTCGCGAATGCCCTCAAGGCCGACAAAAAACGAATAGTAGAGCGACGTGTCTTCGATACGACGGAAACGGCCGGTTTTGCCGCTGTGGCCAGCCGCCATATTCGTTTTCAGAACCAGCATGTTGTCGTCGGTCTTTAACTCGCGAAGTTTCGCGACCCATTTCGCCGGCTCCCAGTATTGCACCTGCGAATCATGCAGCCCGGTCGTCACCATGATGTTTGGATAATCCATCGCCGTGACATTGTCGTAAGGCGAATAGGACAGCATGTAATCGTAGAATTCCTTTTCATTAGGGTTGCCCCATTCATCCCACTCACCAGAGGTTAGTGGAATGTCGTCGTCAAGCATCGTCGTCACAACATCGACAAACGGCACGGCTGCGATCACACCGTTGTACAGCTCCGGTGTCATGTTGAGGACAGCGCCCATCAGGAGACCACCCGCACTACCACCGAGCGCGTAGAGGTGCTCGGGAGACGTGTAACCTTCTTCGATCAGGAATTTCGAAACATCGATAAAGTCAGTGAACGTGTTCTTCTTCTTGAGCTGCCTGCCTTCGAAGTACCACTCACGGCCCATTTCCGAGCCACCGCGAATGTGAGCGATGGCATACACAAAGCCGCGATCAAGCAGGCTCAGCCTGTCGGAGTTGAAGTAAGGAGAGGTGCTGTAACCGTACGAGCCGTAGGCGTATTGCAGTAACGGGTTTTCGCCGTTCTTTTCCAGGCCTTTACGGTAGACGATCGAGACAGGCACGCGGGTTCCATCCCTGGCGGTCGCGAACAGGCGCTCTGTCTGGTAATCGTTGCGATCGAACTCGCCGACAACGGCGCGCTCCTTGATCAAGCTGTGCGCCTTGGTGTTCAGGTCGTAGTCATAAGTTGATTCAGGCGTCGTCAACGATTCGTAGGTGTAGCGCAACGAGCCCGTATCGAATTCGTGGTTGCCGTTTGAATAGGCAGTGTAAACCGCCTCGTCAAAAGCCATTCGGTGGGTCTCGCCCGTACGACGGTCCGTGATCTCCATCTGTGTCAGGCCGTCTTCGACAATCGTAACTACGAGGTAGTCTTTGAAGACATCGATATCGTCCAGCAGGGCGTTGTCCCTGTGTCCGACAACCTCTGTCCACGCCTCTTTGGACGTGTCATCCAAGGGTGCCTCCATCAGCTTGAAGTTCTTCGCGCCATCGTTCGTCATGATGTAAAAGCGGTCGGCACCGTCAGTGACGAAATACTCATGACCGTCTTCCCGGGGCAGGAAGACCTTCGGTGGATCTTCAGGCGAGTCTGCGGACACATAGCGCACTTCGGTCGAAACGGTCTGTCCGCTGACAAGATAGAAAAAAGAATTCGACAGAGACTTTGTTACCGACAGGTAGTTCTCTTCATCCGGCTCTTCGTAGACCAGGGCGTCCTCGGTCTCACCGAGACGATGGCGGAGGACCCGGTAGGAGCGCAACGTCTCTGGATGTTGTTTGCCATAGAGGATGGTCTGGTTATCGTTAGCCCAGTCGAAATTGCTGGTAGTGTCTTCTATCTTGTCGGACAGCAGTTCACCGGACTCAATGTCCAGGAAGTACAGGTCATAAAACCGGCGTCCCGCTGTATCCACGCCGTATGCGGCCGTATTGCCGTCCGGGCTTACAGAAAAGCCCCGTACAGAGAAGTAATCTGCATCGGCGGCCAGCTTGTTGACATCGAGAATGATGTGTTCTGGTGCGTCAAGCGACCCCTTCTTACGAGCATAGATCGGGTATTCGCCGCCCTCTTCATAGCGGACGTAGTAGAAATAGTCGCCGAGTCGATAGGGCGCCGACTCGTCATCCTGTTTGATGCGGGACTTCATCTCTTCATACAAAACGCCCTGCAGGCCGGAAAAAGGACTGAGCGCTTGTTCGGTGTAGGCGTTTTCTGCCTCAAGGTAGGAGATCACCTCGGGGTTTTCGCGTTCGCGCAGCCAGTAGTAATCGTCCACGCGGCTATCGCCGTGCAGCTCAAGCGTCACGGGTCGCTTCTCTACATCGGGTGCGGGTGTGGCCTCTTCCTTACTCGAACAGGCGGCCAGAGCGAATACCAAAAGCAAAAGCAGGTTTTTCATAATTATTATCCATTGTTCGAGAACGGTCCGGGAGTATAGCGACCGTCCGCCTACTGGAACGCGCCCATCGGGATCGGAATCGGCGCGCCGTTAATCGTCAGCAAGCCCTGCTTGAGGTCGGCGTCCATGATGTAGACATCACCTTCCTTCTTCAGGTACCCCATACCAATGATCGCCCCGGTTTGCGGGTTCATTGAGGAGGCAAGTTGCACCAACGCTTCCGGAACCCTGACATCAAGCGACGCAACGGTGTTGAGTAAGAGCGATGACCATTCGAATGCCGCGCGATCAGATTCGGGAACGTCAATCGTCATTTTCATTTCGACGGTACCCATCGGCAAATCAACATCGAGCTGCTGCACACCGACACCAAGTCCTGCGGCAAACAGGTTTTTAAATTCTTCCTCCGCGGCCATCATGATGCGATCAGGATCCAGCGCGCCCCCGAGGCCTTCGAGCTTTTGGGTCAAGGCGCCAAGCGCAGTCGCGTCGAGGTCGGAAAAGCCAATGTCCGCGTTAACCGATATGTCTCCAAAGCCCGGAATGGTCTGGCCCTTCATCTCCATTCGCATTGCCGCGGCAGCAACGC
>CAYWBZ010000138.1:4940-6259 GCA_964456535.1 uncultured Woeseiaceae bacterium | reverse complement strand
TCCGCCACGCTGAGGAGGTGCCACAGTTCCTCTCCGTGCTTCGGCATCAGTGCAATACCGACACTCGCCGTACAGGTGATTTCCTGACCCTGGATGATGTACGCCTCTGACGCAGTTTGCACAAGCCGCTCGGCAATGTGCTTAACGTCATCGACGGGAACACCGGGCAGTACGATCGCGAATTCGTCGCCGCCGAGTCGGCCCAGAATGTCCTCTGGCCGCAGGCAGAACTCAAGTCGGTGACCAAATGCTTTCAATAGCGCGTCACCCGCCTGGTGACCGAATCGGTCATTGATCGTCTTGAAGTGATTCAGGTCGAGATACAATACTGCGCCAACACTGCTGCTGCGAATGCAAGATGCACCTTCCTGCTCAAAGCCACGACGATTGAGTATGCCGGTTAGCGGATCTCGTAACGCGTCAGCAAGCATCTTGTCTTCGTTACGTTTGCGTTGCGTAATGTCGACGAGCGTTACCGAGAAGTCGTCACCAACGGGTTCCCCAACGATGCGTAACCAATTGTCTTGCAGTCCCGATTCCGCGGCCACTTCGAAACTCACCTGCGATGTCGCGCTCTTCTCTCCACCGAAGTGCTTCGTGAGCTTCTCGGGGTCGAGTTGCTGCAGTTTCTCGAGTGGCATTCCGACAAGCGTTCCGAATTCTTCCCCTACAAACGATTCTGCTGCGCGGTTCGCAAATACACAGCGGAACTTGTGGTCAGGATCGTTTTCGTCGCGTGCGAACCGCAAGATTCCATTAGACGATGTCTCAATTAGGGTGCGGATCAGGTGCTCGCTTTCGGCCAGCTGGCTCAGCGCTGTGCGTCGTTCCGTCACGTCACGGCAGACCACAACCATTCCCAGATTCTGCCCTTTTTGCCCGGTCAGCGGTCCAACACTGACTTCATAAATATTGTTCGTATCCATCCTGAGCGTTTGCGTCAGATCAAGTTCCTTCGCCTGCTCAAGAATCGCACGAGCCGCCGGAAAATCTTCCCACAGCTTACAACCGACCAATTCACTTTCGCGCCCTCCCAGCAGTTCTTGTGCGGCTTGATTCGCACAAATAATGCATTGTTCGTTGTCGACGACGAAAATCGGATCACGTACGTGGTCAAACAATGTCTGATACGCGACCGGACTAAATTCATGCACCCGCAGCTTCAGGCTTGCATACGCGAAGAACGGCCAGACCAGTGCGAGGGTTATAGACGTAAAAGGAAACTCCGGCGGTCCCATGTTGAAAAACGTGTTACCGATACTGATAGCGAACGGCAAAACCGCACAGATGAGCAACAGTGAGATCGTTTTTCGATGAGC
>CAYWBZ010000138.1:2418-4840 GCA_964456535.1 uncultured Woeseiaceae bacterium | reverse complement strand
GTATTCGGTGGACCTACCGTGTACTCACGATAGACAATGTAGAACACAACGGGAATAAATCCGGCCGAGAAGAAGCTTAAGGTCCGGCCAATGCTGAATAGATTTGCATCAGTTGTGCCGTACGAAAATGCAGACCCGGCCACCATGCCGGCGATCAGGAACAAGAAGAAGCTGACCATGTTGTTCGTATGCTGCGCCCCTGAGCGTGACACACGCACCGCGAGGCCAGCGTATGCAACCGCGAAAATCGCCAGGAACGGCGTGACTAAAGGGCTAAGCATTGACATAGGACAATGCTAACGGGGTCCGGCGATACATAATGCGACGTAGGCCGCATTCCGTCAGCCGGAGTGCGAATCAGGTCACATTTCCAGCCCTTCAGCCGTATCTGTGATCAATGTATCGACAACTGCTTTAAGGCTGTCCTCAGCACTTGCCCCATTCGCTCTTTCCAGTTCGTAGTCTCTCAACTGACGATGCGCACTGGTACCCCTTGAAAGAATTTGCCGCACGTCCGCCAATTCTTTTTCACAGCCCAGCGCTTCGGCATCTTCGGCAACATGCCCGAGCATTTCGTCAATGAGATCTTCGAACGGCACGACGACGCCCTTCGCAAGGTCGATCATGCCCTCATCAAAGCTGTATCGCATCGCACGCCAGCGGTTTTCGCGAATCAGCATCGGTGTATATATACGCCAACGCTGATTGCGTGTGCGGAGTCGAAAGAGCATACGCATTATGCAGACCAGTAACGATGTCAAAGCGATCGTATCCTCAAGCCTGGTGCACACATCCATGATGCGCGTCTCAAGCGTTGGAAAACGCTTGCTCGGCCGGAGGTCCCACCAGATACGTGACGAGTCTTGAATAAGACCTGAGTTGATCAGGATATTGATATGGCGTTGATACTCCGCCCAACTCGCGAATCGTTCCGGAAGACCGGTGCGCGGTAATGCATCGAAGATCGTCAACCGGTAACTCTTGAGGCCAGTGTCCCTGCCCGCCCAAAAAGGTGACGAGCAAGACAAAGCGAGCAGGTGCGGCAGAAAATAAGAGACCTGATTCATCAGATCGATCCGCAGTTCGTCATCCTCAATACCAACATGCACATGCATGCCGCAAATGACGAGCCGCCGCGCGGCACCCTGCATTTCATGGGTCAATTCAGAATAGCGCTCTTTATCGGTGTGTTTTTGCTCCGTCCATTTCGAGAACGGGTGCGTCGACGCCGCGATCGGTGCGAGACCGTGATGATCAGCGACTTCAATAATGTTGCTACGCAGGCGCGAGAGATCCTGCCGCGCTTCCTGAACATTTTTGCAGACCTTTGTGCCGACCTCGATCTGCGAGCGCAACAGCTCGGACGTAACTTGTGTGCCGCACTTCGCTTCGGCCTCAGCCATCAGGGTTTTCGGTGGATCGACGACCAGAGCACGCGTCTCTTTGTCGACCAGCAAATACTCTTCTTCAACCCCGATTGTGAACGCTGGTTCGTTTTTCCACATCCCCTGGCCCCATTTCCTGCAATCGTTTTGGTATCGATTCGATAATTTTATGCATTACGTTCGCGATGATCTCAACACCCGCGTTATCGTCGATCAAGTCCTGACGAATTTCAATACCGATGTGCGGCAAGCCGACCTCTTCGGCGTGGTGATCGATCGTAAAATCTTGCGGTGCTTTGCCGGAGTACGGTTGATTGTCGCCGACGAAGTAACCAGCGGCGCTAAAATCGTCAAGAAAAATATCGCGTAAGCGCGTATCCGTATCCCATAGCACACCCATCTCCCAGGGGCGTGCTTCGCCATTCATTACCGGCGTGAAACTGTGTATGGCGATAAATGACGGTGCGGGGCCCATGTCACGCAAGCGCTGAACCTGTTTGTCCACGGCTTCGTGATACGGCCAGTAAAGTGTTTCCGCCCGCAGGTCCTTATCAGACTGATGCAGGTTTCGATTGCCCGGTACCAGAATGCCGTCACCAAATTGCAGAAACGCACTGGGATCCATTAACTGACGATTACAATCCATGACAAGGCGCGAGTATTGTGCAAGGACAGCCGTAACGCCAAGACTGTCCGCCAGCTTTTCGGTGAGTGGTCCTGCACCAATATCAACGGCCAGGTGGCAACGTCGGGCAAAAGGATCGAGCCCCATATCGCCCAGCGACTTCGGAAAGCGGCAACTGGCATGATCGCAAACCAGCAAGATCGGATCTTCTGCCAGTGGATTAAGTACCTGGAACGGGCCCGGCTCGTTCGCGGATAGTAGCCGCTCCGGACTTGCGGGGTACTCTTTGGGGGTTGAGCCGTTGGCCATTCAAGCAGTGTACCGTATCGATGACGCGACGCCACCCGTGGACATTGCGGATAGCACCTACGCCAGGAGCGCACCTGATTTCTCGCCCCAGGGCTCGAACGAC
>CAYWBZ010000138.1:0-2318 GCA_964456535.1 uncultured Woeseiaceae bacterium | reverse complement strand
TTCAACTCCTGCATGAAATGCACGACGCGCGACAAATTGGAGATCGCCGCTGTCTCTGTAATTTCAAAACAGATCGCGCCGTCCGGCAAATTTTGCTTTCCGAGTTCATCGATGACGAAATCGAGGAAGCGGTCTTCACTCAGAGATGTGCCTGAGAGATTGATCGCCAGTGTATAGCGTGCTTCGCCGTCGTCGTTACGATCGGCGAGTTCGGTAATGGCTTCATGAATCACCCACCGATCCAGCGTCGACATCAGGTTGTAACGTTCTGCAGCTGGAATGAACTGATCCGGCCCCACAAGCTCTCCATTTTCGTCGCGCATGCGGAGCAGGATTTCGTAGTGGCCACGGTTACTGTTGTTGTTCTTGCCGATTCCAATGATCGGCTGGAAAAACAACTCGAAGCGTTCTTCTTCAACGGCGCTCGTAATTCGCGATACCCATTTCATCTCTTCATGACGAAGAGATGCATCACTGTCTTTGTAGAGGTGAACCTGATTACGTCCCATGTCTTTGGCTGAATAACACGCAACATCTGCAGAACTCATTACGCCTGCAACGTCAGCATTTTCGCTCGTGATGATGACAACACCGATAGAACATCGAACCGTCGTAAACGAGTCTTGCCACTCGAAGCGATAACCTTCAATTGACCCACGAATATCTTCAGCGACTTCGATTGCACGCTCTTCACTGCAGCGTTCAAGAAGAATGCCGAACTCGTCACCGCCCAGGCGGGCCAGCATATCCGTCGAACGTATTTTGGATTGAATTTGCTCGGACAACTGCCGCAGTAAAGCGTCACCGGCGGTGTGACCGAAGGTATCGTTAACGACCTTGAACTGATCGAGGTCGACGTATAACAGAGCATGAGTTTGTTCGGCATTGCCGCGCGTTTTCTCAAGCGTACTAATCAAACAGTTCTCGAACTCGCGCCGGTTTATCAGGCCGGTTAGCGTGTCGTGCGACGCCTGGTAGCTCAGCTGGCGGAATAACCGCGTCTCTTTGCTGACGTCATGGAAGACCATTACGGAACCGATGATGTTACCAATGCGATCTCGAATGGGCGCCGCCGAGTCCTGAATTGGAACTTCGTCACCGTGTTTCGTAATCAGGACGGAATTTTCGGCAAGCGTGATGACGCGGCCTTCCTTAAGGCAACGAATCACGGGATTCTCTACCGTTGCACGCGTGTGTTCATTCACTATCATCATGATATCGGTGACGGTCGTACCGCGAGCGCTACGCATGTCCCATCCGGTAAGATCCTGAGCAACCGGGTTGATGTAATCGACGTTGCCGTCCGCGTCCGTCGTAATAACGCCATCACCAATAGACTGCAGCGTAACCTGTGCGCGCTCTTTCTCCTCGAAAATCCGGGTCTCGGCGCGTTTGCGATCGGTAATATCGGTAATGGTGCCTTCATGGGCAACGACTTGCCCATCGTCATCGATGATCGCACGTGAATTTTCCAGCACTACAATCTGGCTTCCATCCTTGCGACGCAGGCGGTACTCGAAGTTCTTTACAACACCCTCCGCCTCCAGGCGAGCGAACACGCGCTCCCGGTCGATCGGGTTAACGTAAAGAACCGTCGTCTTACCGGCGGATTTCATGTCTTCAGCGTTGTCATATCCAAGCATCTCGACGAGCGCTGGATTCACTGTGATGATGTCACCCTCACGCGATGCAATGTAGACGCCGTCGATGACGTTCTCGAACAGACCGCGATAACGTGCCTCGCTGGACCGTAACCGCTCCTCGTCGTGCTGGCGCTTGATAGCAATACCGGCCATTCGCACCATGCCACTCAGCTTGTCTAGTTCATCTGTCGTCGGCGCGCGTGATTCACCCAGGTAGACATCCAGCGTACCAAGAACGCTTCCGCCGGAGCCGTAAATCAGAAATGACCAGACAGCAGCGATGCCGCTCTCCGCCGCGACTTTGCGTTTGCCTTCCCAGGATGCATCTTTCGCAATGCTGGTCGTTATACGATCCTGAGCCTGGAAAGCAGCAGAGCCACAAGTGAGGCTGTCCGGGTCAACCTTGATAAAGTCGAGACCGAGCTTGAATTTATCCGACAGGCTCGGTGCCTGTTCGACAGAAAGAGTCTGGCTCTTGGTATCAAGCAGCATGATCGCGGCTTTGAAATCACCGCCCAGTTTCTCGACGAAGCGGCAAATAGCACGCAACGTTCGATCAAACGGGGTGCTGGCAGCGATCATTTCCAGAACTTTGTTTTGCGCGTACGCCAGCGATTCTTCGCGCTTACGCTCGGAGATATCGGTAATACTGACGCGAATCAGACGTTTTTCGTC
>CAYWBZ010000137.1:0-6290 GCA_964456535.1 uncultured Woeseiaceae bacterium | reverse complement strand
AAGATTAACTAAGCTCGGTATCTCTATAATTTTGCAGCGAAAACTCTTGGTTTTTGCTGTCAAATTCGTATACTCATCCGACATAATCTATTCAATTCCGACTTATGTCCTGATGATTCGTACGCGACTGACACTGTTTTCACTCCTTTTGCTGCTCAGCACGGCAGCTAATGCGGGTTCTACTGTCGAAAATGTCCGCATATGGTCTGAAAACGACAAGACTCGAGTGGTTTTGGACCTCAGTCGCTCTGTTGATCACAACATATTTACATTGCGCGGCCCAGATCGGATCGTTATTGATCTCAAAGACAGCCGTCTTGCACAGTCGCTCACCAAATTGCCCAAAGGGGCGGGCACAGTACGCTCCATTCGCAGCGCCGTGCGCGCCAACGGGCAGTTGCGCGTTGTTCTGGATCTGAATCAGGGCGTTCGCTCGCGCAGCTTTACGGCCGGGCCGAATTCACAATACGGCGACAGACTCGTTATCGACCTGACGCATACGGGCAACCTGCAACCCGTGAAGCGCGCATCAGAGGCGTACAGGCCTGGTCGGGATATTGTCGTCGCTATCGATGCAGGCCATGGGGGCTACGACCCCGGGGCTAGTGGGCGTCGTTCGAAAGAAAAAGACATTGTTTTAGCCATCAGCAAAGAATTGGCACGCCGCATCAACGCCGAGCCTGGCATGAGCGCCGTGCTCATTCGCGACCGTGATGTTTTCGTTGAACATCGCGACCGTATTGCGATTGCCCGAAGAAACAAAGCAGATTTGTTCATTTCCATCCATGCGGACGCTTTCGATGATTCGCGTGCCAATGGGGCATCTGTGTTCGCTTTGAATTTGAAAGGAGCGAATGATGAGGCGGTGCGGCAATTGGAGCGTCGAGACAACGCACCCGTCAGTGTGGGCGGCGTTTCGCTACACGACAAGGATGAGGTGTTGGCATCTGTATTGTTTGATTTGTCCCAAAACGCCGCATTGAGTGCCAGCCTGGGCATCGGCGCCAAAGTCAGCCGGGAGATGGGCAAAGTTGCGAAGATGCACAGTAAAGAGGTCAAACAAAAGTCACTGATTGTCCTGAAGGCGGCGGATATGCCGTCAATTCTCGTAGAGACCGGGTTTATCTCGAATTCCTCGGAAGAAAAGAAACTCAGAGACAAGGGACATCAGGCACGCTTGGCCAATGCGGTCCTGGCTGGTGTTCGCAGCTACTTTTATACCAATCCACCACCTGATACGCAGATCGCCATGGACCTTCGGCGTGAACCGTCGAAACGGGTTCGCCATGTCATTGCGCGCGGCGACACGATTTCCGAAATCGCTGCGCGTTACAACGTTAGCCCCGCAGCAATCCGCCGGGCGAATAAGCTATCGACGGACAAGATTCGTGTTGGCCAGACCTTGAGTATCCCGGTCTTCACCGGAGGCTAAATCTCCAAGCGAGACTTTTGCTCGCGGATTTGAAAAGATGGCGGATTGACATTGCAGTCGCCGTCACCATTTAGTTCGCATGCCTATCCAGCAACTTCCAGATCACCTGATAAACCAAATCGCTGCTGGTGAGGTGGTGGAGCGGCCGGCGTCCGTGATCAAGGAACTGGTTGAGAACAGCCTCGATGCCGGTGCACAAACGGTGCAGATCGACGTGATTGCAGGCGGCCAGAAGCTAATTCGAATTCGCGATGACGGCAAGGGTATTGATAAACAGGAGATTGCGCTCGCGTTGTCGCGCCACGCAACCAGCAAAATATCGAGCCTTGACGATCTGGAAGCGGTAGCGTCGTTGGGCTTTCGCGGAGAAGCATTGCCAAGTATCGCGTCCGTTGCGCGACTAACTTTGTGTTCGCGAACAGCAGATGGCGATTCCGCCTGGCAAATAGAGGCCGATGAGGGAGACATTAGCGCTCCGAAGCCCGCAGCCCATCCGCAAGGAACAACCGTCGAAGTCCATGATCTTTTCTACAACACACCGGCGCGCAGGCGTTTTCTGCGCACGGAGCGAACAGAGTTCGGTCACATCGAAAAGTGGGTTCGTCGTTTGGCTTTATCCCGTCCCGAAATCGGATTCACGCTGACTC
The DNA here is from genome assembly GCA_964456535.1 of uncultured Woeseiaceae bacterium. Lineage (GTDB taxonomy): Bacteria > Pseudomonadota > Gammaproteobacteria > Steroidobacterales > Woeseiaceae > UBA1847. The sequence continues at coordinate 4,211 of CAYWBZ010000137.1, read as the reverse complement.
ACAACCAACGCACGGTACTGCAAGTTCCGGCCGCAAGAGACGAGGAAGCTCAGCGACAGCGCGTTGCCAAAATTTGCGGCGATGCGTTTGGCGAGCAATGTATTTACATCGAACGCGAAACTGAAGGTATCGCGTTGTCGGGCTGGATCGGCTTGCCGACATTCAATCGTAGCCAACCCGATATGCAGTACTGGTTTGTAAACGGGCGTAGCGTGACTGATAAAACGCTCGCACATGCCGCGCGCCATGCGTATCGCGACGTCTTGTTCCATGGACGGTACCCGGCATATGTTCTAAGTCTGACGATGGATCCGGCGGGCGTTGACGCCAACGCGCATCCGGCCAAGCATGAGGTTCGGTTTCGAGATGGTCGCCGTATACACGGCGTCGTGTCGCAGTCGATCGATGTTGCATTGAAAGATACCCGGCCGGGCGGTCATAACGTGGCACCGATCCCGATGACGCGTGAGTCGGTTTTCAACCAGGGCAGTATCCCCTTGCAGTCCAGGCCGTCGTCCTCTGGTGTGCGAGAAACTCTGGCGGCCTATCGTTCAATGGCGAGCGCGCCCTCGCTTGCTGATATGCCGGAGAATGCGTCAGAAGTGCCACCTCTCGGTTTCGCCGTCGCCCAACTTGCGGGCGTCTACATACTTGCGGAGAACAGAGACGGGCTCGTGATTATCGATATGCACGCTGCCCATGAGCGCATCACGTACGAAAAACTGAAGAAGGGTTTCGATGATCGCAAACTGGTTCGCCAGCCTTTGTTAGTACCGGAGTCGATTGCAGTCGCCGAGAGTGAGGCGAACCTTATCGAAGAGTCAGGCGAGATGCTGGCAGGTCTGGGTTTGGTTGTGGATCGCGCCGGTCCGACGAGCGTGACGGTTCGTGAAGTTCCCGCTTTGCTTAAGAACTCCGACGTTGAATCGCTATTGCGCGATGTGCTGTCCGATCTGTCAGAGGCCGGGCAAAGTAATCGCATTGAAGATGCCGGTGATGATTATCTTGCAACGATGGCCTGTCATCATTCAGTGCGTGCGAATCGAATGCTCACGATAGAGGAAATGAACGCATTGTTACGCGAGATGGAACAAACAGAACGTGCAGACCAGTGCAATCACGGTCGTCCGACCTGGACGACGGTGACAATGTCCGAACTGGATCGCCTTTTTCTGCGTGGTCGCTGAGAAAAATCGATGACCACAAGAGCAGTACTGTTGATGGGGCCGACCGCATCCGGCAAGACCGATATCGCGATCAGTCTTTGCAAGCGCTTCCCCTGCGACATTATCAGTGTTGATTCTGCGCTGGTTTATCGCGGAATGGATATCGGCACGGCTAAACCAGACGCGGAGACTTTGCGTCGTGCACCTCACCAACTGATCGATATTCGCGATCCTGAAGAAAGTTATTCGGCAGGGGACTTTGTGCGTGATGCTCGCGCGGCTATCGACGCGAGCATCGCGAACGGTCGCATTCCGCTGTTGGTTGGCGGCACGATGATGTATTTTCGCGCGCTCACCGAAGGTATTGCCGAATTGCCGGCGGCTAACAGTGATATCAGGGCGCAAATAGATCAGGAAGCAGGGGGCAAGGGCTGGCCAGCGATGCACGCCGAACTCGAACAAGTCGACCCTGTGATTGCCGCCAAACTAAATCCGAATGATAGCCAACGGATTCAGCGCGCGCTCGAAGTCTTCCGCATTAGTGGCAAACCCCTTAGCGAATGGCAGCGTGATGCAGCCGCTGATGGCGGCAATACCGGTGATATCGAATTCCTGAAGATCGCGCTGAAAATCGAGCCACGCGAGCTGCTACACGCTCGAATTGAGCAACGACTGGACCAAATGATTGCCAGCGGCTTCGAGGAAGAGATGCAGACCCTCAGGGCACGCCCAAACCTCTCTAAAGACAGCTCTGCAATGCGCTCGGTGGGATACCGGCAGTTCTGGAAATACCTCGACGGGGAGTATTCGCGGCAGGAGGCCAGAGACCGGGCACTTTTCGCGACGCGCCAGCTCGCCAAGCGGCAATTAACCTGGCTGCGCTCAGAAAACGCCTTGTTTTCGGTTGATCCTCTTGAACCCCAAGCCATTGACACCATATCGGCGTATCTGGCGGAAAAACCGGGTTGAAATGCAGCGCGCAAGGCAATTTTCCTGTGATAGACTTTTCAAATGCTTAGCTTAAGTTTCGCGATGGGCAACCGGCGCCACCGGATTGCGAAAATCAACAATAGAAAATACAGAATAAGGAGACCCAATCATGGCTAAAGGGCAATCACTACAAGACCCATTCCTGAACATTCTACGTAAGGAAAAGGTTCCGGTTTCTATCTACCTCGTCAACGGCATCAAGTTGCAGGGGCAGGTGGATTCATTCGATCAATTCGTGGTTTTACTCAAGAACAGCGTTAACCAGATGGTCTATAAACATGCGATATCGACGGTCGTACCGTCGCGCAATGTTCGTCTTCCCATGCCGGACGACGAACCTGGAGACGACGACGAGTAACTACACAGTGACGCTACCTCGACAGGGGGTGGTGTTTGTTTGAACGGCCGCAAAGTGGCGAACGAGCAGTACTCGTCCAGGCGAGTCCCGACGGTTTACCGGAAGAGTCCGAGCGAGAAGAGTTTATTGAGCTGGCGACCTCGGCGGGCGCGTTAGTGACCGCTGAGCTATTTACTTCGCGAAAACGTCCCAGTCCCCGATACTTCATTGGCAAAGGCAAGCTGGAGGAGCTCAAGACGCTCATTCGGCAAAACTCTGCTGAGCTCGTGATTTCCTGTGCGGCTTTGAGCCCGAGTCAGGAACGGAACCTGGAGCGCGAGTTGCAATGCCGTGTACTCGATCGAGCGGGCTTGATCCTTGATATTTTCGCACAGCGAGCGCGTAGCTTTGAGGGCAAGTTGCAGGTTGAACTTGCACAGCTTCGGCATCTGTCGACTCGTTTGGTACGTGGATGGACCCACCTTGAGCGGCAAAAAGGCGGAATCGGTTTACGGGGTCCTGGTGAAACACAGCTGGAAACTGACCGCCGTCTAATCGGCAATCGCATCCGGCAATTGAAAGAGCGACTGGAAACCGTCGATATGCGTCGGTCAATGAATCGTCGTAATCGCGTGAAGGCCGAGATTCCGACGGTTGCGCTGGTTGGCTATACGAATGCGGGGAAATCAACCTTATTCAATGCCTTAACCGACGCTGGTGTCTATGTTAAAGACCAGTTATTCGCCACGCTGGATCCCACCGTACGGCGCCTCGATCTTCCCGAGGGTGGGCATGTAGTGCTGGCAGATACGGTCGGATTTGTTCGTGATTTGCCGCATGAGCTGGTGGCTGCATTCCGGTCAACATTGCAGGAAGCGCGAGAGGCGGACTTAATCCTCCACCTGATCGACGCGAGCGATCCGAATCGCTGGCAACGCGTGCGGCAGGTCAACTCGGTATTGAAACAGCTCGATGCCGATAAAGTACCGCAGATACGGGTGTACAATAAGATCGACAAGCTGGATCGTGAGCCCCGAATGACGAATAATCGCCATGGAGAGGGGCGCGCAGTCTGGCTGTCGGCAGTAACAGGTGAGGGCCTGCCGATGCTGAAAGAAGCCATAGCGAGCCGCCTGCGGCAGAAAACGACGCATCGTACAATCCACTTGCAACCCGCCCAGGGACGGCAGCGCGCCAAACTATTTGAGCTTGGCGCTGTCCTTAATGAAGAGGTATTAGAAGACGGCAGCTGGACGCTGGAATTGCGAATGGCAGAAAAAGACTTGCGACGATTTCTAAAGCGTGAAAATCTGCGAATAGAACAAGTAACGGATCAACTGGAGCCGGCGCCGGAAGAGGCGACGGCGGTAACTGCAGCAACCGAGTAAAAGCAAAGACATTATGGCTAACAACGACTCAGGCAATGGTCACGACCCGTGGAAGCGGGACGATGGCGAGCCAAACGACCTAGATAAAATTGTGCAGGACTGGCAAAAAAAATTCAGCAGTATTCTTGGTGGCGGGGGCGGTGCCCCCAGCGGCGGCGGTACTTTCGCGTTAGTTATCATGCTGCTGATCGCCTGGGGACTGACGGGCTTTTACCGTGTCGATGAAGCTGATCGTGGCGTGGTGCAGCGATTTGGTGCCTTTGTCGAACCCGTGACGATGCCGGGCTTACGCTGGCATTTACCGTTCCCGATAGAGACAGTCGATGTCGT
>CAYWBZ010000136.1:5212-6323 GCA_964456535.1 uncultured Woeseiaceae bacterium | reverse complement strand
GCACTCGCACGACGCGTATGAATTGCAACGTTTCAGGCCCTTGTTGCATCTAATAAGGGTCAAATCAGGGGATACTAATGACCATCAAACGCAGAGACTTTCTGGGCACCGTTGCTGCTGGCAGCGCGATCGTGACGATGCCGGGCTTTTTATCAGGTTGCGGTATACAAACCGCGACAGCAATCGCATCCGCAACACCCGAGAATCCGTTCATGGACTGGTTCGGTGTTGACCAGGCGGTGGTCGCGCGAGTGATGTCGGAGCTGACATCGCGAGGCGCGGATAATGCGGACCTGTACTTTCAGCACACGAGAAATAATTCACTGACTCTCGAAGATGGCATTGTCAGCAGTGCGAACTCCGGAATTAAGCAGGGTGTCGGATTACGAGTAGTGATCGGTGATCAGACGGGCTATGCATTTACTGAAGATCTGACTTTGCAATCAATGCTTGCTGCTGCACGAACGGCATCTGCGATAGCATCTGGAAGTCAAACAGTTGCGCCGCAGTCGTTCAATCCGCTGGAGATGGGCAATTTGTACACAACGACTGTGCCGTGGGCTGATGTCGGCGTTGATCAGAAGCTGCCGGTCATGAAATTCATTGAGCAGCACGCGAAGTCCAAAGATCCTGCGATCGAGAAGGTTGCAGTTTATTGGGGCGATGGCGACGAGCGCGTCATGATCGCAACACTGGACGGCAAGCTGGTCACTGATCACCGTCCAATGGCACGTGTGACGGTCGTCATTACCGCGAAGAAGGGCGACGAATCCCAGTCCGGTTATTCGAATATTGCTGCACGCGAGGAGTTCTCCTGGTTCTCGGAAGACCGACTATTAAAGATGGTCGATGAGGCTGTCGATCGCACGATGATCCAGTTTGAAGCAAAACGCCCGCCAGCCGGCGAGATGCCGGTTATTCTGGCAGCAGGCGCGAGCGGGATTTTGCTTCACGAGGCCATCGGTCATGGAATGGAAGCAGACTTTAACCGCAAGGGCACCAGTATTTATTCAGACATGATCGGCAAGAAGGTCGCAGAGTCGTTCGTAACGGTCGTTGATCAGGCAAATATCCCGCGCGAACGTGGCGCTCTGAATTACGACGACGAAGG
>CAYWBZ010000136.1:0-5112 GCA_964456535.1 uncultured Woeseiaceae bacterium | reverse complement strand
GACATTGATCTGGATCTCGTAGATCCTGCCGTCGCAGAGATCACTCGCGACCAACGGCTAGCCTGGTGTGAAGCGCTCGATACTGTCGCCAGAGATAATGAGAAGGTCATTTCCGCGACTGCAGGTGTTTACGACGGTAGCAGTTTGTCAGCTTCAGTCAGTAGCAACGGATTTTCCGGTACTCAGCAATCTACCTACTGCTGGTACGGATCGAGCATTACGATGATGGATCAGGGCGATAAGCGAGCAGAAGACGGCTTCTACGTCGGCAATCCCCATGTTGCCAGTTTGCCAGAAGCTTCAACCGTTGCGAGCACTGCGCTCAATCGAGTGCTGTCGCGATTGAACTCGGAGAAGGGCCCGACCACCAAGGCGACGATGGTCGTGGATTCGCGAGTGGCCGGGTCGTTGATCGGCAGGCTGCTGTCTCCCGCGAATGCGCGCAGCGTCCAGCAGGGACAGTCCTACTGGGCAGAATTGATCGGCGAAAAGGCATTCAGTGACCAGCTGACGATTGTCGATGATCCGCTCATCAAACGAGGTTTCTCATCGCGTCATTACGATAACGAAGGCATATCGGCAAAGGCGATTCCCATCGTCGAAGCGGGTGTAATCAAGAATCTGTATGTCGACACATACTACGGTCGAAAAGCGGATATGACGCCCACGACGGGATCGGCTTCGAATCGTGTCCTTGGCACCGGTGAAAAATCGCTCGCCGAGTTGCTGGCCGATGTCGGAGATGGTGTCTACGTAACGTCCTGGCTTGGTGGAAACGCCGACAGGACGACCGGCGACTTCTCGCTTGGTTTACGTGGTCACATGATCGAGAACGGTCAGATTGGTCGCCCGGTTGGCGAGATGAACGTGACGGGTAATTTGCGGGACTTGTTCAGTCGACTGGAGATGGTCGGCAATGACATTTATCCGTACTCGTCCACGCTGTCACCATCACTGGTCTTCGCGGACGTTGATTTTTCCGGAGCCTGAGGCTTTACGCTGACCCACCGCCATCGATCGGGATGGCGGTACCGGTAATGTGCGTCGCCGCGTCGCTGGCCAGGAACAGGATTAGTGACGCGACTTCCTCGGGCGTACCGATGCGGCCGTTGGGACTTTCCTCGGCCGCTTGTGCCAGGAACTCGTCTAAATCAATATCCTTATCGTCCGCCTCGTTAGTTAGCATCGGCGTATCGATGTCACCCGGACACACCGCATTCACACGCAATCCGTCCCGTGCATGATCGATCGCCATAGCCCTCGTAAGTTGAACGATGGCGCCTTTGCTGGCGCAATAGGCTGCGGCACGATCGCCACCTTTAAGTCCCCAGTCAGACGCGATATTGATAATGCTGCCAGTAGACTGCAGCAGGTGAGGTAGTGCAGCGCGGCTCAAATAGAAAGGGGCGTCGACATTAATGCCCATGGTGTAGCGCCAGTCCTCGTCGCTGGTGTCGGCGACGTTAGCGCGGACAATGACTCCGGCACTGTTGACGAGGCAATCGAGACTTCCGAATTCATCGATGGTATCGGCAATCAGTTCGTCGCAGCCATCGGACTCAGTCAGGTCGCCGGTCCAGATCGCGATACTGTCGGAAACATCCGCAACTTCCTCCAGTCGGCCTTCATCACGCCCAGCTGCCATGACCTCCCAACCAGCCTCGGCGAAAGCAATTGCGGTCGCGGCGCCTATGCCTGAGCTCGCACCGGTAACAAGAGCAACGCTCATGATCTTCCCCACAGACACGTATCGTGATATCCAGTGTATCCCATGAGCACTGAGGTTTCGTTAACAACGCTGGGTTGGCGACAGCATTTCCAGTCGCAGGTGGACCCGGACACCGCTGATACGCCAGCGCGCGTAATGAGCGTGCATCGCGGGCGCGTTGAAATTGCGCGGGAATCCGGTGATACCTCAATTGATTTGCGCGGCAACAGCGCGACCCTGGGACTGACCGTCGGTGACTGGGTGTTGGTCGATGCAGAGCAATCTCAAATTACCACGCGTCTGCAGCCGTTTGCATTGTTCCAGCGACGGGCAGCAGGTACAGCGGGCGACATTCAGGCTATCGCCGCTAACGTAGATACATTGTTCATCGTTACGTCAGCAAACCGCGATTTCAACGTTGCGCGCCTTGAACGCTATCTTGCAATTGCGCATGACGCGGGTGCATTTCCTGTCGTCATCATTACGAAAAAAGATCTCGCCGAGTCACCAGAAAACTTTGTTGCCGCGGCCGGAAAACTGTCAGCCGGAATACTTGTCGAGGCGCTGGATGCGCGTGACGAGGATCAGGTCGCGGTGCTCAGGACATGGTGCGGGGAGGGCCAGACAGTCGCGTTACTGGGTTCGTCCGGAGTCGGAAAATCAACAATAATCAATACCTTATCGGGATCCGATCAGGACACGTCAGCGGCACGCGAGGACGATCAGCGTGGCCGTCATACAACAACCAGTCGCTCCATGCACTTGCTCTTGGACGGCGGCTGGTTGATCGACACACCCGGCATGCGGGAGCTTCAATTAGTTGATGTTGGTGATGCGCTGGATGACGTTTTCAGCGATGTCGCGGCCCTCGCTGGACAATGCCGCTTCACAGATTGCGGTCACGAATCAGAACCCGGCTGTGCGGTACAGGAGGCAATTGGGGGTGACACGCTCGACCCTGATCGACTGCGACGCTACCAAAAGCTGCAGCTTGAGGACAGGCGCAACACTGAGTCGATCGCCGAACGCAGATCGCGCGATAAGCACTTCGGGAAGATGATCAAATCGGTACTTGGCGAAAAAAAGAAACACCCGGGTGGGCGATAAATATGCCTGTAATTGATTTGAATGCAGATCTGGGCGAGGGAGATCCTCACGATGCTGAATTGCTGACCATCGTCAGCAGCTGCAATATCGCGTGCGGCGGTCATGCCGGCGACGACGCCAGTATGCGAGAAACGGTCGCGTCGGCGATCTCAAATAACGTCTCAATCGGTGCGCATCCCTCCTACCCGGATCGACAGGGCTTTGGTCGCCGCAGCGCTTTTCTGGCGGGCGATGAATTGCGAGCATCGCTGATCGCGCAGATTAAGAAACTTGCCTCCATCGCCAAAGAACAAGGAGCTGCATTGGCGCATATAAAGCCGCACGGCGCGCTTTATAACGACGCTGTTAACGATTTTGAGCTTGCTGATATGGTGGCCGGTTGCGTCGCGGCTGCGGCGCCTGGCGCAGCCTTCGTTGGCTTGCCCGACAGCGAAATGCAGGACGCTGCGAGCAGGTACTCCTTGAACTTTATCGCTGAAGGATTCATTGACCGGGCTTATCAGGATGACGGTCAGCTCGTGCCTCGATCAGAGCCCGGTGCCGTGCACAAGAGCCTGGAACTGGTGCTGCCACAAGCAGTATCGCTTGTGGGAAAGGTAGACACCCTGTGTATCCATGGTGACACGCCCGGAGCAGTTGAAGCTGCGACGGCTGTTCGTGATGCACTCGAGAAGCAGGGAGTCGAGATTCGTGCGCTCCGCTGGTGATGATCTGATCAGCGTATCTGTGGCTGATCCGGCGAAGGCTCAGGCGCTGGCAGCAGAGCTTCGCGACAGCGGATACTGGTTAGAGGCGGTAGCGGGAATCGATTCGGTCGTTGTGCGTTTTGATATCGCGACCGTCGCGAGGGTGGACGCGGAAAAACACCTGAGTATTGCGGTTGAGAACGCCCCTCCGCACATGGCAAAAAACAAACTGATTGTTGAAATACCTGTCGTCTACGGTGGTGAATGTGGACCGGATTTTGAGTTCGTCTGTCGAAAACTGGCCCTGACTGGAGACGAACTTATCGCTCTGCATTGCGGCGAGTACACCGTCGACATGCTGGGTTTTACGCCAGGGTTTGCCTACATCGGTGGTCTGGACGAACGATTGTTCATCGAGCGTCTCCCTGAGCCAAGGCAACACATTCCCGCCGGCTCCGTTGGCATCGCTGGCGGTCGAACGGGTCTCTACTCACTGCCGGGTCCAGGCGGCTGGCCGCTAATTGGCCGGACCGGAAAGCCGCTATTCGATGCAGCGGCGGATGAGCCATTCACGCTGTCTGCAGGCGCGACGGTTATCTTTACGGCAGTCGATTCGTTGTGACAATACTGGTCCAAAAACCGGGTTTGCAGACGACCATTCAGAGTCGGCCGAGGACCGGCAGCAGGCATCTTGGCGTGCCCGCCAGCGGACCGGCTGACCCTTTGTCGATGGCGCTTGCGAACCGGCTGGTTGGAAACGCAGCGTTCACGCCGGCGCTGGAAACGACTTTGACGGGCGTGACGTTGATGTTTCGCGCTAAAACGTTCATCTCGATTACCGGCGCTGTTGCGAAATGCACACTGAATGGCAGGTCGGTTAGCCAGCACACCGGCATTGAAATCAGGCCCAACGATAATCTGATCGTCGGCTCCGCCGAGAAAGGCGTTCGTAGTTATGTGGCATTTGCAGGTGGTCTCAGTGCGGACGAGGTACTCGGCTCCTCATCGACCTACACGACGGCAGAATTTGGCGGCCACAAGGGCAGGGCGCTGCGGGAAGATGATGAGCTCGAGTTGAGTGATCACTCGGCGAGTGCATCAATATTGGAGACACCCGCAGAGTATCGGCTGCCGATGCTGGATTCGTGGAGCCTTCGGGCGAGTCGCTCCTGCGAGACCATGAGTATTGACGATCCTGCTGGATTGTTCGAGACAAAGCTGACGGTCGCCAGCCGGAGCGATCGAATGGGCATCAAACTGGAAGGCAAGACATTCAGAACGGATGTCGGCGGTCAGATGCCGAGCGTGCCGGTGTTTCCCGGAACTATCCAGTGTCCGCAGGACGGCAAACTTTTCGTGCTTTCTGTCGATGCGGGAACAACGGGTGGTTATCCACGCGTGGCGAAGATTGCGAGGATGGACTTGCACATCCTGGGGCAACTTCGACCGGGAAATCGCCTGACTCTTATCGAGCGATCCGATGAGGATGCAGCGAGTGAGTTACAGGAAAAACACGACTACTGGCGTGCATGGCTGCCGGAAGTTACCGACATCATCTAGGGGGTAGAAATTGGTGGGCCCGCCAGGACTCGAACCTGGGACCAAGGGATT
>CAYWBZ010000135.1:0-6324 GCA_964456535.1 uncultured Woeseiaceae bacterium | reverse complement strand
TCGCCCGGGGATGGGAAGTTTATTCTCGACCAGCTCAGGGGTCGTGAATCGGCGCCGCGCATTATTGTGTACACCGGCGCACCCACTTCCACGGTCGCCCCCCAGGTTATGGCACACGGCGGTGCCGCGTTTGTTTCCAAGAGTGAGCAGCCCGACTTTCTTATCGATACAGTCGCTGCTGTCGCCGAAGGCCGAATGCTGTTTCCTTTCCTCGATGTTCGCGAAATAAACCAGAATCCACTGGGAACGCTGACGCGCCGCGAACTCGAGGTGCTTTCGCTGCTCGCTGCAGGTCAGTCGAACAAGCAAATCGCGGAAACTCAATCGGTGTCACCAAACACCGTAAAGTTCCACGTCCGAAACCTGTTTGAGAAGCTGGGCGTACACAGTCGCAGCCAGGCGATTGCCCTTTACCTGAATTCCTGAGCACACCTGCCCGATAGGGTGGTTTTTTAGCTACCCATTTTCCCAATTACTACCCTCCTTTTGGATGTAGCGACCTGCTTACAGGGCGTCTAGTATCAACTGCAACCTTTTACAGCCTTTTAAATTAGGAGCTGTAAGACAAATTCTCAATTAATGATCGAGGAGTGGCATGCAGTCATTCGAGACGCTAGAAACCTACCTGAGTCAGAGGACTGAGGCAGCCGAGGTGTCGCAGGCGGTTGCTGATACGGTCGTAGCGATTGCGTCGGCCACGGTTGAAATATCCATGATCATTGCTCGCGGCGCCCTCGCCGGTGACCTTGGAGCCAGCCGCGGCGATAACACCGACGGCGACGTCCAGAAGGAGCTGGACCTGGTCGCGAACGACATCGTTATTGAAGCACTCCAGGATGCCCCCGTCGCATGGATAGTCTCGGAAGAGTTGCAGGATCCTTTGCAAGGAACCGTTGGTGCACCTCTGGGCGTCGCCATTGATCCTCTGGATGGTTCCTCAAATATCGACACCAATACGTCCGTCGGCAGCATCTTCTCCGTGCTGCACGCACAAACTGATGCCGCGGACTCCACGCTGCAGCCCGGCACACAGCAGCTTGCGGCCGGCTACGTCATCTATGGTCCGCAAACAACGCTGGTCCTGACACTGGGCGATGGAACAATGATGTTTACACTGGACCCGGAGCAAGCGGCATTCCGGCTGACGGAGTCCGATGTCCGCATCCCGGAAACAACCCGCGAATTCGCAATCAATGCGTCAAATTTCCGCCATTGGGATGGGCCGGTACGTGCCTATGTAGATGATTGTCTCAATGGCGAAGAAGGATTCCGCGACAGCAACTACAACATGCGCTGGCTCGCATCCCTGGTTGCAGAATGTCACCGCATCTTGTCGAGAGGCGGCGTGTTCCTGTACCCGTCAGACGCTCGAAAGGGCTATTCCGCAGGCCGCCTTCGCTTGCTCTACGAAGTCAATCCGATCGCCTTTATTGTCGAGCAAGCTGGCGGGGCCGGAACGACCGGCACCCAACGACTGCTTGAAATCGAACCGAGTGGAATTCATCAGCGCGCGCCGATGATCTTTGGTTCTCGTCGCGAAGTTGCCCGCGTCGAGCGCTACTTCGAACGAACCCGCATAAACGCGGAACGATCTCAACTATTCAATAAACGCGGCCTGTTCCGCGCCTAATCCTCAGCTGAGAGAAAACCAATGTCATTAGCACACCCAATCATCTCTGTTACCGGCTCATCGGGTGCTGGAACTACGTCGGTCAGGCAAACGTTTGAGCAGATCTTTCGTCGTGAAAATGTCAGCGCCGCATACCTCGAAGGCGATGCATTTCATCGTTATGATCGCGCGAAGATGAAAGAAGTTATGGCCAGTGAAACGGCGAAGGGCAATAACCACTTCAGCCACTTCGGGCTGGAAGCCAACCTTCTGGAAGATCTTGAAGAATCATTCCGAAACTTCGGCGCAACCGGTCGCGCAAGGAGTCGTCACTATATTCACGATGATTCGGAAGCGAAACTTCATGGAGCTGCGCCTGGAGAGTTCACCGAATGGGGACAAACACCGGAAGGCGCAGACCTGCTCTTCTACGAAGGCTTGCACGGCGCGGTCAAGACCGACGCCTGCAACATCGCGAAACATGCGGACCTGAAGATAGGTGTTGTACCGGTTATCAATCTCGAGTGGATTCAAAAACTGCACCGGGACAGAGCAGATCGCGGTTACTCGTCCGAAGCTGTCATGGATACCATTCTGCGCCGCATGCCCGATTACCTTCAGGTCATCTGCCCGCAGTTTTCCGAGACCGACATCAATTTTCAACGTATTCCGACTGTGGATACGTCGAACCCGGGGATCGCCCGCTGGATCCCAACACCGGATGAATCAATGGTCGTGATTCGATTCGCGAATCCGCATGGAATTGATTTTTCCTACCTGCTGACAATGATTAACAACAGCTTCATGTCACGCGCCAACTCGATCGTCATTCCGGGCAGCAAGACGGACTTGGCGATGCAACTCATTCTTACACCGATGATTATGCAGCTCGTCGATCGTAAACATCGCGCAGCATAGATCCCAGAGGAGAAATATCATGGATCAATCCAACCGTTATGCAGATCTTTCACTACAGGAGAAAGATCTTATCGCCAAGGGCGAACACGTACTGTGCGCTTATATTATGAAACCCAAGGAGGGCTACGAGTACTTATCGACAGCCGCACATTTCGCCGCTGAATCTTCTACCGGCACGAACGTCTCCGTTTCCACAACCGATGACTTCACACGCAGTGTGGACGCGATAGTTTACGAAGTGGACCCGGCGAAAGAAGTGATGAAGATCGCTTATCCTGTCGAGCTATTTGACCGAAATATTACAGACGGTCGCGCCATGATCGCGTCATTCCTGACGCTCACGATCGGCAACAACCAGGGCATGGGCGATGTCGAGTACGCGAAGATGCACGACTTCTTCGTCCCGCCCAACTACCTGCGCCTGTTCGACGGGCCGGCAACAACGATTTCAGACATGTGGCGCGTCCTCGGCCGCCCGGTCGTTGACGGCGGATTTATCGTCGGTACTATCGTAAAACCCAAGCTTGGTCTGCGCCCGCAGCCCTTCGCAGATGCGGCCTACCAGTTTTGGCTCGGCGGTGATTTCATCAAGAATGATGAGCCTCAGGGCAACCAGTTATTCGCACCAATGAAAGAAACCATACCGCTGGTGGCCGATGCCATGCGCCGCGCACAGGATGAAACCGGTGAGGCGAAACTGTTCTCTGCCAACATTACGGCGGATGACCCGTTCGAGATGATCGCGCGCGGTGAGTACGTGCTGGAGACATTCGCCGAGAACGCCGATCATGTCGCGTTCCTGGTTGACGGTTACGTTGCCGGACCCGCTGCGATCACGACCGCAAGACGACGTTTTCCGAATCAATACCTGCACTACCATCGCGCCGGCCACGGCGCCGTAACCTCGCCACAATCCATGCGCGGCTACACCGCATTTGTGCTGTCAAAAATGGCCCGTCTGCAGGGCGCATCGGGCATCCATACCGGAACCATGAGTTTCGGCAAAATGGAAGGCGAGGCTGGTGACACGGACATGGCCTACATGATCCAGAACGACAGTGCGGACGGACCCTTCTACCACCAGGAATGGCTCGGCATGAACCCGACAACGCCGATTATTTCCGGCGGCATGAATGCACTTCGCATGCCCGGATTCTTTGAGAACCTGGGTCATTCCAACCTGATCCTGACCGCTGGTGGCGGCAGCTACGGACATATCGATGGGCCCGCAGCCGGCGCTCGCTCCCTGAGGCAGGCAGAGCAATGCTGGAAGGAAGGCGCCGACCCAATTGCTTTCGCCATGGAGCACCAGGAATTTGCGCGCGCCTTCGAGAGCTTCTCCGCCGATGCGGATGCCCTGTACCCCGGATGGCGTCAGAAGCTCGATGTCGCAGCGTAATCTCCACAGTAAAAGCGGCAGCTATCCCGCGGCAGTCGTGTGGGATCTGGACGGAACGATTATCGATTCCGCTCCGGATCTCGCCGCTGCTTTGAATAGCCTCTTGGAAGAGCACGGCAAAGCGCCGATCTGCGAAGCCAATGTGCGTCAGATGATCGGCAACGGCGTTGCGAAGCTCATTGAACGCGGCTTCGCCGAAAGTGGTGTCGTCGTTGGGCCAACTGAACTTCAGTCGCTACAACCAAGATTCATGTCTATCTATACCCCACGAGCAAGCCAGCTTTCCGAGCTTTACCCAGGTGCCCAAAGCGCGATACAGGCGTTCCATGATTCCGGCGTAGCGCAGGCGATCTGTACCAACAAACCCGAGTCGGTTTCGCGCGAGATCCTGAAGGACATGAACCTGGCGCAGTATTTCGAGTTCGTGGTTGGTGGCGATTCACTGGAGCATCGCAAGCCACATCCGCTTCCGTTGCAGGCCTGTTTGAACGCGCTCGGCACTAGCGTTGATTCCACTTTGATGATTGGCGACTCGGCCGTAGATGCCGAGACCGCCCGAGCAGTCGGCATGACTATCGGACTGGTTACTCACGGATATGCACGTGAGCCTGTCGAGACGCTTGGTGCCGACTTCCTCATCTCAAACCTTGCTACGTTACCCAACGAGCTTGGTTTACGAGAACAAAACGGCCGGATAGCAAGATGATCAAAGCAATCCTGTTCGACGTCGACGGGACGTTGAGCGAAACAGAGGAAATACACCGTAGATCGTTCAATCAGGCCTTCGGCGTTCACGGACTGACCTGGCACTGGAGCCGTGCCGACTATCGTAAATTACTCGATGTTTCCGGCGGAAAAGAGCGCATTCGATTTTACCTGAGCGCCCGCCCTGACGATCTTCTGTTAATCGGCAATCTGGACGAATTCGTTCGCTCTGTTCATGGAACAAAAACGGACATCTATACCCAGTTGGTCGAAGATGGTGCAGCAGAATTACGCCCAGGCATCAGAGAGCTTATTGACCAGACCACTCGCCTTGGTATTCGACGAGCGATCGCAACCACAACCAGCTTACCGAATGTAGAAGCGCTACTCGGCGCTGCGTATGGGCGCGATGGAATGGCGCTGTTTGAAACCATATGTGCAGGCGACAGTGTTCCCAATAAGAAGCCTGCGCCAGACGTGTATCTGGCGACACTTGAGGAGATGAAATTGCGTCCCGACGAGTGCATCGCCATCGAAGATTCGAGGAATGGTCTCGTCGCAGCTACTGCTGCCGGAATCCCTACGGTTGTAACTCCGGGCATCTACACAGATGACCAAGATTTTGATGAGGCGATGCTGGTCACCGCAGACCTGCAAGCATCGCTGTCAGACATTCTGGACCAGCCTACGGTCAGCAAAGCGTTTGGCTCCAGAATCCTAACGCTACAAAGCTGACATTACTCGATCCAGCTTCTCGCGCACCGCAGCTGCAAGCGGCAGGACATTTTCGTCATCTACCAGTCCCATCACTGCCCCTGGGTCCATGAAGGAAACATGGACCGTGCCGCCATCGTCCTGGCGCACCAGCACATTGCACGGCAACAGCAAACCTATGTCGGGAACTGCGGAAATCGCCTGATGCGCTAGCGTTGGATTGCACGCACCAAGGATTCGGTACGGCGGCATATCTTTGTCGAGCTTCTTCTTCAGCGTTGCGGCGACATTGATATCAGACAGCACACCAAAACCTTCGGTAGCCAGAGCATCGATCACGTTATCGATGGCAGTGTCAAAATCTGTCGTTACCTCTTTACCGAATCCAAAATTGTTTTCCACGTTCCTTCTCCTCAATCCTTAAGTCCGCAGGTGTTCAGGCCAGTGTCAGCATATCAACCCTCCTTATTCGTCTGTAATCAGGTGAATCACGTACAGATTTCGAGGAGAGCCGGGCTCATTCAAACAACCAGCTGCGCCACAGTAAGCCTATCTGGGTACTGTATCCGAAGTCGCGCCTGACGACCCCGAGCTCACTGTCCAGAACGTAGTAGGTTGGAAACCCGTGCACCTTCCAGTCCGTTGCGACCTCGGGACCCCCCATCACAACGGGCACATTCAGTTTATGCTTGTTGGCGTACTCCAGGATCTGTCCGCGTTCCTGCCAGTCAAGCGCAACAATGATTATGGCTAACTCTTCCTCGCTCCGCCATTCTCGCAAGCGGACGATATTGTCCGCACTTGCAGAGCAATACGGGCACCAGGGAGCAAAGAAATAGATCAGTACCGGCTTTCCTTTCAGGTTCGAAAGGTCGAACTCTTCACCTTGCAATGTCGCCGCGCGAAGCGGCGGGGCTGGTTCGTGATCGGTTGGCAGAAGGGTGCGCGCCTGATAAGCACTTATCGCCATGAACGCGGC
>CAYWBZ010000134.1:0-6481 GCA_964456535.1 uncultured Woeseiaceae bacterium | reverse complement strand
TAGACACGCTGTCTTGAGGGGGCAGTGGCGCGAGCCGTGCGAGTTCGAGTCTCGCTCAGAGCACCAAATATGAAAATCGGCCTTGTAGTACAGGATGTACTGCCGGCCGATTTTTTTTGTGTCTGTTCGAACGACTACCTATGCCAAAAATGTTGTATTCCGCGGCGTATAGGCTGATACAATGCCGCGCTAAATTAAGAGCAAAACTTAAGAATAATGCTGCACGAATATCTTCCCATCCTGATCTTTCTCGGCATCGCTGCCGGCATCGGCATGTTGTTGCTGGGCCTCGGTTTCCTGATCGGTAGTGGCCAGAAGGACGACGCGAAACTGTCTCCCTATGAGTGCGGTTTTGAAGCCTTCGACGATTCACGGATGAAGTTTGACGTCCGCTACTACCTGGTCGCTATTTTGTTCATCATTTTCGATCTGGAGATCGCTTTCCTGTTTCCGTGGGCAGTATCGCTGGACACGGTCGGTAAATTTGGTCTGCTCGCCATGGCGTTGTTCCTGGCCATTCTGGTTGTCGGGTTCATCTACGAATGGAAGAAAGGGGCGCTGGAGTGGGATTAACGAATACGGCCGAAGCCGCAGAGCCTGAGGGCGACGCGGCAGCAGCAGGCGGTAGCCTGCAAAAGAAAGGCTTTGTTGTCACCAATGTTGACGCGGTCATGAACTGGGCCCGCACAGGTTCGTTGTGGCCAATGACCTTTGGCCTGGCTTGCTGCGCGGTTGAAATGATGCAGGCTGGCGCCGCTCGTTATGACCTGGATCGATTCGGAATTATCTTTCGCCCGAGCCCTCGCCAGTCTGATTGCATGATTGTTGCTGGCACCCTGACCAACAAAATGGCGCCCGCATTACGCAAGGTCTACGACCAGATGCCAGAGCCGCGCTGGGTGGTTTCGATGGGTTCATGCGCAAACGGTGGTGGTTACTACCATTATTCTTATGCTGTTGTTCGGGGCTGCGATCGCATAGTACCGGTTGATGTGTATGTCCCAGGATGTCCGCCGACCGCGGAGGCCTTGATCTATGGCCTGATCCAGCTGCAGAACAAGATACGCCGTACGAGCACGATAGCCCGATAAAATGATTGATCGTTACGACACATTGGCGAGTAAGATCGATGAACGCTTCGGCGAGCAGGTAAATCGTGTTGCGTCGACTTGCCGGGAGCTCACTTACGAGCTCGATAAAGATGACCTGATAAAAGTTGCGACAGCTCTCCGCAACGAAGCGGATTTCGGTTTTGAAATGCTGATTGACGTTTGCGGTGTCGACTACCTTAGCTACGGTAGCGACGAGTGGACGACCGACAGCGCGTCCGGCACCGGATTCAGTCGTGGCGTTGAACGCGAGCCGGTCATCCTGGACGAAGCCGATGAATTCGATCCCAAGCGATTCGCTGTCGTCTATCACCTGCTGTCGATACAGAACAATATTCGGCTCCGATTACGTATTTTCACCGGGACGGCTAATCCGCCGATCGTCAAGTCGGTCGTGGATATCTGGAACGGCGCGAACTGGTTTGAGCGTGAAGCGTTCGACCTCTACGGCATATTTTTTGATGGCCATCCCGATTTGCGCCGCATTCTGACCGACTACGGTTTCGTCGGACATCCATTCCGTAAGGACTTCCCGGTGATGGGTAATGTCGAAGTAAGTTATGACGCTGACGAGGGCAGGGTTGTCTACAAGCCCGTTAGCATCGAGCCTCGTACATTAGTGCCGCGCGTCATCCGCGATGACAATCGCTACGCAGCCGACCTCAAGGAGGAGCACTCGGATGGCTGAGATTCAAAGTTACACAATGAATTTCGGTCCGCAGCATCCTGCGGCACACGGCGTGCTGCGTCTTGTGCTTGAGATCGAAGGCGAGACAATTCAAAAAGCGGACCCACATGTTGGTCTGCTGCATCGCGGCACGGAAAAGCTGATCGAGACCAAACCGTATAACCAGAGTATTGGTTACATGGACAGGCTCGACTACGTTTCGATGATGTGCAATGAGCATGGCTACGTGATGGCGATCGAAAAGCTGCTCGGCATCGAAGTGCCGACGCGTGCTCAATATATTCGCGTCATGTTCGATGAGATCACTCGCATCCTGAACCACCTGATGTGGCTCGGAGCGCACGGTCTCGATATCGGTGCGATGACAATGTTTCTGTATTGCTTCCGTGAACGCGAAGACCTCATGGATTGTTATGAGGCAGTCTCGGGTACACGCATGCATGCGACATATTATCGTCCCGGCGGTGTCTATCGTGACCTTCCGGATTCAATGCCGAAGTACGCTGAATCAAAGTTCCGCAGCAAGAAGGTTCTTGATCGTATGAATTCCGTGCGTGAAGGAACGATGCTCGATTTCATCGAGGACTTCACGAATCGCTTCCCGGCTTGTGTCGATGAATACGAAACCTTGCTGACCGATAACAGGATCTGGAAGCAACGCACCGTCAACATTGCTGTAGTTTCGCCAGAGCGCGCTATGCAATTGGGCTTTACGGGGCCAATGCTGCGCGGTTCGGGCGTCGAGTGGGACCTGCGTAAGAAACAGCCCTATGACGTTTACGATCGCGTGGATTTCGATATCCCGGTCGGCGTCAATGGTGATTGTTATGACCGCTACCTGGTGCGTGTTGAAGAAATGCGCCAGTCAAACCGCATCATCAAACAGTGCGTGGACTGGCTGCGCGACAACCCCGGTCCGGTGATGGCAGAAGATCACAAGATCACGCCACCGACGCGCGTGGAGATGAAAGACGACATGGAGTCGCTGATTCATCACTTTAAGTTGTTCACCGAAGGCTACTGTGTCCCAGAGGGCGAGTCCTATGCCGCGGTCGAGCATCCTAAAGGCGAGTTTGGTGTTTACATTATTTCCGACGGTGCCAACAAACCCTATCGTGTGAAAATTCGCGCGGCAGGTTTTGCGCATCTGTCCGCAATGTCGGAAATGGTAGAAGGCCACATGCTTGCAGATGTCGTTGCTGTAATTGGCACGCAAGACATTGTGTTCGGGGAAGTCGACCGATGAGTTACGAACTCTCCACACACGTCAAAGATGAAATCGAACACTGGAAAGCACGTTTTCCGGAAGACCGGCAACGCTCCGCCGTTATCAGTGCGCTGCACGCCGTGCAGCACGAGAACCACGGTTTCGTCACTGCTGAACAGATGAATGCTGTTGCGGAATATCTCGAGCTGCCGACGATTCAGGTTTATGAGGTCGCGACTTTTTACTCGATGTTCCAGACTAAAGAAGTTGGGCGGAATGAAGTCGCAATATGCAC
This sequence comes from uncultured Woeseiaceae bacterium, assembly GCA_964456535.1. GTDB lineage: Bacteria > Pseudomonadota > Gammaproteobacteria > Steroidobacterales > Woeseiaceae > UBA1847. The sequence goes on along the minus strand of CAYWBZ010000134.1, from coordinate 3,182 downwards.
AAACATTTCCTGCATGCTGCGCGGTGCTGATGAGATCGTCGACCACGTCGAAAACAAACTTGGCGTGAAGCTTGGTGAGAGCACTGAAGACGGTCGAATCTTCCTGAAGAGAGAGGAAGAGTGTGTAGCTGCCTGCTGCGGTGCTCCGGCAATGATGGTGAATCACAAGTATCACGAGAATCTGACGAAAGAGCGGATTGATGAAATTCTGGATGGGTTGGACTAATGGCCTACGAACAGAATCTCGTGTGTTTCAATACATTTGGTCAGGAGCGGTCATGGTCGCTCGAGACATACGAGAAAAATCAGGGTTACCAGGCTTGGAGAAAAATTCTCGCGGGCAAGATGTCAGCCGCAGAAGTTATCGATGAAGTGAAATCATCCGGACTGCGTGGCAGAGGCGGCGCAGGCTTCCCAACAGGATTGAAATGGAGCTTCATGCCGCGTGATGCAGACGTGCAGAAATACCTTGTCTGTAACTCGGACGAGAGCGAACCAGGCACCTGCCATGACCGCGAAGTTCTACGCAACAATCCACATGCACTGGTTGAAGGCATGGCAATCGCCGCCTACGCAATGGGTGCGACAGTCGCCTATAACTACATTCGCGGCGAGTTTCTCGATGAGCCGGTGCCACGTTTCGAAGCAGCGGTAAAAGAGGCGTACGACGCCGGCCTGCTCGGGAGGAATATTCAAGGCTCTGGCATTGATTTTGACTTGAACGCTTTCGTCGGCGCGGGTGCTTACATTTGCGGCGAAGAAACGGCATTGCTTGAGTCTCTGGAAGGTAAGCAGGGGCGTCCACGATTCAAGCCGCCATTTCCAGCGAACTTCGGGCTGTACGGCAAGCCGACAACGATAAACAACACCCAAAGTCTTGCCAGCGTGCCCGCGATCTTGCGTAACGGCGCGGCGTGGTTCGCCGGGCTTGGCCCTGAGGGCTCGGGCGGTACTGCACTGTTTTCAGTGTCGGGACATGTTGAGAAACCCGGTAACTACGAATTACCGATGGGCATTCCGTTCAAGGATCTGCTTGAGGAGATCTGTGGCGGAATGCTGGGTGGACGAAAACTTAAAGCGGTCATTCCGGGTGGATCGTCGTGCAAGGTCTTGCCAGCTGAAGCCATTATGGACTGCACGATGGATTACAACTCATTGCAGCAGGCAGGATCCTCTTTCGGCACCGGCGCTGTAATAGTCATGGATGAGACGACCTGCATGGTCAAAGTGTTGCGGCGTATTTCGCGCTTCTATATGGCGGAGTCCTGCGGACAGTGCACTCCGTGTCGAGAAGGCACCGGGTGGTTGTACCGCATGCTTACACGCATTGTGGAAGGCAGAGGCGAGGAAGAGGATCTCCAAAAACTGGTTGATGTCGCAAACAAGATTGAGGGCCATACGATTTGTGCCCTGGGCGACGCCGCCGCATGGCCGGTGCAAAGCTTCCTGAAACACTACTTCCACGAATTCGAATACATGGTTCGCAACAACGGCCGCAGTATCGTAGACGATCCGACTGAGGCTGCTGCGTAATCGCTATGAGTGACGATATCGTAAACATCGAGGTTAACGGCAAGCCGGTCGAAGCACGCAAGGGCCAGATGATCATTGAGGTGACCGACGGTATCGGCGCCTATGTGCCGCGCTTCTGTTACCACGAAAAGCTCAGCGTCGCGGCGAACTGCCGCATGTGTCTCGTTGATATAGAGGGAGCGCCGAAGCCTATTCCGGCTTGTGCACAACCTGTTAACGAAGGCATGAAAGTCTTCACCAAGTCGCCGCGGGCAATTGCCGCACAAAAAGCGACGATGGAATTCCTGCTGATCAACCACCCACTTGATTGCCCTATTTGTGATCAGGGTGGCGAATGCGAATTGCAGGATCTGGCGATGGGTTACGGCCGTGATGTTTCACGCTACAACGATCGCAAGCGCGTCGTAAAAGACAAGGATATCGGCCCGTTGGTATCCACCGACATGACACGCTGCATTCATTGCACTCGTTGCGTTCGTTTCGGCGAGGAGATTCAGGGTTACCCGCAGCTTGGCACCATTGGGCGCGGCGAGAACGTCAAGATTTCGACTTTCGTCGAACAGAACGTCGATCATGAAATGTCGGCAAATATTATCGACTTGTGTCCGGTCGGCGCGCTGAATAACAAGCCGTATCGCTTTAGCGCACGCGCTTGGGAAATGGTGCAGCATGCAACCGTTGCACCGCACGATTGTGTTGGCTCAAATCTTTACGCTCATGTCTTGCGCGGCACGGTCAAACGTGTCGTTCCGCGCGACAATGAAGCGATCAACGAAGCATGGATTTCAGATCGGGACCGTTTCAGCTACGAAGCCATTTACAGTGAAGATCGCCTGACGACGCCGCGAATCAAGGACGGCGGAGAGTGGCGTGATATCGAATGGTCTGATGCACTGGCACACGCTGCCGAAGTACTCACCGCAACTGACGGGGATAAGCTTGGGTTCATCGCATCGCCCGCAGCGACAGTCGAGGAAGGCTACCTGCTGTCGCAGCTAGCGAAGCATCTCGGTACTGCCAATATCGATCACCGACTCAATCGACGTGATATCTCGGATCAGGACAATGACCCGGTATTTGAAGGGCTTGGTTGTGGTGTTGATGAGATCGAACAACAGGGTGCTGTGCTTGTAGTCGGATCAAATGTTCGAAATGAGGCACCGATAATTGCGCACCGTCTGCGCAAGGCGGCCCTCAACGGTGCGAAAGTCAGTTTCGCAAACACCAAAGATTACGAATACTTCTTCGATATAGCGGACTACATATCGGGCGCAGGTCTGGTTGAGTTACTGGCCGGTGTTGCTGTGGCGGCAGGTACGACGTCCGATGCTGTTTCGGATATTTGCTCTGGCGTCACTCCAAATGATGCTCAGCGGAGAGTTGCTGCGTCTCTCAAAGATTCTGATGATGCTTTGATTCTGCTGGGCGCTGTCGCCGGAAGTCACGCGGCGTACTCAGCCGTGCGTGCTCTTGCATCTGCGATAACGGATGCTACCGGCGCGAAGCTCGGGCTAATCACGAATGGCCCGAACACCGCAGGTGCGCAACTCGCCGGCGTATTGCCGCATCGCGACATCGGCGGCGAGAGCAGGGATACAGTCGGGCAGGGCGTTGCTGCCATGCTGGATGGCGAGCTCGATGCTGTCGTT
>CAYWBZ010000133.1:0-6490 GCA_964456535.1 uncultured Woeseiaceae bacterium | reverse complement strand
CGTCAACATGTACTCGGCCGCTTTAGTGACCGTTAAGTCGTCCAACGCCTCGTCGCCGCCTTTCGCGGGCATGTTTTTATAGCCACTTCTGGCGTGCTCAAATAATACGGTTTCCCACAACCAGGATCGTCCGTCCCAGTCGTCCCGGACTCCGGTCCTCGGCGCACCGTCGAGGCCCTCCTCGTGGCAGCCGGCACAAATTTCTTCGTAGGCTTGCTGCCCGATCAGCGAGGCACTCCTGGGCGACGTTGTCACTTCAAAATCGGGCTCGGTCAGCACCAGCTCGCCAGGGTCCTTTTGACCGCAGCCAGTCAGCACCAGCACTAGAAATAGAAATACGATGTGTCGTCTCATTGGAGCATCTCCTCAGCTCACAATATGGTGCTCGCGCAACCGATGCAAGCGTGGAAGCTGCGTATCGGTCAGCGTTGATGCCGTTCCTCATACGCATCGCTATAGCGAATAATCCTCCTGGTTCCGATCTTGTCGCCGTTCCCAAACTCATCCGGTCTCGCCGTCACTTCAATCATCGTCTGGCCAATCTGAGTCGCCTTCACGGCTGCGCCGACTGGAGCAAATAACCAGTACAAGAAATTCTGTCCGAGATGCGCCTCTTCTTTCGTCGGTCCGATGTAATCCGGTCGGTAGGCGATGACACGTAAATTAGAGCCTTCAGCAAACCCGAACAGCGACTCCTCCGCACGCACTTTCTCGCGCGCCCACATCGCGCCCGAGTCCGCGGTGATATCGCTGGAGCTAATGTAGTGAAAAGAAATGTCCGGCTTTGTGCTGACCCTTCTCCAGGCCTTTACAAATCGCATCGGGAAATCAACGTGAATCATGCCGTAGGTCTTTTCATCCATGCCGATAGAACTAATTCCGATCGCCCAGTAAACCGCATCGAATTCAGCAATTTGTTCGTTAATAGCCGTGTAGTCGAGATAGTTCGTATGCAGCGTCAGCTGTACCTTGCCCGTCGCGGCACCTTCTTCCATTCGTGGAGTGACGCGTCGCGTCATGACATGGACTTTCTTGATATCCGGACTCGCTAACGCAGCTTTCAATATGCCGTCACCGGCCGTTCCGCTCGCACCGAATATTGCGATTGTTATGGGACGAGCCGGCGACTCTGTCAACGGAGCTACGGAACGGTCATCGAGCAAGACAACGACGACTATCACAACGTAGAACAATGCAAACAGAATTAGCGGCGCAAGGACAATGGTTCTTAGGCGGGGGAGTTTCATAGTCATACGATACTATTTCGTACACAATATGACACACGGTTATTGATTCGGGACGCCCTTTGAGCATTTCAAAAACAGCAATCAGCCGACGCAAGCTTCTTACAACGATTGCGGCCGGTGCGGCAGTTGGATTGCCGCTGTCCAGCAGGTCTGCGCAGGTGCACCTGCCAGTTTCGCCAACCGACAGCAATCCATTAGCGCTGGCTCAGGATGAAAACTTCTGGGCAGAGGTCGCCAGGCATTACGACCCCACCGTCGGTATCGTCAATCTCGAACACGGCTTCTGGGGAAAGATGGCGCATCCCGTGCAGGATGCTTACATCGCGGCCACACGCATGGTGAATGCGCAGAACTCTTTTTATGCAAGAAAGCAGTTCGAAACAGATGCAAAGGAAAGCGTAAGGCGCGTCGCCCGCGCGTTAGGCGTCCACGACGACGAGATCGTGCTGACTCGCAACGCAACCGAGTCAATCCACAACCTGATACGGCAATATCGTGGCCTCTCGAAAGATGATGCAATCCTCTTTGCCGATATCGACTATCCAAGTTTCGGACGTGCGATGCGCTGGCTCGCCACGGCGCGCGGCGCACGGCCGGTCGAGCTGACCCTTCCCCCAAGGGTAGACCAGGAACAGATCTTCGCGCTGTATCGTGATGCTTTCGACAAGAATCCCGACCTCAAACTTATGCTGCTGATGCACGTAAGTAACCAGAACGGTCTGGCGATCCCGGTTGCGCGTATTGCGGCGGAGGCGCGCAAGCGCGGCATCGATGTCATCTGCGACACGGCCCAGTCCTGGGGCCTTCTGGATTATAAGGTGCCCTCTCTCAATGTCGACTGGGCTGGCTTTAACCTGCACAAATGGATCGGCGCGCCAGTCGGCGTCGGTGCACTCTACATACGGCGAGGAAGCCTGCACAAGATCGCGCCTTATCCCGGCGAAGACGATCCCGAGAACAACCAGGTATCGACGCGTGTGCACTCGGGCACGTCAAACTTCGCTGCGGTCCTGACAGTTCCGAACGCGCTCGATTTTCACGAGGCGATAGGTGGAGCCAACAAGGAAGCTCGACTGCGCTATCTGCGTCAGCTTTGGACGAACGAGGCCGAATCGATGTCTCACATCGAACTCCTCGGTGGCCTCGATGAGGCTTCCTGGACAGGCATGGCGTCCTTCAGGCTGAAAGGCAGAAGCTCTGAAGAAGAGGTGAAGGCGCTGCAGCAGCGATTGGAGCAGGAGTTTGGCATCTTCACCGTCGTCCGCGCCGGCCTGGCAAGCGGTTATTGCGTTCGAATAACGCCGCAGGTATTCACGACGCCGGATCATCTGGCGCAGTTGGTTGACGCTCTGAAACGACTTGCCTGAGGTCGCCCTATCCAAACGGCCTGTCGATCGACGGCGATAACTCAGAAAACAACCGCGGCCCGTCCTCGGTCATGTAGAGACAGTCCTCGAGCCGTATGCCGAACTCACCAAAAATATAAATGCCCGGTTCATTGGAAAAGCACATGCCTGGCTCCAGCACGGTTTCTTCGCCGTGCACGAAATTCACCGGTTCATGCCCGTCCATGCCGATACCGTGCCCGAGTCGGTGTGGCAGACCCGGCGTCTTGTAATCCGGCCCATAACCTTCGGCCTCATAATACTGGCGCACGACATCATCGACCCGGCCTGCCTGAGTTCCTGGCATCGCGGTTTCAAGCGCAAGCTCCTGACCGCGTTTAACCGTGTTCCAGACCTTGCGCTGCTTTTCATCCGGCTCGCCAAACACCCAGGTTCGGGATATGTCCGACTGGTAGTCGTGTACCGCGCAGCCACAGTCCATCAATATCACTCCGCCAGTCTGCAGCGTTTGCGGTTGATCTGTACCGTGTGGGTAGGCGCTCGCATCATTGAGCAACACCATTGAAAACTCGGGTTCTCCACCGAGCTGGCGAGTAGCCTGGCTCATCAATGCCGATATGTCCGAGGGCAACATGGCTTTGTCGATATTCGCGTGCACGTGCCTATAAGCAGCCATGGTGACATCGTTCGCAATTTGCATCAGCGCGATCTCTGCGGGCGATTTGATCATGCGACATGCGCGCGTAATCGCTTTTCCGGACACGATGTCAAAGTCCGGCGCTGCCCGCTGCAATCCATCGACAATAAAATGTCGCACCGTTTCCTCGATCGCAATCTTTCCTTGTTTCAAACCACGGTCCCTCAACAGGCCACTGATGAGAGCAAACGGATTTTCATGTTCATGCCAGGTACGAATGTCATCGCCAATAGCCAGGCTTTCGCGAATTGAGGGCTCCTCGAAATACGGTGTGACAACGGCAACCTCACCCTCCGCTGGAATGATAGCCCCTGTGAATCGTTCCGATCGCCACCAGCGTATGCCGGTGAAATAAACCAACGCGGAACCCGCCTCCAGCACGAGCGCGTCGACACCAGCGGTCTGCATCAGCTTCTGCGCTTTGGCGATGCGCGACTTCCGCTCCGCCACGGAAATTGGCGCAGCGTGGCCGGTCATATCCTGCAATTGCCCGGGCGCAGCGGAGCTTTCCGCCGCCGCCGGTCGCGCTACGGCTGCTGCAACACCAACAGCAACAGTCGCCCTTAGAAAATCTCGTTTATTCACTATTTACCCCCTCTGGACAACGCACGATATCACGCGATTCAGGCAAGAGTAGTTTCATTTAGAACCCGAAATTTCTGGCAATAAGTAGTAGACACAATTGTTCACATTTACATTATGTGTAGTATCCAATACGAGGCTTCGGCCTTAATGCTAATGACTTCAGTTGTTAGCACCGCCCTGCTGAAAGAGGTTCCGAGCCTCGGCCAGTGTCGGGGACGGTGGACGCAGAAGGTAGTACCCGATGGGAAGCTGTTGAGTGCAAACCAGATAGTGGAACAGACGGAACGCTTCAGAGACCTCGGAAGAATCGAAGCGGTAATACCTTAGGCAGCCCGATATCAAGAACAGGTTCGGGCTTGGACTCGCAAGACTAGTCGAGAGGCAGTTGAAACGGGAAAAAGTTAGGAAAATGGGACCAGCAGACCTGCCCTTGCGTCCTTCTAACAAAAGAAAAGCGGCCAGTTGGCCGCTTTTTTTTGTCTTGGCGTAAGGACCTTTTACGGCCGGGTTCCTCCTAATACCGGGTCATCGGTCCAGCCGAGCGCTGTCCATTCGATGCCGCCGTTTATGTGGCAGTCGCCACAATCGTTATCCATTCCCAATGCCTGCTCCTTGGGTGCGATTTCGTGATTGACTGTCAAGTACATGACGGTATCCACAAACTCGAACGCCCCTGAGTAAGTCTGACCGGTGACAGTCGCGCCATCCTGCACCGCCAGATCCCAGTCGAACGCGCCCCAATACGGATTCGGACCGCCTTTGGAACCGAACAAATGCGGGACGAGCATCGTTTTATTATTGGTGTCAGCCACCTGGTCGCCAATCATTTTCTTGAACGGATAGATCATGGCGCCAGCTGTTGTGAAATCAGCACTTGGTTTGCCGAGCACTACTGGCAGGTCCGTATACTGATCATTAACATTGATCATCATCCGGTCCCACTTACCGTCGTAGAAAAGCAATTCCGGCCGGACGTTGTTTGCCCAGACGAACGTACCTTTCTTCTTGTCGTAGGTTGGACGCCCGGTCGCAGGATCGATCGGAACGGGGTCGATATTCTGACCCGCCTCGGACCAGTACCATTCCGTTTTTGTTGACGTTTCACGCGCGAAAGTCGGGATGTGGCAAACCTGGCATGCGAGAGTCGGGTGTCCATTGGCGAGTGTTTCGACAGTCAGACCAACGTGGACGGTCGCTTTGTCTCCATGGCAGTCAACGCAACCCTTCATAACACCGTCATCGGTTGAGTGGTAAGGCATGCCGCCGATACCGTGATCGACTAGCTCACCCTCGGCGTTTTCTTTGACGCCGTGGCAGTCGACGCAGCTAAAGTCACCGCCGTCGGTACCCATGTGGACGTCGAAGTCACGTGTCGTATCGAGCATCGCCATCGCGAGATCGCCGTGCTTCACATTGTCGCCACCGCCCGCTTTGGCGTGACAGCCTATACAGTTGGCGCGTGTAGGAACACCGTTGTTATTGGCAACGCTGCGCGCGACGACGTTCAGGTCGATAGTTGGGTCCGGCAGACCGGCTGTCTTCAAGCCCTTGGCGTAGGTGCCGGATTGATCATGGCACACTAGGCAGTCGATAGTTTTCGGGTCATTAAACGCGAAGGTGTCGTCCGCATAACCGTAGCCGGCGTGGCATTCTGTGCAGCGGCCTTCATTCGTCGGCACGGCGATGCAGAAATTGTTGATCAGATCATTCTTACCGTGAATCTCACCTTCATGCCCCGTGATGTTTGATGCAAGGCCTTCCCACGTGAAGTGAGCCTTTGTCAGCATGTCCTGACCGATGAGGCCGTGGCAATTCAGGCAAGACTTTGTGCCTACATAATCATGCTCCGTGAAATAGCCGACGTGCAATTGATCAATTTCATAAGCACCACTTGCAGTTGGGTTGCAGTCGAAGACATCAACAACACCATCGCCGTTCAGGTCCTCAGCAGGGTCGCCGACACCGTTGCCATTTAGATCCCAGCAATTAACTCCTGCGGCACCGTCAGCGCCGGGAATACCGTTAATTCCAGCGGCACCATCCGCTCCGTCGTCGCCACCGTCGCAGCCAACCAACAGGGTGGCCAAAAAAACAGTGCAGAGGAGTGCAGGAAGCCTGAATATTCTGCTCCTTAAATTTCTCATTTCTCGTGTCCTAAGGTAGAAGTAAATCAGGCTGATACCTCTTTCGGATATTAGACAGCCGCAAGTACTACACCCCTCCCGATCGTGAATTATCCGCGTTTGCCAAAGATTTTGTATCCGGTGTGGCTACAATGCGTTACGGGGAATCCCTGATTGTCGGGATTTTCAGAGGGGTGTTTTTTATGGATTGGGTGGGCGTCGTGACCGCTCATTCGATAAACTTCGTCGCATGCGAATAAATTCAGACTTTTCTCAAAGAATCGTCATCCGACCAGACGACTACCACTGGGTTGACTCGCCGATGCCCGGCGTCGAACGCATGATGCTCGATCGCATCGGCGATGAAGTCGCCCGCGCCACATCGCTGGTGCGTTATGCACCCAACAGCACCTTCTCACCGCATGTTCACAGTGGCGGAGAGGAGTTCTTCGTGCTGGAAGGTGAATTCGGTGACGAACATGCGATGTATCC
>CAYWBZ010000132.1:0-6638 GCA_964456535.1 uncultured Woeseiaceae bacterium | reverse complement strand
TGGAGAAGTCATTGGCGTATCAGCCGCATCTCTGCGCCGAGCACCCGTCGTTCGTCCATCTCTTCTGACAATATCTGTAATATGAGGCGTCGACTATCACGGCTGGTCCTGTAATAAATCCAGCCACCTACAGGTCTGATCTGATAACTCTATATGGGAAAAATATGAGCGGTCCGAAATCACAGTATCCGGTACACGGCGCGGGCCTCGGCCTGCGCAGGCCATTAGCCGACAAGCTGATGGCGGATCCGCCTGCGGACATCGATTTTATGGAGATCGTTCCGGAAAACTGGATACATGTCGGCGGGGCTCTGGGTAAGAAGCTAAGGTACTTTACTGAGCGCTACCCGATGCTAATTCATGGTCTGTCACTATCTATCGGCTCCCCTGCCCCACTGGATGAACAACTGGTTCGTGACATCAAGGCGTTCATGGCAGATCACAAGATTCGCCTGTACTCCGAGCACCTCAGCTACTGTGGTGACGATGGACATTTGTACGACCTTATGCCGATACCATTTACGGATGACGCAGTTCGATACGTCGCCGACAGAGTGCGCCGGGTTCAGGACATCCTCGAACAGAATATTGCACTGGAAAACGTTTCTTACTATGCGCCGACTGATTCGTCCATGACGGAAAAAGAGTTTCTGCTTGCGGTGCTCGAAGAGTCAGATTGTGACCTGATGCTCGACATCAACAACATCGTCGTCAACAGCATTAATCACAAATACGATGCCAGTGATTTTCTGCGCGATATGCCCGCTGAACGTATCCGCTACTTTCATCTTGCCGGGCATTACGTTGAGGCCGAAGACCTGCGAATTGATACACACGGTGCAGCAGTCGACGCACAAGCGTGGCAGTTGCTTGCAGATGCGTATGAACAGTTCGGCCCGGTTCCGACACTGCTCGAACGTGACTTCAACTTTCCTCCGATGGAAGAATTGCTCGACGAAGTAAGGCGTATCAAACAGCTGCAACTCAACTATCCTTCATTGGAAGTCGCACATGGTTGATGACCGCGATTTTCAGGATAAGCAATACGCTTTTGCTGCTCACATTCGTGACCCGGATAACATGGTTGCGCCGGAAGGCATTGAGGATCGCCGCATGGCGATCTATCGAACCTTGTTTTTCAACAATCTCTACAACCTGCTGGGTACGTTCTTCCCCGTAATCAGGAAGATCTGTACGGATAGCCAGTGGCGACACGCCATCCGCGAGTTCATGAAAGTCCATCGCGCAACGACGCCGTATTTTCTGGAGCTGCCTCAGGAATTTCTCGATTTTCTACAAAATGAGTATCCAACACTGGATGACACATTTCCCTTCCTTACCGAACTCGCACATTACGAGTACGCCGAACTCGCATTGCGTGTTTCAACTGAGGAAAACGATACGACAAACGTCGACCCGGATGGTGACGTGCTGGCGAACATCCCGGTTAAGTCCGTATTGAGTTGGGTTTTTGCGTACCACTATCCGGTACACCGGATATCGAAGGACTATTTGCCGACAGAACCTTCTGAACAACCGGCGTATCTCGCGATCTATCGGCGTAGCGATGACAAGGTTCGGTTCCTGGAACTCAACCCGGTATCGGCCGCGCTGCTCGATGCTGTCGAAAACAACGAGGCAAATCTGAACGGCGAGAAACTGCTCAGAGAACTTGCCGCGAAAATCCACTACCCCGACATCGACGCGCTCATCAAACACGGCGTCGACGCCCTCGAAGAAATGAGGCAACTGGAAATACTGACCGGCACTCGATCTGCTGGATAACGGAGATAAAGAATGGACAAGTTGGTGAAACTTAAGAATCAGGTCGTCGGAATTCTAAACCCCGCAGGAGACTGGGTTGCACTGTTACCCATTCGTTTGCTAATGGGCTACGAATTCTACAAGGCCGGTATGTGGAAATTTCACGGCACGAACTGGTTCGCCAGTGCGCAGGAGAACTTCCTGTTTCCATTCAACTACATTCCGGTTGAAGTCAGCTGGTTCATGGCGACCTGGGCTGAAATTCTTGGCGGTCTGAGTCTGTTCCTCGGACTGTTTACACGTTTCTGGGCACTCAGCCTGATCATCGTATCGATCGTAGCGATATCCGGCGTGCACTGGCCCGACGACTGGAACAGTCTTGCAGAACTGTGGAAGGGCTATGCGATCACCGACAAAGGCTTCGGCAACTTCCGCGTGCCACTGCTGTTTATCGCCATGCTATTCCCAATGGTATTTACCGGCGCTGGCAAACTCAGCCTTGATCACATACTTGCGAAGAAGTTTTCCTAAGGAATGGAAAACGCTTTTTCCTGGGTTCAGGCCCTGGCGTCAGTATTCGTATTTGTTATCGGGGCGTTCCTGCTCGTTGTCATTGTCGTATTTGTCATTGATGTCACGCAGACAAAACACACTGTTCGGCGCAACTTCCCGGTAGTTGGGCGCTTTCGCTATTGGTTCGAGCACATGGGCGAATTTTTTCGTCAGTATTTCTTTGCGCTCGATCGCGAAGAAATGCCGTTTAACCGCGCACAACGCTCATGGGTCTACCGGGCAGCAAAGGGTATCGACAGTACTGTAGCCTTCGGTTCGACACTGAGCCTGACTCCGGCCGGCACACCTATATTTGTCAATTGCCCATTTCCGACGCTGGAACAGGACGCTGTCCCAACCGAGCCACTGGTTATTGGGCCGCATGCCCGCAACCCTTTTGCGGCAACCTCCATCGTGAACGTCTCGGCGATGAGCTACGGCGCAATCTCAAAGCCTGCCGTTCTCGCTTTGTCACACGGCTCCCGTATGGCTGGCAACTGGCTGAATACGGGCGAAGGCGGTCTGTCGCCCTGGCACCTCGAAGGCGGCTGCGATGTCGTATTTCAAATCGGTACCGCCAAATATGGTGCCCGCGATGAGAGTGGCGAGCTAAGCGATGACAAGCTACGCGAGGTCGGCGAGATCGAGCAAGTGAAGATGATTGAGCTGAAACTGAGCCAGGGCGCAAAGCCCGGGAAAGGTGGAATCCTGCCAGCTGCAAAAGTCACCGCGGAAATTGCGAAGATCCGTGGCATTAATAAGGGCGAGGCATCGATTAGCCCCAACCGCCATCCCGAGATCGACTCGGCGAACGATCTACTGGATATGATCAATCGTATTCGTGATGTGACTGGCAAACCGGTGGGATTCAAAGCTGTCGTAGGCGCCTATGGTTGGCTGGACGACCTGTTTGATGAAATTGGTCGGCGCGGTATCGAGTCTGCACCGGACTTCATCACTATCGATAGCGGAGATGGCGGAACCGGAGCAGCTCCGATGAGCCTGATCGATAATGTCGGCCTGCAGATAAAGGAAAGCCTGCCGCTTGTCGTCGATATGCTGAAGAAACACGGTCTGCGAAATCGCATTCGGGTCATTGCCAGCGGAAAGTTAGTAAATCCGGCAGATGCTGCGGCGGCGTTGTGCATGGGCGCCGACTTCATCAACACCGCGCGTGGTTTTATGTTTGCGCTGGGTTGCATTCAAGCCCTGCAATGTAACAAGAACACCTGCCCTACCGGCATTACGACGCACAACAAACGACTACAACGCGGGCTCGTTGCTGAGATTAAGGCCAAACGAGTACAGCGGTATTCCGAATCCATGCGTAAGGAAATCGGCACAATCGCACATTCCTGCGGAGTGACTGAGCCCAGAGGCCTGCGTCGCTTCCATTGCCGCATCGTTCAGGAAGACGGCCGCTCGACCCCGTTGAACGAACTCTACCCCGATGCGTCTCCCTGACGGTTTAGTTTGCTAGTATCAGGACTCGCCAAAACAAAATAAGAAGAACGAATTGGCTGAGACAGACAACACGACAAAGCTCAGACGCGACATCGGTATCTTCGGCGCATCATTTCTCGCTCTAAACGCGATGATCGGTGCGGGCATCTTCGCACTTCCCGGCCGCGTCGCCGTCAACGCAGGCCTGCTAAGCCCATGGCTGTTCCTGGTTATCGGTGCACTGTTCATCACCATCGTACTGACGTTCGCGGAGTTATCGAGTTATTACGATCAGACCGGTGGACCTGTTCTTTACGCGAGCGACGCATTCGGTCCGTTCGCCGGCTTCAGCACCGGCTGGGCTATTTATCTCAGCCGCATGACGGCATTCGCTGCAAACGCGAACGTCATGGCAACCTACCTCGCCTCGCTGCACGACGTATTCGCCAGCGATCTCGCTCGCGGCACGATTATCACCACTGTCACGGTTGGCCTGACCTGGGCGAACGTAATGGGTGTTCGTGATGGCGTGCGAACGATGGCTGTATTTACGTTTCTAAAAGTCACACCGCTGGTACTGATGATCTTATTGGGATTACAGCATGTGACAGGCGCTACGCTTATCCCCGGTGGACCGGTCTTCTTTGATGGGATTGGCGATACAACGTTGTTGCTGATCTACGCCTATGTCGGATTTGAAACACTCGGCGTAACGGCGGGCGAAACATCGCAGCCACGGCGGACACTTCCCAAAGCGTACGTCGGCAGTATGCTCGGCACCAGTCTCTTGTACTTCTTCGTCGTACTCGTTTTCGTATCGATCATCCCTGCAGACAGCTACGAAGGCGCGACACTGGTCGATGTCGGCCGAACGATCGCAGGACCTCTTGGTGCGATTGTCATCACAATGGCTGCCGTTTTTTCTATTGGCGGCAATCTTTCGGGGTCCATACTGGCTGCACCACGTATTACCTTTTCGATGGCGGAAAAACGTATGTTGCCCACCTGGTTCGGCCACGTACACGCGAGATTCGCAACACCGGACCGCTCGATCCTCTTCATGGGTAGCATGGCTCTGATATTGGCGCTGACGGGTTCTTTCGTAAAACTCGCACTTGCGAGTTCGGTTGTCCGGCTTCTGGGATACATCATCTGTATCGCATCCCTTCCGTCGATTCGACGTAACGCGGACGCTGCAGCACGCCAGAAGGCGTTTCGACTTAAGGGTGGCTATACGATTCCGGTGATCGCTCTTGGCGTATGCTTTTGGTTGTTGTTGCAGTCGAAACAGGAATCCTGGATAGCGGTATTAATTCTGCTCGGTATAGGATGGACTTTTTACGTGATCGAGAACTGGAGCCAATCCAGACCGAAAGACTAACGCTTCTTCGGCATATACAGATCAGTCAGCGTGCCTTCGAAGGCTTCCGAGGCGAAGGCAACCGTTTCAGACAATGTCGGGTGCGGATGTATGGTCAGGCTGATGTCCGACGCATCTGCGCCCATTTCAACGGCAAGGCAAATTTCGGAGATCAGGTCGCCCGCATTCGGGCCCACGATCGCACCACCAAGAACCCGTTCTGTCTTCTTGTCGAACAACAGTTTGGTAAATCCTTCTGGACGTCCGATCGATAATGCACGGCCACTGGCCGCCCAGGGGAATTGGGCTTTTTCGTAATCAATGCCCTTTTCCTTCGCTTCAAGTTCGGTCAAACCGACCCATGCGATTTCCGGATCGGTATAGGCTACCGAGGGAATAGACCGCGCATCGAAGTAACTCTTCTCCCCCGCTATGACTTCAGCTGCAACCTTCGCCTCATGAGTTGCTTTGTGAGCAAGCATTGGGCCGCCGGCGAGATCACCGATAGCGAAGATGTGTGAAATATTGGTGCGCATTTGCTTGTCGACTTCAATGATGCCGCGCTGATCGACGTTAACGCCTGCTTTCTCTGCATCCAGCATGCCGCCATTAGCACGACGTCCAACTGCAACAAGAACACGGTCATAAACACCGACTGATGGCGCCTTGTCGCCCTCAAAACTGACTTCAATCCCGGGCACCGTTGCCCGCATGCCGGTAACCTTGGTCGACACCATGATCGCTTCGTAACGCTTCTTGACGACCTTCATGAACGGACGTAACAAGTCCGGGTCTGTTCCGGGCATTAACGAATCTGTAAGCTCGACAACGCTTACCTCGGTACCCAGCGCGCTATAAACACAGGCCATTTCAAGCCCGATGATGCCACCGCCGACGACCAGCATTTTCTTCGGTATGGGTGTCAGCTCCAGTGCACCGGTCGAGTCGACGATACGAGGATCATCGGGCAGGCCCGGTAACATCATCGCTTCCGAACCCGCCGCGATAATGCAGTTTTTGAAGTCTATGGTCTCGCCGTTGTCGAGACGCAATCGATTTGGCGAATCGAATTTTGCCTCTCCCTGGACGACCCTGACCTTGCGTTGCTTCGCCATGGTTGAAAGGCCGCCGGTAAGCTTGTTGACGACTTCATTTTTCCAGTCGCGAAGTTTCTCGCCGTCAATTTTCGGCTTACCGAATACGACGCCGTGATCAGCCATCGCCGCAGCTTCGTCAATGACCTTCGCAGCGTGCAGCAATGCTTTCGATGGAATACACCCAACATTCAGGCAAACACCACCGAGCACCGGATAGCGCTCTACGAGAACGACATCAAGCCCAAGGTCCGCTGCCCTGAACGCGGCGGTATAACCACCGGGTCCTGACCCGAGGACGACAAGCTGCGCAGAATGCGTGACTTTACCCTCTTCGAAACCCGGGACAGCGGCTTCGATTTCAGCCGGTGTCATCACTTGCGTTTCGTCAAATGGTTTATCGCCCGCCATCAGGGGATCGCCTT
>CAYWBZ010000131.1:0-6684 GCA_964456535.1 uncultured Woeseiaceae bacterium | reverse complement strand
AAGCAGCCTACCTGCAGGACGGTCGAGCCGTATTGCGGTTTGAAGAAGACGTTGATCTGGCAGCGGTCGGCGAAAAGTTGAAAGACCGCTACGGCCGCGGGGCGAGCGTCGCACAGACATTAGCGTCGAAACTTCCAGAGTGGGTACGAGATCTCGGACTCAGTCCTATGAGTCTTGGACTGGATTTACGAGGTGGCGTTTACGTTCTCCTGGAAGTCGACATGAATCAGGCGGTTCTTTCGCGCCTGCAGTCCTATGAACAGGACTTTAGTGATCGATTGCGGACTGAAAAAATCCGCCATCGAGTTGAACTGGTAGATCAGGTTGTTCGAATTCGCCTGACATCCAGCGATGACATGCTGTCGGCTCGGGATGCCGTACAAAAGGCCGACCCGGATCTCCTCATCTCAGATGGCGCGGACGGCAAGTCATTGACAGTCAGGATGAGCGAAGCGCAGATCAAAGCGCGCCGGGACTTCGCCGTTGATCAAAACGTAACGACTCTCAGAAGTCGAGTAAACCAACTTGGCGTTGCCGAGCCGTTGGTGCAGCGACAAGGCGACGACCGGATTGTGTTGCAGCTACCAGGTGTTGATGACCCGAACAAAATTTCCGATATCATTACGGCTACAGCGACCATCGAGTTTCGCATGGTTGATTTGTCCGGCGATGAGCCGGGCTCCCGGCGATACCAGGGTCGCGGCAATGAGCCATCGGCGGTGCTGAAGCGCCGTGTTGTCGCCTCAGGTGATCAAATTATCGATGCAGCTGCTGGCTTCAGCGAAGGCAAGCCCATTGTCTCGATCACGCTGGATGGTGCTGGCGGCGAGAGCATGCTTGATACCACGATGAATAATCTGAAAAAGCCAATGGCGACAGTTTTTATCGAGTCTCATCGTGAGCAAATTCGGGTTGGCGGTGAATTACGGTATCGCGATTACAAGACTGAGGAAATCGTTAGCGTTGCTACGATTCAGGGCGTCTTCAAGAACAAGTTTCAGATTAGCGGACTGTCGCCAGGCGAAGCCGGTGATCTCGCGCTGCTATTGCGTGCAGGCGCGTTGGCCGCGCCGGTGTACATGATCGACGAACGTACCATCGGTCCGAGCCTCGGTCAGGACAATATCGATCGCGGCTTCAACGCCATCAAGATTGGTTTTCTGGCAGTCATCGTATTCATGGCGATCTACTATCGTGCTTTTGGAATGATTGCCAATCTTGCATTGCTTTCCAATCTCGTATTCATCACCGCACTGTTATCGTGGTTGCAAGCATCTCTGACATTGCCAGGCATTGCTGGCATCGTATTGACCGTTGGTATGGCGGTGGATGCAAACGTCCTTATTTTCGAGCGAATACGAGAAGAAATGTCTGCCGGGCAATCGCCGCAGCTGGCGATTCATACGGGCTATGAAAAAGCACTCTCATCGATTGTGGACGCAAACATTACGACGTTGATCGCCGCTATCGTGCTGTTCGCTGTTGGAACAGGTCCGATTAAGGGCTTCGCCGTCACGCTGGCACTTGGAATCATTACTTCGATGTTCACCTCTATTATCGGTACGCGGTCCGTAGTTAATTTGATATTCGGCGGGCGCAAGCTTAAGTCGTTGCCGGTTTAGGAAATCGAATCATGCGATTAATTAAAGAAAATACCAGTATCGATTTTCTCGGGCCGATGCGCCGCAAGGTCGCGTTGACCATCTCTTTGCTCTTGGTGATCGGATCGCTGGCATCTCTCGCGACACGTAGCCTCGAATTCGGCATTGATTTCACGGGCGGTATTTTGCTCGAAGTCGGCTACCAGCAAGCTGCGGAGATGCAAGCTATTCGTGGCGAACTGGCACGTGATGGCTATACGGATGCCCAGGTACAGCGTTTTGGTGCCGATAATGTAGTGCTGGTTCGTTTACCTCCCCAGGAAGGGAATGGGGACGAAATTCGCAAGCGGTTACGTTCGACCCTGGAGTCGGGCGGCGAGCAAATTGACCTGCGTCGTGTTGAATTTGTCAGCCCGCAAGTGGGTGGAGAACTTGCCGAAAGTGGCGCTCTGGCGATGGTGGTCGCACTGATGTTGATCTTCGTTTACGTCATGATCCGCTTCCAATGGAAGTTTTCAGCAGGCGCTGTCGCGGCTTTGGCTCACGATGCGATCGTGACCGTCGGCTTCTTTTCAATTTTTGGGCTACCGTTTGACCTCACGGTTGTTGCCGCGGTACTCGCTGTTATTGGTTATTCGCTAAACGACACGGTTGTCGCCTTCGACCGTATTCGTGAGAATTTCTTCGCGCTTCGCGGTAAATCAGCCGAAGAGTTAATGAACATCTCTATCAATGAAATGCTTGCGCGTACGTTGATCACCGGGCTGACCACCCTGCTGGTGCTGGTTGCATTGCTGGTGCTGGGCGGCGAGTCAATCGCGCCTTTCTCGATCGCTCTGATTGTCGGCGTTATCGTTGGTACCTACTCGTCGATTTACACGGCGAGTGCGACGGCACTGGCGCTGAACGTCAACGCGCAGGATTTGATCGAACCGATTAAAGACCCATCGTTAATCGATGACCTGCCGTAGGAGCGGTCCTACGGTGCCAGGATCGCCTTAATTTCTTTCGCACAGAGTTTCGCGAGGCCGCGATAGATTCTTGGTGTGCCGGCTATTACATGTCCCGTCTCGAGGTGATTCTCACCACCATCAAGTGCACTGACGATACCGCCAGCTTCGCGGATTATCAGGGTGCCGGCAGCAAGATCCCAGGGCTGCAATCCAGTTTCCCAGAAAGCATCCAAACGGCCCACAGCTACATAACAAAGATCCAGTGCGGCTGCTCCCGGGCGGCGCACGCCCGATGTGTTCTTCACGACTTTACCCAGCATTTCGAGATATGGCCCCATTTCGGAGTCGGCTTGGCGAAACGGAAATCCGGTTCCGATCAGTGCTCGATCAAGATCCTTGTTGCCACTAACCCTGATCTTACGTCCATCAAGTTGCGCGCCTTCGCCCTTTGAGGCCGTGAAGAGTTCTTCACGCATTGGGTCATAAACAACAGCGTGCTCCAGGCGTCCATTGATCTGCAGGCCGATGGAGACGGCGAACACGGGGAAACCGTGCAGGTAGTTTGTTGTGCCGTCCAGTGGGTCGATAATCCAGACGTGATCAGATTCACCGGAAATGCCTGACTCCTCCGCGTGAATGGCGTGGTCAGGATAATGCTTGTGAATAACCTCGATGATGGCGGCTTCGGCGGCGAGATCCGCCGAGCTAACGAAATCGTTGTGGCCCTTCATTTCAACAGTCAGCTTGTGGCGCTTGTTGAAATTTCTTCCTAATACGGCACCGGCGCGGCGCGCCGCCATTACCGCTACGTTGAGTAGTGCGTGCATGCTTCGATTCCGTCAATGTCAAAGAACTGGGCAATTCCCACAGACTTTACTGTCAGCGTGGGCCGCCGGGGCGGTAGAATACCGGACTTTTAGCCAACTGTCCCAAAGATGTCGCAACAATGACTATTCGCATCGTCCTCGTCGGAACCACACACCCTGGCAATATAGGCGCGGTCGCCCGTGCCATGAAAAATATGGGACTCAGCGATCTGGCGCTGGTAAATCCCAGGTATTTCCCCCATGACGACGCGACCGCTCGAGCGTCGGGCGCTACCGATATTCTTGAATCTGCCAAGGTGGTTGGGTCCCTTAGCGAGGCATTGACCGACTGTGTTTATGTGGCCGGCGCCAGCGCACGCGCACGAACTATAAACTGGCCGAGTATGGGCCCACGTGACTGTGCCGAGCGCATGATGCTGGAAAGCAAAGCCGGCAAAGTTGCCGCTGTTTTCGGTCCGGAGAAATCCGGCCTGCAAAACGACGACCTGGATTTGTGCCACACGCTGCTGACGATTCCAACGAACCCGGAGTTCAGTTCCCTGAACCTGGGGATGGCCGTGCAGGTATTGACCTACGAGTTACGAGTCGCAAGCACACTGGATGGCGGGCCTGGTTTCGAGAGTGAATCACCGCACGCGACCGGGCAGGAGATGGAGCATTTCTACACGCACCTCGAGCAGGTTCTGACCGATATAGACTTTCTGGACCCGGACAACCCGCGCCATCTGATGCGCCGCTTGCGGCGCATGTTCATTCGCGCGCGGCCAGGCCAGAACGAGGTCAATATTCTGCGCGGCTTCCTGACGGCTATCGATAAGACAAGAGACCAGACAAAGGAGTCCGGCTAGTGTCCGAGGAGACTAATCTGATCTACCTGGATTACGCTGCGACGACGCCGCTGGGCCCGCAAGTCGCGGACCGTATGCGCGAGGTACAGGCGAATGCCTGGTTTAACCCGTCATCCAATCATATTGGTGGCAGAATCAGTGCAGCGGCCGTCTCGCTTGCGGCAGAGCAACTGGCGTCATTGCTGAACGTCACGCCCACGTCACTTCTCTGGACCTCAGGTGCGACGGAAGCGAACAACCTCGCGATCATGGGTGCCGCAAGACAGCGCGCGCATCGCGGCAAACACCTCGTGACAATGCGTACCGAACACAAGGCAGTGATCGACGTGTTCCGCGCGCTGGAGAAACAGGGCTTTGAGGTCACATGGCTGGAACCTGATGAGGACGGATACCTGCCCGTCGGGCGTTTTGAAGCGGCTTTGCGGGATGACACGCAGCTAGCGTCGATCATGCAGGTCAATAACGAAACGGGCGCCATGCAGGATATTGCTGCAATCGGCGAAGCCTGCGCAAAACGTGACGTGCTATTCCACGTTGATGGAGCGCAGGCAGCTGGGAAGATTCCGGTTGATCTGGCCGCTCTACCTGTAAATCTGTACTCGCTGACCGCACACAAGTTTTACGGACCCAAAGGGGTCGGAGCCCTTTATGTTGCTGACGGAACGCCGATCGATCCGTTGATGTTTGGCGGTGGACAGCAACGTCGCCTGCGCCCGGGAACTCTGGCGGTCGATCTGATCGCCGGCCTCGGTGAAGCGGCTGCTGTGGCTGCCGTGAGCATCGAGGACGACCTCAAGAATCTCGCCGCGCTTAAGAGCCAGTTATTGGCGGGTATTGAGGCTATCGAAGGGCTGACTGTCAATGGCCCGGAACAGGGTGGTTATCCGGGTATTCTCAACGTCGGTCTGGACGACATTGAGGGTGAAAGTCTGTTGCTTGCCCTGGAGCCTCTTTGCGTCGCATCGGGGTCGGCCTGTAACTCCCGGAGTCAGGAGCCATCGTATGTGCTGCGGGCATTGGGCCGGAGTGATCTGGAAGCGCAAAGCGCGATTCGATTCAGTCTCGGCAGGATGACGACGCGCGATGAGGTTGAGACGGCTATAACGCTGTACCGCCGTGGCGTGGAGAAACTGCGCAATCTGGCGCCGGAAGCAGTCGCTTGAGCCGGGTCACATGAACAATAATCCCTATAATTCGGCGGTTCGGGCCTGCTTTGGAAGTCCCGACCACGCCGGTGACGCCGCGGGCGACATCGTGGCATTCTTCGAAGATCAGGGAATGCGCATTCGACTGTCTGCTAACGTCAGTAAGAGCACCATTACAGAGCTGCGTTTTCTGGCCTGGGGTTGCCCGCACGTTATCGCCGCAGCCGAGATGTTTTGCCGCCAATATGAGGGCCGCCCGGTTGCCGAGCTTGAACTATTTGAGACCGACCCGATAATGCAGGATCTGGCTGTACCTGTAGAGAAAACCGGACGTATACTTGTACTCGAAGACACGGTCCGGTCGCTTAGGGCAGCCATCCAGGACCGACTGTTATCTACTCAGGACTGACAACACAGGATTGAAATGGCTATTTCATTAACGGATTCGGCGGCAGAGCGGGTTCGCACCTATCTGGACAAGCGTGGATCGGGCGTGGGCCTGCGTGTCGGCGTGACCGAGACCGGTTGCTCGGGCTATTCCTACGTCATCAACTACGCCGACGAGATCGATGACGTGGATGTTGTCTTTGAGGACAAGGGAGTCACGGTTGTGGTCCACCCGGAAGCACTCAAGCTAATCGATGGTACTGAGGTCGATTTCGTCAAAAACGGCCTGAATGAGGCATTCAGTTTCCGCAACCCGAATATTTCCGGCGAATGTGGATGCGGTGAAAGCTTCACCGTCTGAAAGTACCGTAGTAGAATTAAGGGTTTACATCTATTCGTCCGGCCAGCGTGCCGGGCGCTGACCATCATTTTTTAATTGCATAAGAGGAAGTAGCACATGGCAGTTGAGCAAACGCTCTCCATCATCAAACCTGATGGCGTACAAAAGAACCTGATCGGCGAGATTTATGGCCGCTTTGAAGCAGCGGGTCTCGAAATCGTTGCAGCCCGCATGATGCACCTGACGAAAGAACAGGCAGAGGGCTTCTATGCCGTTCACAGTGAGCGCCCGTTCTTCAATGACCTGGTCAGCTACATGACGTCGGGTCCCGTTGTCGTACAGGCTTTGAGTGGTGAAGATGCCATCGCGAAGAATCGCGAGATCATGGGAGCTACGAATCCAGCAGATGCTGATCCCGGCACGATTCGCGCCGACCACGCTGCCAGTATCGAAGAGAACGTTGTTCACGGTTCCGATGCGACCGAAACGGCGGCAATCGAGATTGCCTATTTCTTCGGCGATGACGGCGTTTGCCCGAGGACTCGTTAAGCGAACCTCACGTGGCTACCGCTAACAAAAAAAC
>CAYWBZ010000130.1:0-6717 GCA_964456535.1 uncultured Woeseiaceae bacterium | reverse complement strand
GACAATGATGGCATGCGTGAGCTGCAAAGTGGCTTCGATCAACCCACCAAGTTCGCGACGCAGGCGGCAAAGAAACTCGGCCTCGACCTTGGATAATCAAACCAAATAACCTGAGAAATAATCATGAGAGAAGCAGTTATCGTATCGACAGCACGTACGCCGATTGGCAAAGCGTATCGTGGCGCGTTCAACAATACAGAGGCACCGACGCTCGGCGGACATGCGGTAAAACACGCGGTCGAGCGCGCTGGTCTCGATCCGGCGGAAGTCGAGGATGTCATGATGGGCTGCGCCCTGCCGCAGGGCTCACAGGGTGCCAACATTGCTCGCCAGATCGCACTGGCGGCGGGATTGCCGGTTACAACAGCCGGGATGACGGTCGATCGGCAGTGCTCCTCTGGAATGATGGCAATCGCGCTTGCCGCAAAGACAGTCATCGCCGATGGCGTGGATATCATGGTGGGTGGCGGTCTGGAGTCTGTGAGCCTGGTACAGAATGAACATATGAATATGTACCGGGCAGCCGATCCGCGCCTGCTGGCCGTACACAAGCACATTCATATGCCGATGATCGATACTGCTGAGGTCGTCGCCAATCGTTACAACGTTAGTCGCGAAGCGCAGGATGAGTATTCATTGCAAAGTCAGCAGCGTACCGCTGCCGGACAGAAGGCAGGCAAATTCGACGACGAAATCGTGCCACTGGCATCGAATAAAGGTGTCATGGACAGGGAAACGAAAGAGATCAGCTTTGAAGACGTCCTACTTGAGAAAGACGAAGGCAACCGCCCTGGAACGAATCTTGAAGGCCTGTCTTCGTTAAATCCCGTACGCGAAGGTGGCTTCATCACGGCCGGCAACGCGAGCCAGTTATCGGATGGCGCATCGGCGTCCGTCGTGATGGAGGCGAGTCTCGCCGAAAAGCGTGGATTGGCGCCGCTCGGGATTTATCGTGGCACGGCGGTAGCGGGTTGCGAACCCGATGAGATGGGTATCGGCCCAATCTTCGCGGTACCGAAATTACTGCAACGAAATGGCCTGACCATGGACGATATCGATTTGTGGGAATTGAATGAAGCGTTTGCCGTACAGGTGCTCTACTGCCGCGACGAACTGGGTATTCCTAATGACAAGTTGAACGTTAATGGCGGCGCTATCTCGATCGGTCACCCGTACGGCATGTCAGGCGCGCGCATGGTGGGTCACGCCTTGATCGAAGGTAAACGACGTGGTGCAAGATATGTTGTATGCACCATGTGTATCGGTGGCGGACAGGGCGCAGCGTCGCTGTTTGAAGTTGCCTGATAACGGCGAGCAAGGAGACAGAATGTTTAACCTATACGGATTCTTTACGCAGAACACATTGAAAACCTTGTACGTGCTGGAGGAAGTGGGTGCGGACTACGAGTTTCACTTCGTCAATCTCGGCACCGGTGAGCAAAAGTCCGAAGAGTTCGCAAAAAAGACGCCGATGGGCAAAGTCCCGGTGCTGGAACATAACGGCGAGCATCTGTTCGAATCCGGCGCTATCTGCCGGTATGTCGCTAACGTGACGGATTCACCGTTATATCCGGCCGACAAAATGCAACGAGCGCGAGTCGATCAATGGATGGACTATTTCACCTGTCATTTGGGTCACTGGTTCACGAAGTTGTATTTTGAGCTCGCGATCAAGCCGAAGTTCAATCTGGGTGAACCGGATGAAAAAGGCGTCGCTGAGGCGAATAAGTTCGCCACCGCGCAACTTGGCACGCTGGACTCGATACTTGAGAGTTCGGACTGGTTGGCAAACGATGCGTTGTCAATCGCTGACCTGTTCGCCTTCGCCTACGTTGAACAACATCGCGACGTCGATTTTTCTATCGATGACTATGCCAACGTCAAGGCATGGGTGGAGCGGATTGAGTCGCGGGACAGCATCGCGAACGCTCGATCGAAATTGCCGAAAAAATAGGGGCTTCTGTCAGGACTGAATTCCCAGAAATTCATTCTTGCGGGTCTCAAACGACTCTGACAGAAACTTTCGGAATGCTCGATGCCGGGCAGCATCCCGGAGGTCCGGGTGGGACAGCATCCACACATCGTAGTTCGGAAACGGCTCACAGCCCGGGATTCGAATAACGCCTGGAATCTTGTCTCCTACGAAACAAGGTAGAGATGCGATTCCAAGGTCAGACTGCACTGCGAATGCCTGCAGCATTGCGTTGTTGAAATGACCGTGTGCAGGGACGTTCGAAAACGGCGATTCCTTTACCCACCATGGATAAGGCTCGTCGTCATCCCAGCCGATCCAGCGAGCGGTGGTATTTTCTGACGACAAGTCGTGAGTATCCAGGTATCGCTCAGTTGCGTAGTAGCAACTGGATGCTTTCAGAAGCTTTCGACCAACCAGGTCTTCAGGCGGATTTCGGCCGTTGCCAATAAATCGAAGCGCGACATCAGCTTCTCGGCGTGTGAGGTCGAATACGTCGTAGGACACAGAGACCTGAAATTCGATCTCCGGGTATAGCTCGCCGAATCGCGCCAGCTCAGTCGTCAGGAAATAGTTTGCAAGGATGTCGGATGTCGTGACGTGAATTATGCCCTTGAGCTGTGCATCCTGTCCGTGCAATTGACGGTCGGCCGTCAAAATAGCTTCCTCCGCCGCAAGCGCCGAGGTCATTAAGGTTTCGCCGGCGGAGGTGGGCCGGTAGCCCGTAAAGTCACGGTCGAAAAGCCGTACGCCCAGGCTGGCTTCAAGTCGTTCAACACGTCTCACGACCGTGGAATGGCTCATATTCATCGTCGTAGCGGCTGCGCGGGCAGAGCCCTTGCGTACAAGCTCAAGGAATAGCCGCAGGTCGCCCCACCGCATGGTCGATTTTTGCACCAATGGATCTCCAAAATAGATGTAGTGGTGCCAGAATGGTCCATGTATTGTCGCTGTTCGTCAAGTCCATAAGAGAAGAGCATGACCGCAATACAGGGACCGGCCCCGGGGTTTCATCGTCACCCGAATCACCACATCAGCATTAATGCGCCGAGCGGCGGATGGCGTGCATCGCAGGGCAACATCATTCTGGCGGAGTCCAATCGAGTCCGTATTCTCGAAGAGACAGGCTATGGCGCGGTCGTCTATTTTCCGCTCGAAGATGTTCGGAGTGAGGTGCTGATATCGAGTGACTCAGCGACTACCTGCCCTTTCAAAGGGCGAGCGGAATATTTTCGTCTGATCGCAGACCCGGATGGGGCAGACGTCGCATGGACTTACCCATCTACCTACGACGAAGTTATCGACATTGAGGGCTTCGTTGCTTTTTACGCCGGCAGAATTTCCATTGGAGAAATAAATTGAGCAAGATAATCGTTAGTAAACGCGTCAATGCAAGTATTGAGGATGTGTGGAGTAGCTGGGACGACTTCGGCAATATCTACAAATATAACCCAGGCGTCAAAGCGTCTCGATTGCTGAGCAGCGCCGAGGCGCCAACACGTGTGGGTACGTTGCGGCATTGCGACATGGCAGATGGGAAAAACTGGGTTCGCGAAGAAATCATTGATTACAAGCCGGGTCGATCAATGAAAATCGACGTGTACGAAGGTTCCTTACCGCTGAAGTCCATGACCGCGAACATCGAATTCGAGGAGATCGCCGAACAACGTACGCGCGTTCGGTTTACCGCAGAATTTGAGCCAAAATTCGGCGTCATCGGAAAAATAATGGCACCGCTGATGAAGCGCCAGTTCGAGCCTTTGCTGCAGGCGCTGCTCGATGGCAACGCGGAATACGTTGAGCAAGGCGATAAAGTGGCGATGGCCGCATAAGCCGACTAAATCAGTGTAATTCACAAGTGTGCCTAGGTATTATTCGCCGCTAGGCACAGTCTTTGTATTGGACAAGACTGAGATACTTGATCATTGAGGCACACAGATGAAACTCAGAATTCGTGGCAACTCCATACGCCTGCGCCTGAAGCGCGGTGAGGTTGAGAGTCTGGCAGCGGGAAACAAGCTTATTGAGGAGACAGAGTTCCCGGGAACAGTGTTCAGCTATAGCCTTGAGCTATCAGACAATGAGGATATGGTAGCGAGCTTTGACAATGGCAGGATCGAGATCAGCATGCCTCGTGAAATAATCCCGGAGTGGGCCGACACCGACCTTGTGACCTTGTATACGGAGCAGGAACTGCCGGGCGACGGCAAACTCGAAATACTGGTTGAGAAGGACTTCACTTGCCTCGAACCCGGCCATCACCGCAATTGCGAAGACGACCAGGATACCTATCCGCACCCCAGCGCATAATAGACCCCGGTGCATGACCCACGGTTTAATCATTAGACGTTCGATGTAGAATCAGCGACTGTTTCCGTGGAGTCGTCTATGAGTAACGCCAACAAGGGCATTATTGCCCGTTCAGCCAAAGCGCTTTCACAGGTCGAAGTAAATGAATTAAAAGCGACGCTTGTTTCGACGCTGTTCGTTTTTGTCCTGATGGCGTCGTACTACATCCTCCGACCAGTTCGCGATGCCATGGCGAGCGACTGGAGCGACTCGGAAGTCAGTTTTCTCTGGAACATCAACTTCTTCGTCAGCGCCGGGATCGTATCTCTGTACGGGTTCGCGATTTCGCGTGCAAAGCTCAAGAATGTTGTGCCCTCCATGTACGCTTTTTTTGCTTTATCGTTCGTGCTTTTTTACATCGGTGTAACGGCTATCGGCGAGTTTGATCTGGGTGCCATTACGATCAAAGGGTTCACGGTGGTGGTCGACGATACCTTCGTCGACAAAGCCTTTTATCTTTGGGTGAGCGTATTTGCGCTGTTTCACATATCGGTGTTCTGGACCTTCATGGCCGATACATTCAATCCCAATCAGGCAAAACGACTTTTTGCGATAATCGGTGCCGGAGCCAGTGCGGGAGCCCTGGTCGGCCCAGCCATCCCTGCCTTGTTCGCCGGCATGCTGGGTACCGATACCTTGATGCTGATTGCATCTGCCAGCCTGATGCTGGTCATTCCTCTCGTATTTTATATCTACCACCTCAAGGAGACTGAGCTCGGCAATACCGATCTGGAAGCGGACACGTCGAAAGCGACGATCGGTGGCAAATGGTGGCAGGGGTTCCAGTCATTTGTCACTAATCCGTACTTACTGGGTATTGGTGCGTTCATTCTTCTCTATGTATTCATTGGGTCTTTCGTTTATTTTGAGCAAAAGAACCTGCTGGCAGAATTCTCGCGTGCTGAACGCACACAAATACTGGGTAGTGTCGATTGGCTGGTGAATGTAGTGACGTTCGGAATGGCATTTTTCCTCACAGGTCGAATCGTTGGTAAGGTCGGAATGCCGGTAGCGTTGGCGTTGATGCCTTTCCTGGTCGGTGGCGGCCTGCTGATACTCGCTTTCGCGCCGATGTTGACGGTTTTGTTGGCTCTGCAGGTATTTCGTCGTGGTGGTAACTATGGTCTGACCAGACCCGCAAGAGAGATGCTATACACGAGAGTAACTCAGGAAGAGCGCTTCAAAGCCAAGCCAGTGATTGATATCGTTGTTTATCGCGGGGGAGACGCGGTCAGTGGGACGTTGTTTGCATTCCTGACGGATGGCATTGGGCTTGGCCTTGCGGCGGTCGCCGTCGTAGGATCAGCGATCGCTGCAGCCTGGGGAGGCGTCGGCCTATGGCTCGGCAGACAATTCGATACGAAGAAAAATAAGGGGGAAGCAAATGAGTAAGCCGTGGTTCGATCAGTACGACCCTTGGGTACCGCATGAAATAGATGCGGATGCATACAGCAATGTCGTGGATATGTTGCTGGAGGCGGGTGAACGTTTCGGCGACAATGTCGCGTTCAGTAACTTTGGCGCAACCAAGACCTATTCGGAAGTGCTTTCGCTGTCTCGCGATTTTGCAGCTTACTTACAAAATGAACTGGGTCTGGTTAAAGGCGATCGAGTCGCTTTGATGGCTCCAAACATTATGGCATTTCCCATCGCGATGCTCGGCATACTAAGAGCGGGGGGAGTACAGGTTAACGTCAACCCGATGTACACGCCGCGCGAACTTCAGCATCAACTCAATGACGCGGACGTGGAAACGATCGTTGTTTTTTCAGGGTCCACAGAAACGCTGGCAGAAGTCGTTGGTGAGACCGGAATCAAGAACATCATTGTCGCCAGCCTCGATGATTTGATTGATCTCGGTTTGCCATCGCCACCGACAAACCCGGGTATCAAAAATCCGATTGCCTTCCTGGATGCAATATCAGCTGGTGGCGACATGGAGTTTTCGAAAGTCGCTCTGAATGGCGATGATCTGATCTACCTTCAGTACACCGGCGGCACTACCGGGCTGTCGAAAGGGGCGATGCTCACACACCGAAACCTCGTCGCGAATATCCTGCAGTTCGAAAGCTGTGCCGGCGATTTCATAAGGCTGGGCGAAGATGTTGTTATCACGGCGATTCCGATGTACCACATTTTTGCGTTGATGGTGAATACGCTGTCTTATTTCAAGTTCGGTGGTACTAACGTCTTGATCACGAACCCGCGGGATATGCTCGCATTTGTGGCGGAGTGGTCGAAGTGGAAGGTCACTGTCTTTACAGGTGTAAACACGCTTTACAACGGGCTTCTGCATACCCCTGGGTTTGCTGATCTCGATTTCTCCTCACTTGGCTTCAGTGTCGGCGGTGGGGCGGCTGTGCAAAAAGCGGTTTCCGACAAATGGAAGGAAGTCA
>CAYWBZ010000129.1:1162-6727 GCA_964456535.1 uncultured Woeseiaceae bacterium | reverse complement strand
GCATCGAGTACACCGAGTCGCCCCGATGTTCCTGCACCGACATAAACCAGGCGACCGCCGCTGGCGAATCGTGCCGCGATCACGTCGATCGCTGCTGCGATTGGAGTCGCCGCCTCCCCGACTGCCGCTGCCACCTTCGCGTCTTCAACGTTAATCAATTGCACGAGTTCCAGCGTGTCCAATCGATCCAGGTCAACGGAGTTCGGATTGCTCGCTTCGGTTGTCATTTCCATAAGGGTTGCTCTATCGTGTCCGTCTGATGAAAACCAGACTGATAAAAATTCTGTTGCTGCTGCTCCCGGTTCTGGCGCAGGCCGAACCGGGCGCTGTCCTGACAGGGATCGACGTTCTGGAGCGCGACGAATTCCAGCAATTGTCCGGCGCCAGAATTGGGTTGCTCACGAACCACACCGGCATCACCCGCGATGGACGAAGTAGTATTCGCCTGTTGAACAACGCAGAAAATGTTGAGGTCGTGCGACTCTTCAGCCCCGAGCACAGCCTTTCCGGCAAGCTCGACATTGAGATCATCGGCGATAGCCTGGACGCGAGTTCCGGAATTCAGGTGGTCAGTCTTTACGGCGAGGTTCGCCGGCCGACTGCCGAAATGTTGCAGGATATTGACACCATCGTGTTCGATATCCAGGACATCGGTACACGCTTCTATACCTACATATCGACCATGGGCAACGCCATGATCGCGGCGGCAGACAACGGTATTCGCTTCGTCGTTCTCGATCGACCCAATCCGATCAATGGCATCGACGTCGCCGGTCCGGTGCTGGACGATGGTCTGCAATCCTTCGTCGGTTTTCACACCCTCGCCGTTCGCCATGGTATGACCGTCGGCGAGATCGCGTTGATGCTGAAGGCCGAACTCAAGCTCGACCTCGACTTGAAGGTCGTTGAGATGTACGGCTGGCAGCGTGCACAATTTTTCGACGATACGGGCCTGACCTGGATCAACCCGTCGCCAAATATGCGCAGTCTTACCGAAGCGCTGCTGTACCCCGGCATCGGTTTGCTCGAGACGACTAATCTTTCGGTCGGCCGCGGCACGGCCACACCGTTTGAAGTGTTTGGAGCACCCTGGCTTGACGGCGAACGCTTCGCGAAGAATCTCGCCGCATTGGGACTGCCTGGCGTGACATTCGACGCTATCGAATTCACACCGGACGCCAGCAAGTTTGCGGGCGAAACTTGCGGCGGAATTCGAATCACCATCAATGATCGTGCGCGTTTCGAGTCTCTGACAACGGGCTTCGCTATCGCACACCAACTGCGACTCGATTACCCGGAAATCTGGCAAATTGAGCCCTACTTGCGACTGCTCGGCAACGCCGCGACGTTGGACGCATTGCAAGCCGGGCATACTGTCGCCGAAATCAAGAACGCCTATCAAGCCGGGCTGGATAATTTCATTACACGCCGCGCCGCTTTCCTGTTGTACGAGTAGGCTCACTCAGCTGTTCTCGATTTGCGCCAGCAAGCGCCGCTTCTGGTCTTGTACCCAGTTGTAATAGTCCCGCCGCGTTAGTGCCGATGCCGCCTCTTCATCCAATAACACGGTCACACGCTCGTGCATTTGCAGTATGGAAGCGGGCCACATGGATGACACGGGTCCCTCAATCGATTGCTGCACGGCCTCTGCCTTTTCAGCGCCGGTTGCAAGCAGCAAGATTTCATGCGCGTCCATAATCGTCGCGATGCCCATCGTGATCGCGAGTTGTGGTTGCGAATCCAGGTCATCAAAATACTGGCGATTATTGGCAATGGTTTCGCGTGTCAGTGTCTTGATACGCGTCCGCGACCTGAGGCTTGAACTGGGTTCGTTAAAGCCGATGTGGCCATTCTGGCCGATACCCAGGACCTGTAAATCGATACCACCTGCCGCGCCAATTTTTTCCTCGTATCGTGGGCCGACATCGAGTGGACTCTCATCAGCAGCACACTCCGGCAGGTAAGTGTTGGCAGTATCGATGTCGATGTGATCGAACAACTCGCGCTGCATGTACGACCTGTAACTTTGTGAATCCTCCGGGCGTATCCCGAGGTACTCATCAAGATTGAATGTCGTTACGTCAGCAAACGACAGCGAGCCTTCTTGGCAAGCCGCGATCAGCTGCTGATACAAAGCTAACGGCGTGCGTCCCGTTGCCAGGCCAAGGACAGCATCCGATTTCGTGGCGAGTAAATTTTGCAGCTGCTGTGCTCCGGCAATTGCGACCTGCTCACTGTTCTTGAGAATGACGATGTCCATTACTGCGCCTCGTACTCCTCGAGGTCACCCGCAATCCAGCTACGTACAACATTGAATCCGTCATCGAGTTCGATCAGGTTTGCCGAATAGCCAGGGCATGCCTGACCGTGCGTTTCTGCTATACCAATAGCCTCGGCCGGGTATCTAGAGGCCATGCGCAGCGCCTCGAAACAATCCACGCCACCAAACTCGCTTGCGTTCCTGACAGCTTCGATCAGACCGATATCGCTGCCCGCCAGCCCGCCGACCGGCGTCAGGCAACGTCCACTCTCGGCACGTATCGTCTGGCCGTTTAATTCAAACGCCGTAACCTCTGACCCCACGCAAGGCATGGCGTCTGTCACCAGCATCGCTTTGCCGCGCGTCTTCACAGCAAGGGCCAGGCGCAAGGTCGCGGGATGCACGTGGAAACCATCGGCGATAATGCCGAAGAAGCTGTCCTTGTCCTCGAGCGCAGCGCCAACCATGCCCGGCGCACGACTGTTCAGTGGTGTCATGGCATTGAATAAATGGGTGAATCCAGTGAGGCCCGCCGCCAGCGCGTCGAGCGTCTCCTCATAGGTCGCAGCACTGTGGCCACCGAAGACGATGAGCCCTGCGTCACAAAGACGTTTGATAGTGGCTGCGGATATCGTCTCGGGTGCCACCGTCACCAAGGTGCGACCCTCTTGCAGCGATGTCAGTATGGCCATCGCACTTTCATCCAGCGGGCGCACCATCGCTGCATCGTGCACGCCGTGGAATGCAGAACTCAAGTGCGGTCCTTCAAGATGAATACCCACGATGCCGGCGAGTCCATTGCGCATTGCCGCGGCGACAGCTTCGATACCACGCTGCATTGTGTCCGCGTCATCACTGATCAAAGTTGGCAGCATCGCGGTTGTGCCAAACGGTCGGTGCGCCGCAAGAATTCGCTGCAGCGATTCCACTGTCGGCTCATCGTTGAACAACACACCACCGCCGCCGTTCACCTGCAGATCGATCAGTCCTGGTGCCAACAGGTTGCCTTTGAGGTCAATAACTCTGTCGACACCCTCTGGCACGTCGCCTTCTGCGACAATGTCGGCGATCACACCACCGTCAATCAGCAGCGCACGTCCTGTGTGCACGTTGTCACCGTCAAACAGTTCGCAATTTGTCAGTAGTTGTTTCAATGTTTCATCAGACTCAGGCTGAGACCACTTTGCCCGGGTTTAGAATATTATTCGGGTCGAGCGTCGACTTCAGTTTCAACATCAAATCGATCTCGGCGGGCGTCCGGCTGATCGGCAGGTATGGGCGCTTTTCGAGGCCGATGCCGTGCTCTGCAGAAATCGCTCCGGCAAAAGGTGCCAGGCGACTGTAAACCACGTCCTCTACACCACGGATCGTCGCCTCATTCCATTCAAGCCCCAGGACCGAGATGTGCACGTTGTTGTCGCCCAGGTGGCCGAAACCGATCACTCGTGCATTCGGATAACGCTGCTGTACGTCTGCTTCGACTTCGTCCACATATTGACCGACGTCGGCACTGCGCAAACTGAGGTCAAAATTGTGTGCCGTGGAGATGATCGGCTCGACTTCATGGCGAATCGCCCAGATCTCTTCGCGCTCACGGCCGGACTTGGCAATCGTGCCATCGACAAGCAGCTGCTTCTCCATCAGCACCTCCAGCATCGCCTCAAATGCGGCGGAGTCGTGCACTGCGTCGACACCCATCGACTCGACAATGACGTAGAAGCCGGCACCCGCTTCGATCGGCGTGGGAAGCCTGCCCTGCGGCTCGACGGCAATCTCGTAAAAGCTGTTCCACATGACTTCAAACGCGGTCAGCGTATCGGGCAACGCTTTGCTGGCCGATTCGAGAATCAGAACGACATCCTCGAACGTATTACAGGCTAGCAACGCGACATTGTGTGACGTTGCTTTCGGTCGCAGCCGAAACACGACCCGGGTGATGATACCGAGCGCCCCCTCGCTGCCCATGAACAACTGCTTGAGATCGAAACCCGAGTTATTCTTGATGTAACGATTCATTGAAGAGATGACCGTGCCATCTGCAAGCACCGCTTCGAGGCCCAGAACCGAATCCCGGGTCATGCCGTATCGAATGACCTTGGTGCCGCCGGCATTCGTCGACACGATGCCGCCCAACTGGCAGTTGCTGCGCGCCCCGAAATCGACGGGGAAGAACAGGTCCTTGCGATCGGCGGCCTCTTGCGCATCCTGGAGCGTTACCCCGGCTTGCGCGATGAGCGTGCGGGCGCTGGTATCGACCTCTTCGACCGCGTTCATTTTCTCGAGTGACAGCACGATGTCATCAGCCGTCGTTGCGCAACCTTGCACAAGATTGGTAGCGCCGCCAAAAGGCACGACGGTTTGCCGAGCCGCATTGCAGACACGCAAAATTTCGGCGACCTCTTCGGTTGTCTCTGGATACACGATAGCCTTTGCCTGGCAGGTGTCGTGCGTTGCCCAGGGAAATTCAAATTCACCAACGGCGTCCGCTGTTGTCAGTCGACCGCTACCAACGATCTCCTGAATCTGCGACAGGATGTCGCTACTCATCGCCATACCCTCCGAAAAAACTGCAGGATGATGCCTGCCTCATAAGTGACCAGTGACCCAACCATCGCATACCAGGCCCAATGCAGGGGCGTGACATACGCAATCACGGACAATACAGTCACGCCAACGACGAAACCGCCAAGCGCAGCCGCTTCTGTGACCCGCGGCGAGAATACGCCGAGAAAGTACAAGCCAAGCACTGGTCCCGCCGCAAAGCCACTGATTTTCAAGACATTACTAACGATACTTTCATCGGTAGCGAGCATGCCAAAAGCAATCGCGATAACGATTTGCAGCATTCCGAAAGCCACCGTCGCCAGGCGCCCGGCCGTCATCACAGCGTGTTCGTCGGGATTGCGCCGCGTGCGTGGTAGCCAGATGTCATTGATGAAAGCAGCAGCCGACGAGTTCAGGGAACTCGACAAAGTCGACATCGCCGCCGCGAATACGGCGGCCAGCGTTAGACCGAGCAAACCGACCGGCATGTAATTGACGATAAAGTGGGCCAGGAGCTGGTCGTTTTTCATGCCCTCTACCGCCGATGTTGCGCTACCGATGCCGAACAAGTTAGCAAGTCCGACGCCGATCAGCAGGAACACCGCGAACTGCAGCAAGACAATAAAACCACTGATGCCGAGTGCGAGTGAAGCATCACCGCGGCTTTTCGCAGACAGGTAGCGTTGCACCATCATCTGGTCCGTGCCATGAGTTGCCGCTGTCAGGAATGCGCCACCGGCCAGGCCGGACCAGAACGTCAT
>CAYWBZ010000129.1:0-1062 GCA_964456535.1 uncultured Woeseiaceae bacterium | reverse complement strand
GCGCCACCGATGAAGGTATAGACAATCGTTATCGTGCCGATAAAAATCACGCTGGCCGTCAGGTCGAGTCCGAGAACGATCTGCAAAACCAGCGCTGTCAGGAACAGTCGCAGGGAGTCACTTGCGTTGCGCGTTAACAGGAACAGGCTCGACACAACTCGCCGAGTCACTTTGCCAAATCGGGATTCAAGTACTTCGTACGCGGTGAAAGGTTTGCCACGAAAATACAGCGGCAACAGGAAGAAAATGACGAAAGTCCTGCCAACGATGTAGCCGATCGTAATTTGCAGGAACGTTAAATTTCCGCCGACCGCTGCGGCGAGTCCCGGAATGCTTAAGAAAGTAACCGTGCTTGTCTCGGTCGCAACGATCGATAACAGCAATGCGCCCCAGGGCAATGACCGGTCGCCCAGAAAGTAATCTGCTGACGACTTGCCGCCGCGTCCGACCCAGATGCCAAATGCCAGCACCGCCAGCATGTACGCGATGACGATCAGCGAATCGATTGCGCTGATGTTAATGCTCATGAACACCCTCAATAATCGTCACGTCGTCATAGATCCGTCGCTCAAAGCTTTGCACTTTGCCGTCCTCGCCCATCAATGGAAAAACATAGACAGGTTCGATGCGCACCTGCCAGTCACCACTGTCGTCTGCGACAAGATTAACTTCCAGGTGGCCATAATGCTTGCCGCCGTCGAGCAAGATACCGTTGTCGTCAAACTTCTCCGCGGCATCATCGTGTGCAAGAAATACGCGCTGCGAGTTTTCAACGTCCGATTCCGGGCCCCGCAGGCCATCACCGCCGATACCAATCGTAAAGAAGTGCACGGTGTGATCAAGTTGCCCGCCCGTGACTTTCGAATGTTCGTAATTCTCGTCGTGACCGTTAAATACGGCAGTAACCCCGTAGCGTAAGAACATCGGCGTCAAGCTTCGCAACGGCATCCCGGAGGCAAAATTCTCACCTTCTTCGACGCCGGGCGGTCTGCCGTGGATTCCTGACGAATACGGTGCGTGGTGAAACATCACGAATGTGAGCTGATTATTCTGCTGCGCGCG
>CAYWBZ010000128.1:0-6750 GCA_964456535.1 uncultured Woeseiaceae bacterium | reverse complement strand
AGCATGATTAAGCCTCCTTCCTCTCAGGTTCGGCAGCACGCAAAGCTTCAACAACACGCTCCATGCGCATTGACCGCGAGCCCTTGATCAGAACATTCACTGCGTTGCTAGCCTCGCCGACATCAGCAATGAGCGCATCAATGTCTGCGTACCAGTGCGCACCGCCACCAAATCCGTCGACGTAATGCCGTGACAAGTCGCCAAGCGCGAACAAGCGGTCAACACCGCTTGCCCGAGCTGACGCCCCAACCTCGCGATGCAAATCCTCTGCATCTTCTCCGAGTTCTTTCATATCGCCGAGGACCAGCCAGCTATCGCCATCAAGGCTCGCTAGAAATTCCGCGGCTGCCGTTACAGACAATGGATTCGCGTTGTAACTGTCGTCAAACAATGTACATCCGTTGATGCCAGCCAAGGGCTGCAAGCGTCCAGCAACGGGAGCGACGTTCTGAAGCGCCGACTTGATGTCTTCGCTGTCAATATTAAGAGCTGTTGCAACTGCTGCTGCAGCACATGCGTTACGAACGTTGTGAATCCCGGGAAGCGGCAGCGACACGCGCAAAGATGTATCGGGCAAGTGCAGAGTGAACTGCGAGCCGCTTGCGCTTACTTCGATTTCATCCGCTCGAACGTCGGCCGATGCGGCGAATCCGAAACTCAGTGTGTCTATGTCATCGACAAGCGATGCCCAATAATCGTAGTAGTCGTCATCTACATTGAGGACTGCGAAACCCGGCCGATTATCGACCTGCAGAATCTCTCCCTTCGCATGTGCGACTCCGTCCATGGAACCGAAGCCTTCAAGGTGTGCTGCAGCTGCGTTTGTAATAACCACCACGTCGGGATTTGCCAACGACGCCAGATAGGCGATCTCACCCGCGTGGTTTGCGCCCATCTCAAGTACGGCGTACTCATGCTCGTCGTTAATGCGCGCGAGCATTAACGGCATGCCAATATCGTTATTCAGGTTACCGTGCGTTGCCAGCGTGGGTGCTTGCGATCCAAGACATGCAGCAACCAGTTCCTTCAAGGTTGTCTTGCCGTTGCTTCCCGTGATTCCGACCACGCGAACATTCTTGCTGCTACGCCACGCTGCACCGAAACGGCCTAGCGCGAGTTTCGCGTCGTCGACCGTAATCTGCGCTATATCATCCGCGACAATGCTGCTAACAACAGCGCCCGCTGCTCCGTTCGCTCTTGCCTTGGCAACATAGTCATGGCCGTCAAAATTTGGACCCTGCAACGCGAAGAACAATTCGCCGTCGCAAATCGAACGTGTATCAGTGCTGATGCCGGCGAATGGACGGTCTTCGCCGTGCAACTGGCCATGCATGCAATCCGCGGCTGAGGCGAGCGTGTCGATCATGCGTCGCCCTCCTTTAATTTGGCTGCAGCAACCGCCAGCGCAACGTCCGAAAACGCGTGGCGCTCGCTACCGACTTCCTGGTATTCCTCGTGCCCCTTTCCTGCTATGAGCACAACATCGGTTGGACCCGCATTAGCGATCGCCCACGCGATTGCAGCCGCGCGATCTTCGATGATTGTCGCGTCACTCGCATTGCTGATTCCGACGAGTATCTCGTCGATGATCTTTTTTGGATCTTCATGACGTGGGTTGTCGGTTGTGATGATGACTCGATCAGCCAGGCGCTCGGCCAGCTTGCCCATCAATGGACGCTTGCCGGTATCACGATCACCACCGCAGCCAAAAACGCACCAAAGCTTGCCGCGGCAATGGGGGCGCAACGCCCGCAGTGCCGATTCGATGGCGTTCGGGGTATGCGCGTAATCGATATACAGGGCACTGCCAGTTGTCGATACCTGCTGCATACGCCCAGGCGGCGCGTCAACTAACTGCAATACATCACAAGCTTGTTCGATACGGACGCCCGTAGTCAGCAAATAGGCAAGTACTATCGCCGCATTCGCTACGTTGAAATCACCGGGCAGCGGTAAGGTGAATTTTCCGTCGCCCCAGGAGCTGCTGATGGTTACGTCCGAACCGTTCTCATTCGCAACGACCGAACGCACGAACACATATGGGCGACCGTTGGCAGCCCGGTCAAAGTGCGTCGATACCGTAACGACGTCCTGTCCGCAGCGCGCAGCCAGTTCAGTGCCAAATTCTGAATCGATATTTATAATTTTGCAGTTAGCGGCATGTTCGAGAAACAGCAGAGCCTTGCTTTCGAAATAACTTTGCATGTCACCGTGATAGTCGAGATGGTCACGCGTTAAGTTCGTAAACAGCACGGCGTCAAACTGCACACCATCAACACGACCTTGTGACAAAGCGTGCGATGAAACTTCGATTGCCGCGTGTGTCGCACCCTGATCCAGGAAGTCTGAAAGATGCCCGTGAAGTTCCACTGCCGCCGGGGTCGTCATACCTTCAACGCCCTGCATCTCATCAATGCCAAAACCCAAAGTACCGAGGTAACCGCAACGCTCATCAAGCTGATGCAGGCATTGCGCGATTAACCATGCGACAGTCGTTTTGCCGTTAGTGCCGGTAACACCAACCGTCTTCAACTTGCTGGATGGATCACCGTAGTAACGGCTCGAAATTTCACCGATGTGCGCCGCGAGGTTTTCGACAGCAATCATCGGCACCCCGATGTCGGCTGGCACACTCACTGTGCTGGCATCCCAGGCAACTGCGCATACGCCCGCATCGCGCGCGTCACTCAGATAATCAAGACCGTGACTGCTGACGCCCTCACAGGCAAGAAACAGAAAGCCATCCTTGAGTTGACGGCTATCACTCGCGATGCCAGAGACCGGAAGACCGGGAGCATCAGCAAGTCCATACAGTAACTCCGAAAGCGTGGGCGAGATGTTCATTTGAATCGCGGGCACGCTCATTGACTCGCATTCCGGTCGGCCATCGCCTGGATAACGGTCCCAGGCTCACGCGCCGGCATCGCATCGGGCGGTACAGCCAGGAGCCGCAATGATTCCGACATGACATCGGCGAATACCGGTGCCGCAACATCACTACCGTAGTAAAGCTCACCGCTCGGCTCGTCGATCACAATTACGGTCGCGAGTCGCGGGTCACTTGCTGGTGCCAGCCCGGCAAAGATTGAAATGTATTTATCTTCGGAGTAACCACCCTTCGCAAATTTCCAGGCAGTTCCGGTCTTGCCGGCTACGCGGTAACCATCGACGGAGGCCTTCGTTCCTGTGCCGCCTGGGCGGACTACCTCTTCCAGCATGCGGCGTACCGCGTTTGCCGTATCGTCCGAAATAATACGCTCACCGGATGCGGACTCGTCGATCGCAAGCAGTGACACGGGCTGCATGATGCCGCCGTTGCCGATCACAGAGTACGCTTGTGCAAGTTGCAGCGGCGTTACAGAAACGCCGTATCCGTAGGCGATTGTCGCCTGGCTGATCGGACGCCAGTTGCTGAAGTGGGTCAACATGCCAGCCGACTCGCCCGGGAATCCGCTGCTCGTCATTTCGCCGAAGCCGAACTGCGTCATGGTGCCCCAGAGCTGATCCGCTTGCAGTGTCATCGCCAGCTTGGTGATGCCCACGTTGCTCGAGCGCGCAAGAATCGTCGTTAAACTGATGCGGCCAAGATTATGACTGTCCTCTATTTTCTTCGCTCCAACCGTGACGTATCCCGGTGAGGTATCGACCACGCTGCTCGGTCTGTACTGGCCGCTTTCAAGTGCCGCTGCGACGATTAGAGGTTTGATACTTGAGCCAGGCTCAAAGATGTCTGTGATCGCCCGATTGCGGTAGTGCTCTGCCACGAACTGAGAACGATCATTCGGGTTGTAAGTCGGCTGATTGGCCATCGCCAACACTTCGCCGGTTTTAACATCAAGGACAACAACAGAACCAGACCTGGCGTTGTGTGTTTTTACTGCTGCCTTCAAGGTTCGATATGCGAGGTACTGTATGCGCAGGTCGATGCTCGTGCGCAGGTCCTTGCCATGGTGCGGCGGACGAATACTCTCAACATTTTCGATGGAGCGGCCGAGGCGATCCTTTAATACGCGCTTGGCACCTGGCTCACCTTCAAGCCAGTAGTTCATCGCGAGCTCCAGACCTTCCTGACCCTTATCGTCAATGTTTGTGAAGCCGACCAGGTGTCCGGTAACTTCCGACGCCGGGTAGTAACGACGATATTCGCGCTGCACATTTATGCCAGGCAGCTTCATGGCCATTACACGCTGTGCATCACTCGGATTCAGGTGTCGTTTCAGATAGAGAAATTCTTTATCCATGCTGCGCGTAATTCGCCGCATCAGGATTTCGGGCTTTAGTTGCAACACCTTGGCCAGCTGCGGAACCTTGTCGACGGCGCTCGCAAACTCTTTTGGATTAACCCAGATGCTGTCGACGGGCGTGCTGATCGCGAGAGGCTCGCCGTTACGATCCAGAATGGTGCCCCGGTGTGCAGAAATAGATTCGGTTCGCAGGTGACGGGTGTCAGCCTGTCGGTTCAGAAAATCTTTATCGAGAACCTGCAGATAGACGGCACGCGCGACCAGCGACGATGCAAATAGCCCAAAGAACACCATTACCAGCGTTACTCTGCCTACGAAGCGTCGTGCAGTTTTTTGCTTTGTCTCTGCGCCGCGTGTCATGGCCGTTCAATTACGTAGATTTCCGTGGCTTCAGGTCGCACAAGCGACAGGTCGTCAGTAGCAACCCGTTCGATTCGTGCATGTGTGGCCCAGGTGCTTTGTTCAATCTGCAACTGACCCCATTCAATGTTCAGGTCATCACGTTCGTGCGTAAGTCCTTCCAGCTCGACGAACAACTTTCTTGACTCATGTTTGGTGTACACCAGCGCCATAGAAGTCAGGACACAGACGACTGCAAACACGAAGACGAGTAAGAAAGGCTGGCGTGCATTTGCTACCTGCATCACATCCGCTCCGCAATTCGCAGTCGCGCGCTACGCGATCGACGATTGACTTCGATCTCTTCGCTCGAGGCAACGATCGCCTTGCCAACTGTTCTCAATTTCGGCCGAAACTCCTCCGGTATTGATGGCATTCCCCGGTATTGCTCAGGCTCCCGCGATGCATCTCGCATGAATCGCTTCACGATCCGATCTTCAAGTGAGTGGAAACTGATTACGCATAGCCGGCCACCCTGCTTCAACACGTCTATTGATTGCTCAAGCACTGCTGTTAGCTGTTCGAGTTCACCGTTGATCGCGATACGAATCGCCTGAAATGTTTTTGTCGCCGGATGCTTCTTTTTTGCACGCGCCTTGGCTGGCACCGCTGCCTCAACAATTCTGGCAAGCTGTCCTGTTGTTTCAATTTGCGCATCCACACGTGCATCGCAGATGGCACGCGCGATTCGCAATGCGTGAGTCTCCTCACCAAATTGTCGCAATACTCGAATCAATTCTTTTTGGTCCACATGCTGAATGAAATTACTTGCTGACGTGCCTGAGTCCGGGTCCATTCGCATATCGAGAGGGCCGTCGCGGAGGAAACTGAAGCCGCGATGGGCTTCATCCAGTTGCGGCGAGGAGACGCCCAGGTCGAAGAGGAGTCCGTCGACTTCTCCGCACAGGTTCCTTTCACCAATGAAGTTCTTAAGTTGCGCAAGTTCACCCCTGATTAATTCGAAACGCGGATCGTCAGTCAGGGTTCTTGGTGCTGAAGCTATTGCGTCCGGGTCCCGATCGATACCGATCAATCTTCCGTTCGAATTCAATCGCTTCAGTATTTCCCCACTATGACCACCGCGGCCGAACGTTCCATCGACGTAACAGCCGTCTTGTTTTATTTCCAGTCCCTTAAGGACTGGCCCCAGCAGCACCGGGACATGCTCGTTGCTGCTCATGCCAGGATCTGCTCCCTAGAAGGAAATCGATTCGAGGTCGGCAGGCATTTCGCCGTCGTCCTCTTCTGAAAGCCACTCGTCGCGCTTCTCGTTCCAGGTTGCTTCATCCCACAATTCAAACTTGTTGCCCTGACCAATCAACATTCCCTGCTTTGTCAGGCTCGCGAATTCACGCAGCTCTTTGGAAATCAGGATTCGGCCATTCGCATCCATGTCGATATCGGTTGCATAACCGACCATAATTCGCACTATTCGACGTGCGACTTTGTTCATACTGGGCAGACGCACCAGCTTCTGCTCGAGCTCTTCCCAGTCGGGCAGCGGATAAACGAGGAGGCAATGGTCTTTGTCCACAGTCACTATCAACTGGCCACCGCAACTGCCAGACAGCCGCTCCCGATACCGGGTCGGTATTGCCATACGCCCCTTGGCGTCGAGTGATACTTTGGTTGCGCCTCTAAACACGGTGATTCGGACTTGCCGGCGATCGCTCTTCTGGCGCGATATCCGGGCTGGATGCCCAGTTCCTCCCACTTTTTTCCACTTTTCAACACTATAGGGACGGCCCCTATGGTGGTCAACAACGCTGCTTAATTAGTTGTTGTTGTACAGGGACTTAGAGGCGATCTGGTGGCCCAAAAAGGGCGAAAAGTGGCAAGGTTCGCGCTAATAAAATCAATAATTTACGCGTACTTCCTCGACGAGGCCTTAGATTCGGGTCTGAAAACGGCGACAGGCCCTCTATTGAG
Source organism: uncultured Woeseiaceae bacterium (assembly GCA_964456535.1). Classification (GTDB taxonomy): domain Bacteria; phylum Pseudomonadota; class Gammaproteobacteria; order Steroidobacterales; family Woeseiaceae; genus UBA1847. Next base: position 178 of record CAYWBZ010000128.1, on the reverse strand, counting down.
TCGAATTAGAAACTGATTTGCGCAAACGCGCCGAACATTGCGGCGTCGACTGGAAAATAATTATAACTGATTGTTTTAGAAAGAAAAACTAGAAGGTGAGAAAGCCGGAGCCAGCAATAAGCCGGGTTCTGTCGTCGACAACCATTCATCTGGGACAGCCGTCACCGACTGCCTCAAG
>CAYWBZ010000127.1:0-6772 GCA_964456535.1 uncultured Woeseiaceae bacterium | reverse complement strand
TCATCAGCGTCTTCATCGACGCCAAACCTCGGCATCGAATCGCGCATCTGTTTGAAGAAGCCAGCCATGGCCTGAAACGCCTCGACAGCATCGTCCCCGCCCTCAACGTTGTCCCAGTCGGTCACCCAAAATTCCTGCGTCTTCCGGCCATCAATCGTCGCTTCGTACTTGACGCTCGGGTATCCATTCTTGGTCTCACGCTCGCCGGTGTTCCTAAACGTTATTCTTGGCCGCGCAGCCGCTTTCGCCGGAGCTGGCATCCGGCCTTTCATCATTTGTTCGACCATCGCGCGTTGCTCCGGTGGAACATCCTTGAGCGCCTCGCGCATTTGCGCCTCGTAGCCGCTCAATTGCTCGCCGATCGATTTCATCATCGCTTCATCAATGACCATGTAACTTTTGTCGTCGTGATCCACAATGACCATCTCGCGTCTTTCGCCGCGATAGATCATCTCGCTACTCTCCTGGTCACCATTCGATGTAATCGTCATTTTCAAGTTTTTCCCGTCGACAAGGGCCAGTACCGTTCCAGACTCGTTCGAACGATGGTCCTGTGATTCGATTTCGAGGACCACACCCGCCGAAGCACGAGTTGCCAGGAACAAAAACAATATGAAGCTGATTCGAATGATGCTCACGTTATTCTCCCAAAGGTGTCGGTGGATTAGTCGGATAATAGGTTCTTGACGATTTCGCCGCCTTTCATGATCAGGGCAAGATTATTCTCGGGGTCGCGCAACACCGAAATGTCCTCAAGTGGTTCGCCATTAATTAGCAGGATATCAGCGACCCAGCCTTCACGAATTTCGCCAAAGTTGCCGTGCCGATTCAGTCGCCCGGACATACGGATAACCTTGGCGCTCTCTGAGGTCGCTTGAGCCAGGACTTCTGCCGGCGTCCAGTACATCGCACGCTCCGTAAATTCGCGTGTCAACATTGGATACATTCCGCCAATCAGGTCCGTCGAAAAGCCAGTGGTGATATCGTATTTTTTGATTAGCCCAATGAGATTTTCCTGGCCCCGCAGCACCACGGCCAGCTTCTCCAGTTGCGCATCGGATATGCCTTCCAGGTCTTCGAGGGCTCGATAAACGACAAGCTGTGTACTGATTACGACGTCGTTCTTTTTTACGAACTTTGCAGTCGCGTCATCAATCAACAAGCCGTGCTCAATGCACCGAACACCATTATCGACAAGCCGTCGTATCGCCTCACTGGTGTAGGCGTGTGCGAGAACGTAGGTTCCGAAATCACTTGCGGCCTGCACCGCTGCACGAATTTCTGCCGGTGAAGGCTGTAGCGAATGAATGGGATCGTAGTCGGACATTACGCCGCCGCCGCCCATTATTTTAATCTGGGTCGCCCCGAACCGGAGGTTTTCACGAACAGCTGCAAGGTGTTGGTCGACACCGTCTACTATGACGGCCTGATCCGCGTAGATATACGGACTGCTGCCTCCCAACGTCGGGTTCGGCACTGTTGCATGCCGCCAGTCACCGTGTCCCGCGGTTTGTGAAAGTATGGCGCCGGATGGATACACTCTTGGGCCATACACTGTGCCCAACTCGATGGCTCTGGCCAAATCCGGATGTGTACCACCCGCATCGCGTACCGTTGTGAAACCACTGTCGAGGAAGTGCCGCGCAACATCGTTCGCGACAGCACCGACGACCGTTGCATGCGCATCTCCCTGAGCGAATGGAACGTGCATAGTCAGGTGAACATGCAGATCAATAAAGCCTGGTGATAAGACCCGATTGTTACCGTCTATTACCACCGTGTCATCGCCCACTTCGATAACAGTGGACGAGACTTTTTCGATCAGGCCATCTTCGACCAGCACATGTCCGGATACCAGGGTTGCATCAACACCGTTGAAAATTCGAACATTCTCGATGAGGATGCTGTCGGCCCATGTTGATGCAGAGAGGCACGTCAGTACGATAATCAGAAAGCTACGTAACATCGCTAATCCTTTTCTTGCATTTATTGCGGCGTCGCAGCGATCTCTATCACTACGTTCCACATGAATTGCACTAACTCAACAAAGGCATCCTCAGATATACGCTCGTTATCACCGTGCGCACCGAAGCCACTATTAATCTCTTCGACTGATCGGGCCGGACCGATTCCGTACGATTGCATACCCTTCGCTCGGACTTGCGCCATATCAGTTGCCCCCGTCGACATGACTGGTAGAACGGTCGCCGTCGGGTACATTTGCTTTGCAACACGCTCCAACGTCTGGAACATCTCATTATCGATTTCAGAAGGTGGTGCAGCGGGTCGATAGATTCGTTCCGGAACGATTTCTACGCGAGGATCATCGATGACTTCGGCCAGTTGCGCATAGAAATCCTCGACGCTTTCATCCGGCAACATACGAATATCAAGAATGGCGCTTGCCTCGGATGGAATGACATTTTTCCTGAAACCCGCATCTATAACGGTCGGTGCGACAGATGTACGGGAAATCGAATAGTGGTACGGAAAATTTTCGAGGAAATATTGCTGAATTGTCTCACTTTCCTCCGCATTATCAACATTATTGTAGCGGTAGGCATCTTCCGGATCTGAAATCTCCGCCATGCGTTGAAAATAGGCACGAGTGGTGTCATTGAACCGTACATCGGTCTGCCAGGTTCCCGCCTTCGCGACAGCATTGGCAAGAATCAGCACTGCGTTCTGCAACGTCGGCTTTGAACCGTGGCTTGGCGTACCGCGTGCGACCAGCGTCACTCTACGTGGCATTTTTTCCGTCGTCTCTATACCGACTGTTTTAACCTCGTCATGCTCAATTACGTTTTGCCCGCCTTCCGCAAGGCAATACTCTGCATCAATTACATCGAAGTGTTTTTCGACCATGAAATTGATACCCACTTCGGGTGTGCCTTCTTCACCGGACTCCGCCAGAAAAATCACATCGCGGTCCAGTTCAACGCCATAACGTTTAAGCAGTTTCATCACCATCAAGGCGGCTGCAACATTATCTTTGTCATCCAACGTGCCACGGCCATAAACGAAGCCATCCTGTCGCATACCGCTGAAAGGATCCGCGTACCATTTGTCGGCCTGCACACCCACAACGTCAGTGTGGCCCATTAGAAGTATTGGTCGCTTCGAGCCATTACCCTTAATTCGGGAGACCAGGTTGGCACGAGACTCTTCTAGTGCATACAACTCGGAATGGAGTCCCTCTTCCGCAAGAACTGCCTGAAGATAATTCGCGACATCCGTTTCGTTGCCTGGTGGATTCGAAGAATCGATTTGAATTAACTCAACCAAATGATCGATCGATTCGGCACCGACCTCTTCCCAGTCGATCAGGTAGGTTTGCTGGGCGTTCGCATTTGCTAGAAACAGCAACGGTAACAGCAGGAAAATCAATCGCATAGCTATTCTCTCTGTAGATCGTTGGACCGCGAACAGGGATACTAGCGCATTTCCTGCGTTCGAATACGACCAACAAGAGATCAGCGTAAATGCTATTGCAGGGACATTGGTCACTGCACCTCTGAACCGAAGAACCGCCTAAGACAGTTAGTCCGAGAGCACTTCCTTGAGGTACTCTCGGAACCTTTCTCCGGTATCCGGATGACTTAAACCGTAGGCAACTGTCGCTTGCAGATAACCAAGCTTGCTGCCGCAGTCGTAGCGAACCCCAGCGAATGAGTACGCGTACACGGGCGATTGATCCAATAGTGCAGCGATTCCATCGGTGAGCTGAATTTCACCACCCGCTCCTTTGCCAATATTCTCGAGTTTGTCGAAGATTTCGGGCGTCAGTAAATAGCGACCAACAACAGCGGAATTAGATGGCGCATCCTCGGGCTGTGGCTTCTCCACTATTTGTGTGATGCGATTCTTGTCGCTCTCGTTCACAGCGACGATGCCGTAGCTGGACGTACTTTCCCGAGGCACAGTCTCGACAGCCACGACGCTACCGTTGTGCTCCGCATATTTGGCTGCCATCTGTGTGAGACACCCGGGTGACCCTGCGATCAGATCATCCGCCAAGTGTACAAAGAATGGCTCGTTTCCGACCACTGGGCGCGCACAAAGCACTGCATGTCCGAGTCCCAGGGGTTTTCCCTGCCGTACGTAGATACAGGAGACGCCTGGCGGCACTATGTCTCGAATTGAACGCAACAAATCGTCTTTGCCCGATTCAGTCAGCGCTTCCTCAAGTTCCGGGTCTGTATCGAAATGGTCTTCAATCGCGCGTTTGGAGCTTCCCGTCACGAAAACCAGTTTCGTCGCGCCGGCATCGATTGCTTCTTCCACCGCGAACTGAATCAGCGGCTTATCGACGATCGGCAGCATTTCTTTAGGACACGCCTTCGTCGCTGGAAGAAACCGCGTGCCACGACCGGCTACCGGGAATACTGCTGCTCTGACTTTCTGCGCCATTCAACTGCTCCTGCGTTCGAGAGCACGCATAATAGCCAAATTGAGTTGCCAACGTCACGAACGGCGTCACGTTGGTGGCTGAGAATGGGGTCGCGCAAGGAGCGAACCAGCGCGACCCCGGAAACAGCTATCGTCAAATTTGTGCGATAGCTATTTCTTTTTCGGTGTCGACACTTGAATGTCCGAACGGTTCTTTTCGACCGTTCGCTCGCCGATGCCCTTCACCAATGAGAGGTCGTCAACGCTCTGAAAAGGGCCGTGTTTGGTACGGTATTCGACGATTGCTTTGGCTTTGGACAGGCCAACGCCATTCAACTCAGCGGCAATGGTCTCGGCGTCGGCGGTATTGACGTCGACCTGACCGGCGAAAGCCAGCACAGGCAAGGACAGCAAGGCGATCGCAACAGTTTTGGTTAGAAATCTCATCATAAGCTCCTTCGGGTGTCTTGGAAGACCGAAGCTTATGCATCAAAAGAGGATTTGGCCGCTCGCAAAACAGCCGTATTTACACGGAAATGGGCTGTACTTGATTATTGATTGGTGATGCTGTGCTGCAGAACCGTATCGAACTGTACCCGTGACGCCGGGCGCTGTGTCTCCCAATTTCGACAACTGGGGCATTGCCAGAGCAGTCGCTGGCTCGAAAAACCACACTCCTGGCACTGGTATCGCGGGGTAGCGCTGGCGAGCTTCGAAAGTGCACCGCGAACTTTGGCGAGTGCAGATTCGCTCGAGCCTTTATCACCCTCCGACAATTGCTGCAGCTCGACGAACTCGCCGAGCGTTGGCTCGTTAAGCATGTACTGCTCAACACAATCATCGATAACCGGGATACCACCAAGGTCATTCACGATCGCCGTATAAGCAACCAGCGAACTTCTCTCGGGATTCTTCTTAAGCAGCGCCTGCAACGCTGACTCCAGTTCCGCCGTCGCGTTCTCGCGCTCATAGATGGCCACAATTTCCGGCAACGCTTCAGCAATGAGATAGGTGTTCTCATCGATGATGCGGTGATAGAGCTTCAAGGCCGTCTTGTTGTCATCAGTATCACGCGCAATATGTGCCCGCGTTAACGCGCCACGCATCGTTCTTGGTCGCCCCGATTGCGCTTTTTTCACGTACTTGCGAGCCGACGCGTAGTCGTTTCTTGCTGCTGCGGCTTCCGCCAGCTCACAATGATAATGCGCAATCTGCAAAGCCAAAGAACGGCCTCCAAGTACCTCTAGCCGCTGCCCCGCATCAATGGCCTTCTCCCAGTCCCGCTCTTGCTCATAAATACTGCACAGAGCCTCCAGCGCCTGCACCTGAAACCGCGAGCCTTGCGCTAATCGCACAAAGAGCTTCTCCGCCCGATCAAGAAGTCCGGCGCCAAGATAGTCTTTGGCGAGGGAATACAGCGCCTGGTCGCGCTGTTCTGCAGCAAGATCCGGTCTGGCGATAATGTTTTGATGAATTCGGATCGCCCGATCCATTTCGCCACGCCGACGAAACAGGCTGCCGAGTGCAAAGTGAGTTTCGATGGTCTTGTCGTCAACTCGAACCATGCGCAGGAAGTGCTCCAGCGCCTGGTCAGTCTGCTCGTTTAGCAGAAAGTTAAGGCCCTTCAGGTAATCGATATTGAGCGGTGGCGGCGTGTCTTCTTCATCGCGCTCACCGAATCGCCCCATAGCCCAGCCCGCGGCGGCCAATAACAGGAATAGACCAGCAAGAAGAAATGTTGATTCAGTCGGCATCACTTAACGGCAGGCTTCTCAAACTACTGACTTCGTTTTCGGACATGCGCAGGGATCGACGTAACATACGACGCTCGTTGGATACTTTGAATGCGTATAAACCCATGCAAATAACACCAAAAAGCCAGCCGACCGCAAAGGCGATTGTGAAAGCAAGAGAGATGGGGAAACTACGCTCCCAGTGAAGCAGCTTGATGCTTACCTCATCCGGGTTACCAGCTGTAAATACGACCATCGCCGAAAAAATCAGGATGACCAGTAATGCAAGACCTATACGTTTGAGAACAATCAATTCTTTATAGGAAAGTGGCGACTTGCATCCACACGTTCGCGCAGGTCCTTGCCTGGCTTAAAGTGCGGCACATATTTTCCGGACAGAGCCACGGCTTCACCCGTCTTGGGGTTGCGCCCAATACGAGGCGGACGATAGTGCAACGAAAAACTCCCGAAGCCTCTTATCTCAATGCGCTCTCCCCTGGCCAGGGAATCACTCATGATATCCAGTAAATGCTTAACTGCTAGTTCGACGTCCTTTGCAGGCAGGTGTTTTTGCTTGCGCGAGATTGCTTCAATAAGTTCTGATTTTGTCATTTTACCTATCGCCGTACCGTTTGATTATCGTAACCTAC
>CAYWBZ010000126.1:0-6874 GCA_964456535.1 uncultured Woeseiaceae bacterium | reverse complement strand
GGCCTGCTATCGGAAGCATTGGGTGGGCCTCGTTCGAACGGCAAGCAGTATCCCGCAGTGATCGCTGATATGACACCCGACCAGTTCGTCTCATTCGGCAAGAGCTACGTCTACTATTCACGTACAAACCTGCCGAAGAAAACACAGCACTTCACTGACAAGATGCCGGCGAACTTCGCCCATGTTGGGCTTATTCATCTGGCACTACCGAATGCGAAAATCATTGACGCCCGCCGACACCCACTGGATGTTTGCGTTGGCAATTACCGTCAACTTTTCGCACAAGGCAAGAACCACGCCTACGACCTGAATGAGTGCGCTGAGTATTTCCTGGACTATATTCGCGTGATGGATCACTGGGACGAAGTTTTGCCGGGACGCGTCCTGAAAGTGCAGTACGAAGATGTTGTCGCCGACCTTGAGGGACAGGCAAGACGAATGCTTGAGTACTGTGAGCTACCGTGGGAAGACGCCTGCCTGAATTTCCACGAGACCAGCCGACCTGTAAATACCGCAAGCTCCGAACAGGTCCGCATGCCTATTTACGGCGATGCGGTCGGCTACTGGCGAAATTACGAGCAGCACCTTGCTGACGTTAAGGAGATTCTTGCACAAGCTCTGGAGGAACATAGTCAAAGATAAAGGTAATGCGATCTTCGCTGCCCTTGTTCATGACTGAGTGCTTTTTCTGGTTGTTGATCTCGTAGGCTTCGCCAACCTTGAACTGATACGGCCGTCCGTCGATCATGAATCGCACCCGCGGATTCGTTGTAATCGGAATATGAATGCGGTGGCCTTTGTGAAATGACTGATGCTTGTCAACGTGTGGCGTTATCTTCTTGCCCGCGAGAAGTTTGGCTGCCATTGCACGAATCACTGTTCCACCTGGCGGATAAAGTCGCGAGATAATGTCGTTCATTACAGGTAACGCAACGTCTGCCAATCGGTCCCAGCCGGGTTCCCGGCTCACGGTAATTTCCGGCCAGCGTTCGATATCCACAAATACGAGCACGATTGATTCCGTATCGTGGTGGACCTCAAAAGCTTCCTGACGATAGCTATCCTCCCGCCATGCAACATCATCTTGCGCAAGAATTGCATCTCGAAGTGCCGCGTAATCAACTTCGCCAAGTTCACGTAGTGGTGTATCAATATCCAATATTCTTTCTCATCGAGCTGTAGACTGGTGAGTATAGTACGCTGCGTTTTACGCGCCGGTCGAGCCACAATAAGAATAAGGGCCTCACTTTGAGTACTGAAACAATAATTTTTATCGGCGTTGCCGTGTACCTCGTCATGATGCTGGGTATCGGTGTTTATGCCTCGAAGAAGGCGGACTCACCAGTAAACTTCATCGTCGCCGGGCGCCGGATGCCGATGTGGATAATGAGCGCTACGATCGTTGCGACCTGGTTTGGTGGCGGGACAATGATGGGCGCAGCGGGCGCCTCTTACGAACGCGGGCTTCTCGGCGTCATCGCCGATCCTTTTGGCGGTGCGCTGTGTTTGTTCATCGTCGGTTTTTTCTTCGTGCGAATTTTTCGTCGATTACGACTACTGACGTTCGTCGACTTCCTGCAAAACAGATATGGCACTACAGCCGCAACAATTGCCGCCGTTGGTTCCATCTCTTCAAACATCGGCTGGACAGGTGCATTGCTCGTAGCATTTGGTTTCGTCTTCGAAACCTTGACCAACGTGCCGATCGAAATGGGAATCATGGGCGGTGCGGCGGTTGTTTTCCTGTACACGATGGCGGGTGGAATGTGGGCTGTCGCTCTGACTGATTTCGTGCAGATGATCGTCATAGCGGTTGGCCTGGTGCTACTGCTCGTTGTCGTACTTGTTGATGTTGGTGGCTGGGGAAATATCGCCCCGCATCTACCGGAGGATACGTTTCGCATGATCCCCGCAGACCATACACCCGCCATCTGGCTCAACTACATTCGAGCCTGGTTGATCTTCGGCCTGGCTGACGTGACGGCGCAAACATTATTGCAGCGTGCTTTTTCGGCCAAAGACGAACAGACAGCCCAGAATTCCTTCTACCTGGCCGGCTTTGGTCACTTGTCGCTTGGCATGATTCCGGTAACGCTTGGCATCATCGCGAGTGTCACGATGCCGGGACTTACGGATCCGGAAACAGTTGTTCCACAGATGGCGATTGAGCATCTGCATCCGGTCGCTATTGCCGTTTTCGTCGGCGCACTCCTCGCCGCAATCATGAGCAGTGCCGATAGTTCATTGTTGGCCGCTTCCAGCGTCTTCAGTACCAACATATTGCCGTTGTTCAAACCGCAGGCTTCTGATCGTCTGCGCCTTAACTGGACCCGCGCGGCTATTCCATTATTCGGCAGCATCTCAGTCTATGTGGCACTCAAGGTACAGGTGGTTTACAACCTGATACTGGACGCCAACTCCGTGATACTGGTCTGCGTGACCGTACCGTTTATTGTCGGAGTCTGGTGGAAGCGAGCAAACCGTAGCGGCGCGCTGGCATCCATGGCGGTCGGTTTCGTCACCTGGTTACTGGCGATTATGTATGCCCCCGACTTGCCGGGTGATCTGCTAGGTCTGCTGCTAGGACTCGTGACAATACTCATCGTTACCCCATTGACCCAGAAACTGGATCCACCGACGACGCTTCGCGATGGCGACGGCAATGAAGTCGAGTTCAAGGACAGGTTAGGTACTCTGCCGTTGTTCACCCGTCGCGTGTAGGCGCGGAGGTTTTGCTTTCTTGCGGTGACTAGCGTCACTGCCAATCGTTAATACTAATAATTGGTCAATTTCATTGGGACAATACGACTCAATAATCATTGGGGCTGGACACAACGGCCTGGTTTGCGCGGCCTATTTGGCGAAGAGCGGCCAGCGCGTGCTGGTGCTCGAAGCATCGCAGGCAGCTGGTGGACTCGCTGCCAACCGCGAGTTTCATCCTGGATTTCACGCGTCAGTCGCGCACTCAGTCAGTCACTTCTCGAAGAAGGTCGCCAATGATCTCAAGCTCGCGTCACATGGTCTTGCAGCCACGTCGAAACCGCTGGCAACGATCGGACTAAGCACAGATAAAGAGCACGTCATCTTGCACGAGAGCTCGGTGACCGGCGTCGGTGCAGATGATGCCGCGGCCTATTCAAGCTATTCCGAACTTATGCAGCGTTTGGCGGATACCCTGAAACCCTTCTGGCTAAAGAAAATGCCGCGTATCGGCGCTACCGACCTGTCCGACTTGCTGACGTTCGGGCACCTGGGATTGAAAATTCGGACGCTTGGCAAGAAGGACATGCGGGAATTCATGCGGGTCGCGATGCTTCCAGCACGAGACCTGATGGATGAAAATTTTGATAATGACGTCCTCAAGGCAGTGCTGAGCTGGGATGGTCTCATCGGCTCGAAGCTGGCGCCGCGATCGCCGAACGCAGCGGTACTTGCGATGCTCTATCGCATGGCAGGCGAATCGCGGGGGGTGCACTCGGTCCCGGCCGGGGGTGTAGCCGGCTTGATCAATTCCTTATACAAGTCGGCGACGGCATCTGGTGTTGAAATCAGAAACAACGCCACGGTCAGCCGGATACTAATAGACGGGAGTGCTGACGGACTGCTTGCGACAGGCGTCCATCTGGATAACGGCGAGAAGATCGAAGCTGACCGCGTTATTTCGGCGACCGATCCGAAGAGAACTTTCCTGAGTCTGGTCGGTGTCGAGAATCTTGATATCGGTTTCACCAACCGAATTCGGCGACTGCGTTGTGACGGCTATGTCGCGAAACTGCATTTGGCACTCAACGGAGCCCCGGAATTTGCAGGGCTGGAGCGGGCTGACGGGCGCATGATCATCGCACCGGAACTGGATGCAATTGAGTTCGCATTCGACGATGCCAAGTACGGTGAATGCTCAAAGAATCCCGTAATGGAGATTGTCGTTCCCAGCATGCACGACGCATCGCTCGCACCGTCGGGTCAGCACGTACTGTCAGCACACGTGATGTACGTACCGTACAAACTCAAAGGTGGCTGGACCGATGCTGCCCGTGACGATATTCGTGATCGTGCTATTGATACGATCGCCAAATACGCGCCCGGCATTCGCGATCAAATTATTCACAGCGAATTTCTGACGCCTGCCGATCTTGAGCAAAAATATCATGTGACCGGCGGCCACTGGCACCACACCGAACTTGCAGTGGATCAAATGCTCATGATGCGCCCGACCTATGGTGCCGCACAGTACAGCACTCCGATACCCGGTTTGTACCTTTGCGGTGCGGGGTCGCATCCGGGTGGTGACCTGATGGGCGCGGCTGGACACAATGCCGCGCGTGAGATTCTACGATGAGCAACTATGACGCCATCATCATCGGCGCCGGCCACAACGGTCTGACGAACGCCGCTTACCTTGCCAAGGCAGGACTAAACGTCGTCGTACTGGAGAAGAACGACTATATCGGCGGCGCGGCGGTCACTCGGGAAATGCACGAAGGGTGGCACTACTCCAGTTGTTCGTATGTTTGCAGCATGATGCGGCAGACATTGCATCGCGACCTGGACCTCGGTCGCCACGGGTTGCTGCTGGTGCCCTACCTCGGCACCGTGAATTTCGGCGATGCGGGCGAAACACTATTCTCCTATCACGACGAGGAGGCAGCGCACCTTGAACTAAAGCGCCACTCACCGCATGACGCCGACGCAATGCATCGCTTTCAGGCGGATTTGACGCGCTACTCGCAGCTCATCCGCAAGACCCTGTTACGCACTCCGCCTGATCCCGCTTCGTTCCGACCGCGCGACATCATGGAGCTGCTATTCCTGGCGAAGCAGTTCTGGAAGCTGGGTGAGAAGGAGATCTACGAGTACGTGCGATTCTTCACGATGAGCGCGGCTGAATATCTCGAAGACTATTTTAAAAATGACCTGATCAAGGCCGCGATGGCCAGCCCGGGAATTATCGGTACGGCGCTGGGCGTTTACTCACCCGGGTCCTCTTACATCTTGCTACATCACGTCATGGGCGATGTTGACGGCAGCATCGGCGCATGGGGATTGGCCCGCGGCGGTATGGGTGCCATTTCCAACGCCATCGCTGGTGCGTTACAGGAACATGGCGGAGAAATTCGAACGAGCTCCGGCGTACATCGGGTGCTCGTTGAAAACCGTAAGGCGGTTGGCGTTGTACTCGAGAACGGTGATGAGATTCGCGCACGTATCGTTGTCTCCAATCTGGATGCAAAGCGCACATTCACCCAGACAATGGACAAGAACGACTTGCCGGAAGGCATTTACGAAAAGGCCAAGAACTTCAAGATTCGCGGCTCATCGGGCAAGGTCAATATCGCACTGTCTGGAATGCCGAAGTTCACGGGTGTCCCGGACAACCGCTATATCAATCGCGGCGGCCAGGGCTTCAGCGGCTCCCTGGAAACAATGGAACGCGCCTACGACTGCTGGAAACACGGTCGCTGGTCCGACGATCCGTTTGTTGAATCCGTAATTCCTTCTGCGTGGGACCCGACAGTCGCGCCCGCCGGCAAACACTGGATGTCGAATTTTGTGCAGTATTGTCCACCGCAACTCGCCGACGGCCCGTGGACACCGGAGAAACGCGATCAGTTCGGTCAGTCGGTAGTCGACAAGATCGAACGCTACAGTCCGGGGTTCAAAGACCTGATTGTGCACATGGAGGTTCGTACTCCGCATGAAATCGAACAGGAAGTTGGCCTGACAGAGGGCAATATCTTTCAGGGTGAACTTACTATCGATCAGTTGTTGTTCAACCGGCCGTTCCCGGGTTATGCGCAGTATCGTATGCCGGTCAAGAACCTCTACATGTGCGGCTCATCCACCCATCCTGGTGGCGGTGTGTCTTCGGCCTGTGGCGCGAATGCGGCACGTGAGATCCTGATCGATCTGCGACGCCCGAATACCGTGCCCCCTGACGATTTCGACGACGAATAATTATGACGACTACAGACCCCTACGCCGGCGAGCGACTCAAGAAATCCCCTTTCTACCCCAGGCAGGAAACCTTGAATATTCGCAACGCCTGGGCTGCCTGGAATGGCTACAAGTTTGCTGAGTATTACTACGACGCGGAGTACGAGTATTTTTGTGTCCGTAATACTTGCGGCACCTACGACATCTGCCCGATGCAAAAATATGAAATCAGTGGCCATGATGCCGAAGCGATGTTGAACCGGATGGTTACCCGGGACGTTGCAAAAATTGGACTCAATCGCGTTGCCTACTGCGTCTGGTGTACCGACGAGGGCCGCATGATTGACGACGGCACCATTTTCAAACTCGCCAGTGACCGCTTCATGCTGACCTGCGGCAGCCCTTGTACTGCATGGCTCGAAAAAAGTGCGTTTGGCTTTGATGACGTTCATGTCACTGACATTACCGATGACTTGGCCGCCCTCGCACTGCAGGGACCTACTTCCTGTGCGGTGCTGAAAAGAATGGGACTTGAAGGCATAGATGCCGCGAAGCCGTTCGACATCATGCGCTTTCCGTTTCATGGCGACACACTGATGGTGTCGCGAACAGGATTTACCGGCGACCTTGGTTATGAACTCTGGATACCGCCGGCACTGGGGCTTGAACTTTGGGACGAACTCTACGCCGCTGGCGAAGACTACGGCATACAGCCCTATGGCGAAGTCGCGACCAACATGGCCCGACTTGAGGCCGCTTTCATCATGCCGGCGATGGAATTTAATGAAGCGCTGAGAACCGTTAACCTCGAACACGATCAAACCCCGTTCGAATTAAACCTGGGCTGGTTGGTTGATTTTAACAAGCCGCACTTTAGTGGGCGGGCTGCATTGCTGAAAGAAAAACAACGCGGGCCCAAGTACACGCTGACCAAACTCGA
>CAYWBZ010000125.1:0-6880 GCA_964456535.1 uncultured Woeseiaceae bacterium | reverse complement strand
CTGTTGGTCCTGGCAGGTCTTGCGGCGGTCGATTGGGTGGTGCCATTCTCGGATGACACGCCAGCTTCGCTAATCGCCGAGCTACTTCCGGACGTTCTCGTCAAGGGGGGTGACTACAATCCAGACGATATCGCAGGAGCCAGGGATGTATTAAAAAATGGCGGCGAGGTTCGTGTTCTGGCATTTCGTGATGGACATTCATCGAGTCGCATCATCGACAAGCTTCGCGACTAGTGCGCTTTCTATATAATTTACTCACCTACCTGTTACTGATTCCGTTTGCCTTCTACTGGCTGATCAAGGGCATCGGCAATCGCTCATATATCGATCGTTTACCGCAACGCTTTGGCTTCGGTTTTCCAAAGTTGGATGGTTGCATATGGGTGCATGCCGTTTCGGTTGGTGAGGTCCAAGCAGCGGTACCGCTCATCCATGCGTTGATCAAGCGCTTCCCGAAGGAAAAGCTTGTTATCACAACGGTGACGCCAACAGGAGCGGCACGAGTAGCGGCGTTATTCGGTGACAATGTGCAGCACTGCTATATTCCGTTTGAATTTCCAAATGCAATTCGAAGCTTCTTCGATTCGATCCGTCCGCATGCAGCGATGATCATGGAAACGGAAATATGGCCAAACCTGTATCGCGGCTGCGGTGTACGAAAAATCCCGCTTATTCTTGTTAGCGCGCGAATTTCCCCGCGGTCGGTTCCTGGGTACCGACGTTTGTTGCCGTTGATTCGTGAGACCTTATCCCACGGAATTATCATCGCGGCACAATCACAGGCGGATGCGGACAGATTTCTGGAACTGGGTGCGAATCCAGCACGAACATGGGTTACAGGCAATATCAAGTTCGACGTTGAGCTACACCCGGATATCGCTGGTCAGGGTGCATTGGTGAGAAGCTCTCTGTTTGGTGAGCGGCCGGTCTGGATCGCAGCCAGCACCCATGATGGTGAAGAACAGCAGGTGCTTGATGCGCACAGAACATTGCTCGGATCGTACCCCGCCTTGCTGTTGCTGCTTGTTCCCCGTCACCCGGAGCGCTTTGACGGTGTTCGCGAGCTTATTAAGGAGCAGCCATTCAGTGTTGTGTCGCGGACCGACAATGAACCGTGTACTCCATCAACTGAAGTTTTTCTTGTTGATACTATGGGTGAGGTGCCGCTGTTTTATGCGGCCAGTGATATCGCATTCGTTGGTGGCAGTCTCGTACCTATTGGTGGGCACAATTTGCTGGAGCCCGCTGCACAAGGTGTGCCTATCGTAACGGGTCCACATTTGTTTAACGCCCAGGAAATTGCTGAGGAGTTTATTGAGTTGGGCGCGTGTAGAGTCGTTGCCGATGGTGATGAGCTGGCGACAACGGTGGCATATCTGCTCGACAATCCGGCTGCGGCGAGCGAAATGGGCGGTAATGGATTATCCGTTCTGGAACAGAACCGGGGATCGCTACAGCGGCTCCTGGTGTTACTGGAGCCGCTGCTCGTTAGCGATATCGAAACACAGGACAAGAATTCCTAGGAATCCTCTCTCGCAGTCGGTCGAACTTGTCCGGGCCCAGGTCGATCCTTCAACCACTGATCAATCTGTTCAAGGTCTTGCACTTGCAGCGAGCCTGCGGCCTGCTTTAGTCGCAGCGCGTTCATGATGTAGTCGTAACGGCTTTGATAGAAATTCGTAATAGCCACGTACAATGAGAACTGCGAGTTCAATACTTCGACGATCGTTCGCGTGCCAACTTCATAACCGGCTTGTGTTGCTTGCAGCGCCGTTCGACTTGATGCAACAGCCTGCTGAAGGGCTTTGACGCGGGCGATCTCGGAGAGCACTCCCAGATAGGCGTCACGAGCCTGGCGCTCGGTCTCTCTGGTCACACGTTGCAGTTGTTCGCGACTGGCACGATGCAGGTAAACAGCCTCACGTACACGTGACGACGTACCGCCACCGGCGAACAGCGGAACCGTTACCTGGATGGATATCTGGTCTCGTGTGGTTGTGTCATCGAATGAGCTGGGGAATCCATTCGCAACCGCATCACCTTCTGACTGATTCTCGCCAGTATTGGCAAGCAGATCGACGGTCGGATAGTGACCATTGCGGCGAAATGAAATCTCATCGCGTGCTAGTTGCTCATCGAGCCTGCTGGCTACCAGGTTCAGGTTTTGCTGCAACGACAGGTTAACCCAACTGGACTCGCTGTTCGGGCTCGGATCGAGCAACGGGAAATCTTCTCCAGGCGCATCGAGGTCGGTTACGTATTCGCCAGTAATCTCGCGGAGAAACTCGCGTGCTGTAGCGAGCGTGCGCTTGGCGCCGATTTCGTTAGCAACAGACTGGTCGTATGCTGCCTGAGATTCCTGAACGTCCGTTATCGCGATAAGGCCGACGTCGAATCGCTGCTTTGCTTGCTCAAGCTGGCGGGCGATTGCTTCACGGTCAGCATTAATTGAAGAAAGGCGGTCTTCTGCAGCAAGTACGCCAAAGTAACGTTGAGCGACCCGGACAATCAGATCCTGTTGCGCCGCTTCTCGAACGGCTTCCGCTCTGGTCACTGTTTTGTCGGCCCGTCTCAGATTTACGATTTGATCCCAGCGGAACAAAGTCTGCCGCAACCCAAATCCCCAGTTTGTACTGGTGTTGTCCTGTTCGAATGTTGTCGTCTGGTTATTAATGATCGAGAAACTGGTGCCCGAAGTGTCGGTTTGCGTCCAGTCACCGGTTACCGATATTTGCGGCAACAAGACGCCACGAGCCTGAGGTTTTGCTTCCTGGGCGGCTAGACGTCGTGCCTCGGCTTCATGAACCTGGGGGTCACCCTGCAATGCCTGCTGGTAAATCTCGAGCAGCGTGGCTGAGTGCGCCGGGCCTGACAATGCGAGAGCGCCAAGTGTGAGAAGTAACACATTGAGTATATTAATGTTTTTCATCTTTTCCCGTTCCGGAATTGAGCTGCCAGATGGCCTTAGGTGTTATAGTCTACTATATCACTAAACCAGTTGGAATGCTTTAGTAACGCACATTAGATGCAACAAGCGCGTAACTGGTTTCGCCTATCGCACTATTTTTTCTCTAAAACGAAAACTGCGGCGGTAATGAACCGTTGATCAATGGCGCCAAATCGGTTTCAAACAGGGTATCACTTTGCCAAGTGTCCACGTCGAAACGGGTCACCCGTGTTGCGGACATAGCAGGCGCATCGCCAACAACCACAAACAGGCGTCCGCCAGGATTCAATGCCTCGGCAAATCGTGAATCGAACGTTTGTATGGATCCTGTGACCACTATGGCGTCAAACGTTCCCCCCGGAAGGTCTTGCATGCCGTCCATTTTGATGAGGTCGACGTTATCGATTTCGCAGTCTTCCAGGCGCCGTCTGGCAGCGTCGAGAAAATCGTCGTAGATATCAATGCTCGTCACATGGGCGGATAATTTCGCCAGCACCGCAGTCAGGAAGCCGCTGCCAGTACCGATCTCAAGAACATTCTCGCCACCGGCGAGCGCCAGTGCCTGGAGGGCACGACCCTCGATGGTCGGCGTCATCATCATCTGGCCATGACCGATCGGAATTTCCGAGTCCGCAAATGCGAGCGCTGCAAAACCTTCGGGTACGAACAGCTCTCGAGGCACTTCTTTGAGCGCGTCGAGCACGTTGACGTCGAAGACGTCCCAGGCGCGGACTTGTTGTTCAATCATTTGCTGGCGAGCAAAATCCTTATTCATACTTGTATTACCTGTAAATCATTGAAGTTATGTAGAAAAATCAGAGATACACTGCATTGACGCAAGCTATTTCGTGTCATCAAGAGGAAGCTCTTCCAGAATTATGGTGAATCGCCGCAGCGGCGCCACGTTGCTGGGATATGCTTACAGATGCTTGATTTATGTAAGCATCTTATACCCGACATCTCCGCTAGCGGAGATACGTACTGAGCCCAATAATAACAAATGAACATCACTAACTTGGCTGTATCTGGATATTTTCCGTCTGGTTCCAGGCTCTGAATGTCACCATTCATCATTATTGTCTTACTCACGTCAATCGCGGCAGTCGCTGTCGGAGTGACGGTGTGGCTGTGGGTGTCGCGCAGCAACTTGTCGCGACGCGTACGACGACTGAATGAAGAGATGCTTGAGGCATCGAAAGACGCTTCAGTTGGACACCGCCTGACGATACCGAATGACCCGGCGACTGCACAGATTGCAGGGACCGTAAATCGATTGTTTGATGCGCTGGGAGAGCGGGACGAAAAAATTCAGGGCAGGGACCGGCTCTTCAAGGATTTCGCGCGGACGCTGCCCGAGATCGTCATCATTCACGATGAGAAAATTCTATTGCCGAATGAATCGGCTGCCAGTCTTGTAGGACTTGAACCGGCGCAACTTGTTGGCCGCGAAATTGCTGATCTCGTAAAACCCGCATACCGTGCTTTGTTCAAGAAAACGGTGGCGAAACGACTCGCCGGAGAGAGCGCGCCACGGCGCATCGAAATTCAACTCATAAACGGAAATCAGACCGGCTTGTGGGTAGAGGCGCAGAGTTCGAACATCGAATACCACGGGCAGCGCGCCATACTGACAGTCGCGCGAGATGTCAGTCATCGAAAGAGTCTTGAGGTATCGCTGTCGCGCAGCAAGCGACAGGCGCAGTACACGCTCGAGTCCATTTCAGAAGGCGTTATTACCACCGACAACGATGGCCGGATTGACTACATGAATCTTTCCGCAGAAACCTTGCTCGGTACCAACAGGGACGATGCGGCCGGACATCGCGTCGGTGAATTATTCACGCTGGTCGATGATGCAGATCGCCGACCGTTGGGTGATCCGGTTGAGCGTTGTCTGGCGATGCGGCGGCGGGTAAACATGGGCCGGCGAGCCGTCATGGTCAGTATTGATGGTGAGATAGAGCACTCCGTAGAAATAACAGCGTCGCCCGTTCGTGGTCCGGGAGACAGCATCTCGGGGACGGTCGTCGTATTCCATGATGTCAGCGAGTTGCGTGGACTGACTAGAAAGATGTCCTACCAGGCGACACATGATCCGCTCACGGGTCTCGTCAACCGACGAGAGTTCGAACGGCAACTTGATGAAGCCATGGACTCAGCACATGCCGAAGAAGCGGTCCATATGTTGTTCTACATGGACCTCGATCGCTTCAAGGCCGTCAACGATACTTGTGGTCATCTCGCTGGTGACAATATGTTGCGAGAAGTTGCCGCGCTGATAAAGAATGAAGTTCGCGATTCTGACTATGTAGGCCGACTCGGTGGCGACGAGTTCGGCTCACTCTTGATTGGCTGCCCGATCGAGAAGGCCAGGCAGATCGCAACAGATATTTGCAACGCCGTAGCTAACTACCGGTTCGTGTGGAAGGACAAAATATTTGACATTGGCGTATCAATCGGCCTGGTTGAAATCAGCCATGCGAGCGGAACGCTGCAAGACGTAATGAGCGCTGCCGATTCGGCTTGCTACATGGCGAAACAGCAGGGCCGGGGACAAGTGCATATTTACTCTGCCCGCGATGAAGCGGTGGCGAGAGAGCGCGGCGATATACAGTGGTTGCGGCAACTGCAAACCGCTTTGCATGAAGATGGCTTTCAGCTCGCTGTACAACCCATCATCGCAATGACCGGAAAAGCGGACTCCGGGCCTTCGGTAGAGGTCTTGATTCGCCTCACGGATGACAGAGGGCAAAGCACCGATTCCGCCGAGTTCCTGCTGCCGGCCGAGCGTTATCAAATGATGCCGCAAATCGACCGCTGGGTAGTCAATACGACGCTCGGTGCGATCGCCAGCGGGGAGATCAAACTCTCGGCGCGACGTAGTTGCGCGATTAACCTGTCCAGCCAGACGCTTGGCGATGAGGCTTTTCTCGGCTTCGTTGTTGATTCGCTGGACCGAACGGGTGTCGCGCCATCGGCGATCTGCTTCGAGGTAACAGAGGCCGCGATACTGTCCAACGTGCAGCATGCGCAGCGCTTCATCGAGGTCCTGCACGGCATTGGTTCCGAATTTTCGCTCGATGATTTCGGCAGCGGACTCGGTTCCTTCTCAAGCCTCAAACATCTGCCGATCGACTACCTGAAAATTGATGGTACCTACACACGAAACCTGCAGACAGATCTTGTGAATCAGGAAATGGTCGCGGCAATGATCAAGCTGGCGCGAACGATGCAGTTTCGCATCGTCGCAGAGCAGGTTGAGCATCAGGAAGACTTCGACTGGCTGCGTGATATTGGCGTCGACTTTGTACAAGGCTACTTCATAGAAGCGCCATCGATGCTGGGTACCGCGTCGTCTACAGGGACATACAGGACGATCAACCCCTAAATCTTCGCTAACTTCGCGGCGACAATACCCAGAGAACAATAGCCACCAGAAACAGCGCCGGGATATCGCCGACAAGGTGACCATGTTCGCTTTTGTCGCCCAATGCTTGCGTAGTCATGATGCCGGCGTGCACGACGCTCGACCAGATTGTGAATGAAATTAGACTGCGGTGTGCGCTGGGATTATTCGCGGCGATAATGAGATATATACCGAGCACGGCGTAAACACCAGCGATCATCTGCAGATAGTACATTCCCTCACCGCCGTGCCAGACCCAGCCAGAGGGCCAAACCATAGTCAGCGGATAGACGACTAGAAAAATTGCACCGAAGACCCGGAGCGCCAATTTCAGAAGTTTTTCTTTGTTTTGATCATCCATCGTCTGATTACCTCAGTTAACTACTGAATTTTCTAAGCATAGTTGATTATCAGATTAATTCAGATTTTCGCTTCGGTGAGACGTACATCGTGATGTCTGCGTGGACGACGACTTCGCCACTCTGATTGGTCACGTCGACAGGGACAACGACATCCTGCGCTTCTCC
>CAYWBZ010000124.1:2191-6965 GCA_964456535.1 uncultured Woeseiaceae bacterium | reverse complement strand
CTGGTAATAGCGTGGGTCACTAACGACCGACAGGATGCGATTTATTGGATTCATGCCAGATATAAACGCGGGGCAGGCCCAATCGGGTTTAGCGGAATTGACGGGTTCACTAACAAGTTATAATTTATTTAATAAAAACAATAACTTAAAAATTGTTGCATCCAATAGTGCTTTTTTGAGCATCTGACCAGTGAAGAAACACTAATTGATTTGAATGGAGTGAAGAACGTGGAAAATGTTGAATGGGTACCGATAGTGATGTTTTTGGGCATGACGGTCGTGTTTTGTGCGCTGTTTTGGTTTCGTTACAAATCGCGAAGCGACATGCAGTCGACGTTTCGTGCTGCGCTCGACAAAGGTCAGGAGCTAACACCGGAAATCATCGATCGCCTTGGTCATCCGAAGGCGCCGAAAGACAAGGATATGCGCCTTGGCGTTATCTGGCTCTCTCTGGCCGCAGGGTTGGTGTTGATCGGATTTGCGGTTCCTGAGCCCGATGCACTCAGAGGCTTGCTGGCAGGTGCGGCGTTGCCGTTCTGTATCGGTCTTGCTTATCTGATTCTTCACAGCTTCACCAGTCGCGACTAGCGAGACCGAATTTTGTCCACTAGTGCTGACAATGAACTCGTCGCAAGAGCGGTATCCGGTCAGGATACCGCTGCTTTTGGCGAGCTGGTCCGTCGGCACCAGTCGCATGTGCGGAACTTCCTGCGCAAGCTCGCCGGGGATTACACACTGGCGGACGATCTGGCGCAGGACTGTTTCATGCATGCATGGGACAAGTTGCAGACCTACTCCGGACGCGGCACGTTTATTGGCTGGTTGCTGAAAGTGGCTTACACGACCTTTTTGCAATCGAAGCGAAAGTCGAAACGCTATGCGGAGATTCTTGAATCGGCCGGCCAGGTCGCGGATCAGGAAGGGCGTAGTACGGTGCAACCGGTAGATGAAGTAACAGACCTGGATAAATACTTGGCCGTACTTACGACAGAGGAACGCGCCATTATGGTTATGTCTTATGCATGTGGTTTGTCCCATCGAGAGATTGGCGATGCAACGGACATGCCTGTGGGCACAGTGAAATCTGTGATATTTCGTGGTAAAGAGAAGATCAGGAACAGTTTTGAGATCAAAGATCATAAACATGGCTGAAAAAATCAAAGACGCAGAAGACAGGCTGCTGGAGTCGTTGTTCGACTCGGAACCTGTGGCGGACGATGGATTCAGTGTCAGAGTCGTCAGGAAGATCAGTCGGCGATTGTGGCTACGGCGGCTTACGCTTCCGATTGCTGCAGTCATAGGTGGTGCTATCGCCTTTAAGCCTTTGGCCGGCCTGGTAGCGGCGTTGTCGAATCTTTCCTCCCTGATTCCGGAGGCTGCCATCAATTCAGCAGCCAGTTCAGTCCCGCAACTGCAAACGGTTGTGTTGGGCGCAGTTTTGCTCGCTGTAGGTCTGGTGGGCATGCGGATGATTGAGGAATAACGCTTACCTGCACTACGTCATTGTCTTGTCGTTGTCGCTCAGTTACATTGCGGCAATGAGCCTTCGTGACCAAGTTAACGCACTACTCCCGAACTGGGAACGCTGGTACCCAAGTCTGTTCGATGCGGCCAGCGATCTCGGCATCATTAGGGCCGAAGTGTGCGACCCGGACTCCCTGAATCTGAATCGCCGGCATGCGAAGGTCCGCCAGCGCGCAAAAGATGCGCACCTGGAAAAATGGGGCGGCAAGCCACAGGAATAATTCATGTCTTTCGATCTCGAAGCAGCGCGCTCGCAGTACCCTGCGTTAGCGCTAACGGATAACGGTACTCGCCGGATCTACCTGGATAACCCAGCTGGAACACAGGTTCCTGTTTGTGTTGCCGCGGCGATGGCAGATTGCCTGATGACGAAAAATGCCAACCTCGGCGCTTACTTCGCATCTTCAAAAGACGCTGAAAAAATCGTGCAATCGGCTCGAGATGCGATGGCCGACTTCCTGAACGCACCGTCGTCGGACGAGATCATCTTTGGTCAAAATATGACGTCCATTACTCTGCACTTGTCGCGTTCGATCGGCCGCCTGTTGCGACCTGGTGACGAGATCGTTGTATCGCGGATGGATCACGACGCCAACGTCTGGCCATGGGTCTTGCTGGCCCGAGACCTCGAACTTGAGATTCGCTGGTTGCCGTTCAACAAGGAAAGCTTTGAGTTCGACCGTGATGCTCTGGATAACGTTATTACGGAGCGCACGCGGCTGGTTTGTGTGGGCGGCGCGAGCAATCTTACTGGAACGCTCAACGACGTTAAGTCAATCTGCGCCAAGGCACGGGCAGTGGGTGCCATGACATTCATCGACGGTGTGCAGTCGGCACCGCACGTCCCGACCGATGTACAGGATATCGGCTGCGATTTTTTCGTCTGCTCGTCTTACAAGTTCTTCGGACCGCACCAGGGAATCCTATGGGGGCGCCGTGACGTGCTCGAACAATTAGAGCCGTACAAACTTCGACCATCGCCAGCAGAACTGCCCTGGTGTTTCGAGACCGGCACGCAAAGCCATGAGGGTGCTGCAGGCATTGCGGCAACGGTCGACTACTTTGCGCTGATCGGACAAACGATGGCGCAGGAGCAGCTAAAAAACTGGGCGCAGTTCTCGGGGCCGCGGCAGCAAGTACATGCCGCCATGGATCTGTTATTCGAATACGAAAAGACACTGACCGGTCGTTTGATCGAGGGCTTGCTCAACATCGACGGGATAACAGTGCAGGGGATCACTGATACCGATGCAATGGATCGTCGCGTCCCCACGGTGGCCTTCACACACAAAAGCGCTGCACCTGCCGCTATAGCCGAGGCGCTGGCAAAGCAGAACATATTCGTATGGAGTGGGCACAACTACGCTGTCGAGGTCGTCAAGACATTAGGCATTGACGAGACCGGGGGTGCCGTTCGAATCGGTCCAGTGCATTACAACAGCATCGCCGAGATTGATGAGTTGCTGGAGGTACTGCCAGCAATCGTATCCTGCTGAATCAGCAAGTCATTTTTTGTCAGCTATACTCGTAAGACACCCGGCGCAACTGCCGGCTCCTAATACGTACTTTCGAGGACAAAAATATGAAGAAGACTGGAATGTTCGTGGCCACCATGATCCTGGTGCCTGGGTTCGGCTCAACGGTGGTGCTTGCTGAGGAAGAGGAATCAGGGCCGGCTATTGTCCCTGTCGAGACTTATACCTGTAATTACAATGAAGCAATGGGGTCCGCAGATCTTGATGCGGCCGTCGATGGCTGGAATGCCTGGATGGACGAGCAGGGCGCACACAACTATTTCGCCATGACAATGACGCCGTTTTACTATGGTGCCGAGACCTTTGATGTTGGTTGGCTGGGTTTTTCACCGACAGCAGAAGAGATGGGAGCCGGTGCGGATGAATACGCCGCGAAGGGTGGCGAACAGGGAGCGGCATTTGCGAGGGCGTTGACTTGCGACACGCACAGCAATTTCGCAACGATAGTCGTCAAGAAGCCGCCTGAGAGAGAGTCGCCCGATAGTCTGGTTGTCGCATTTTCAGATTGTACCGTTGCAGATGGCACGACGATGGACGAGGTGTTCGCCGGGCTGGATAACTGGACGGCGTATCAGACCGAGAGCGGATACATGAATGGTACCTGGGCGTTCTTTCCGGCATACGGTGGTGGCGATGAAGACTTTGACTTCAAAATGGTTAGTGCCTGGGACAGCCATGCTGAAAGAGGCAGAGACTACGATTTATACGCTAACGCCGGTGGCTATCAGAAGCGCCGGGAGATTATGGGCAGCATGCTCGATTGCAACGTAAGCCGGGTCTACGATGGCAAAGTGCGACGGGACATCAAAGACGACGAATAAGGTCCGATTGACTTGCTTACGGGCAGCGGCGAACGCCGCTGCCCGGTTCCCAATACAAAGAAAGCCGCATTGCTGCGGCTTTCCGTGAGATTGCGTATCTAAAAAGGAGGGTTAGCGATGCGGTGATTGGTGCTCCATAATTCGCGTCAGACCCATTGGTTTTCTAGATACCTCTGTTATCCCACGAGACATGGATCACCTCCTTTTATTTGTTTGCCCGAAACCAGTATGTCTCGTAACCCCCGAAATTCCAAGGAAAAAAATAGATTCAAAAAGCACTTCAACAGACCGCATTTTTCGGGTTATCATTACCAGCTCAGCTAACGATCTAATAAAGAGAACATACATGGCAATTGCAGATCTCAAGAACGTCCTCAACATCTTCGGCGGAGCCGATGTTACTGAAGACCAGCAGAACGAACTGTTCAAGGAAGTCTTGCTGATGACTCTTGCCAGAGCGGCCGATGCCGATATCAACATTCAATCAGTTGAGGTTGAGCGGATTCAGGAGATTCTCAAGTCGCACACCGGTGAAGATTTTAGTTCGGCGGACATTCGAGTCGCCGCGCGCGCAGAATTGTATGCGGAATCTACATTGCGCAAGTACCTGGGTAGCGTACGCACCAAAATGTCGGATTCGCACCGAGCGGCAACCGTCCAGGCACTCGCAGATGTGTTTCGCAGTGACAGTAACGTGAGTGTTCTCGAAGTGGACTTCTTCGATCGTGTTGCAACGGCTCTACAGGTTTCGCCGTCGCAGATCGCGGGCCTTGTTGCCGGAGATGTCGAGTAGCATCTTCTTCGTCTGGCCGTCATTTGGTTGGTGACACGTCCTTTAAACCGATTTCACGGTAGACGACATACAGTCCTGAGGTAATTATTATCGCTGCTCCG
>CAYWBZ010000124.1:0-2091 GCA_964456535.1 uncultured Woeseiaceae bacterium | reverse complement strand
ACCGATTTCACGGTAGACGACATACAGTCCTGAGGTAATTATTATCGCTGCTCCGAACAGCACCCAGCGATCGGGCACCTCACCCCAGATCAGGTAGCCGGCGACTGCCCCACCGATCAGTGCTGCGTATTCAAAAGGCGCGAGTATTGCGGGCGATGAACCACGGTAGCCATTGATGTACCCCACCCAGGCGATGACTGAACAGGCGCCGGCAGCCGTGAGTAACACCCAGCCCTTTGTGTCTGGCGTTAACCAGTCACCACCTTCAATTAGCAGGCTGGCAATTAGCAACGGCCCGGCCACAACGTAGACAGAAAGCGACAACATTGATTCGGTAACCAGGTAGCGCGCAGTGATGGCCTGGCAGGCATAACAAAATGCGGCGATCAGAATGGCGCCTGAGGCAAGAGAGAATTCGCCGCCACCGGGACGCAGTATGATCAGGGTGCCGATAAACCCAACGACAACGGCCGCCCAGCGTCGCCAGCCGACGTGTTCGCCGAGAAACGGTACCGATAATGCCGTCACCATCAGCGGCGCCGTGAAGCCAAGCGTCAACGCATTAACCAGTGGCATTTTCGATAGTCCGTAAAAAAAACCGAACATTGCGCCTGAAGCGAGCAGGGTGCGCAGCAAGTGCCACATCCAGCGTCTGGTCCGCAGCATGCGAATGCCACCAAATAATCGCGGAGCAAGGGCAAGAAAAATCACCAGTCCAATAATGCTGCGTATCAATACAAACTCATGCAGCGAATACGTTCGCAATATTTCCTTTGCGCACAGATCCAGGCCAAGACCGCCGGTTACACCGAGAAGTAACCAGGCGATTGCTCGGCCGACATCATCTTTTTGAGAGTAATGGGTCAATGGTGTTCTAGATGATCATTTTATGAACGCTGACTGAACATAATCGCACGAGTTTTCCAGGAAACCTATCGTTCAGCATGCATTCATTGAGGTTGGCATCTAATGGGGTCGTAGAGTGCAGGAGGGCATGGAAATGAAAACTCAAACACGAAGACTCAATGTGGCCTGGTATCTGGCAGCGGCAACCTTGTTGCTTGCAGGTGCGGCAACAGTTCGGGCGGAAGCAAGCCCGGAATCACGGATAAGCATAACCTCGCAGGGGCAGGGAACACTGCGAACTACTGATCGAGTGATATCTCACGACGAACTCGAGCCGTTGATAACCAACGGCATTCGCAGCAAGTCAACGCGAGGCGGTGCGCAACAAGCGCTGTCTGTTGGCGGGTCAGGGACGAGTGCACAAACACCCAACGTCGAATTCTGGATCTTCGATGCTACCGTCGAGCTGTTCTCTGATCTGGATCGTGACTACTTTTATTCCGGGATCAAATTGAATTTCGATGCCGATACTGTTTACAACGACGCCGACGTCTATGCAGTGCTCTACCTGAGTTACGAGCTTGGCCCCTGGAATGAGTACGCGTCGACCGCCGATTTCACGATATTCGGCGCGTCCGGTGGTGATGAGTACTTTGTTGAAACCGAGCTGGTTTCGGGCTACCTGACCGGTGAGTACGATCTCCTGATTGAGCTATTCGATGCTTACGACGGTACGTTCGTCGCCAGCTTCGGGCCGGAGGAATCGTCTAACCTGGCGTACTTGCCGCTTGAGGATGTAAACAGAGATACACCACCAGGAACTACGATCATCATTAATGAAGGTGGTGGTGGAGCATTGGGCCTGTTGGGATTGCTAGTTCTGCTCGGTGTTGCAGGTCTCGCAAGAACAAGAATATCTGGCGCTTAGGCTTCAATTGTGTGCGCACGGTCCTGCCGGGCTGTGCGCATGACTTTTCTGCCCCACGCGGCAAGGCTATCGAAGTACACGTACAGGGCCGGGACCACCAGTAACGACACGACAGTAGAGAAAGCCAAACCGCCGATAATTGCACGGGCCATCGGGTAGTACGGAGGACCGTCGCCACCGACCTGAGTCGTTCCCATCGCCAGCGGCGCAAGCCCGACAATTGTTGTAGCGACAGTCATCAAGATCGGTCGCAACCGGTCACGGCCAGCGATCACAATCGACTTGTCCCTGGGTATACCTTCCTGACGCAGGTTGTT
>CAYWBZ010000123.1:0-6994 GCA_964456535.1 uncultured Woeseiaceae bacterium | reverse complement strand
CTCTGACGTAAACATATTGTCGCCAAAAGCCGCGTTGTGGCCGGACTTCTCCCACAACGCTTTCGCCATAATTTCAGGGGTGTTGATCTCCTGGTAACCGGCTTCGTTCTGTTTTTGCCGCATGTACCCGATCAGCGACTGGAACACAGACCAACCATTCGGATGCCAGAAGACGGCGCCGGGCGCTTCTTCCTGAAAATGGAATAAATCCATTACGCGTCCGAGACGGCGGTGATCGCGCTTCTCGGCTTCTTCGAGCATGTGCAGATGTTGGCGTAACTGTTTGTCGGTCGACCACGCGGTGCCGTAAACACGCTGCAACATTTCATTGTTGGAATCACCGCGCCAGTACGCGCCTGACACATGCGTCAACTTGAACGCCTTGCCCAGCTTTCCGGTTGAGGGAAGATGCGGGCCACGGCACAAATCAATGAAGCTACCCTGACGGTACAAAGTCAGATCTTCTTCTGACGGAATGCTCTCGATAATTTCAGCTTTATAGGCCTCGCCGATACCCCGAAAAAAATCGGCGGCCTTATCGCGCTCCCAGACTTCACGTTCGATCGGTTCGTCACGATCAACGATTTCCTTCATGCGCGCCTCGATGGTTTCGAGGTCTGCATCCGTGAACGCTTCCGCGCGAGCGAAGTCGTAGTAGAAGCCATTATCGATGGCTGGTCCGATGGTCACTTGCGTATCCGGCCACAACTCCTTGACTGCCTCAGCAAGGACGTGAGCCGCGTCATGGCGCAGTAGCTCCAGTCCGTCATCTGAATCGCGGGTCAGGATCTCAAGCTGCACATCGTCCTCTATCGATCGATTGAGGTCCCAAAGTGCTCCGTCCACGCGTACGGCCACAGCCGCCTTGGCAAGGCCTGCACCTATGCTCGCTGCGACGTCGGCGCCACTGACTGCTGCATCAAATTGACGCTCGGATCCGTCAGGTAAAGTGATTTTCGGCATATTTCATCTACTAATGGTGTGTGGAACGGGACGGCGCGATATTGTACGCGAAATGCCCCGCGGATAAACAAGTTCGAGTACAATAGCGCCCCTTCCAATTTCATCCAGTCAGACTTCCATGAGCGAAACCGAACCGCGGGATTTCATCCGCCAGATCATCCACAACGACCTTGAGTCCGGGAAGCACGAGCAGATTGTGACTCGATTCCCGCCCGAGCCGAATGGTTACCTCCATATCGGCCATGTCATGTCGATTTGCCTGAACTTCGGAGTCGCTGCTGAGACTGCCGGTCGGACTTACTTGAGGTTCGACGATACCAATCCTGGCAAGGAGAGTGAGGAGTACGTCGAAGCCATTGAGCATGACGTGCGCTGGCTTGGATTCGACTGGGCAGATCGACTGACTCACGCCTCAGATTATTTTCAACGTCTTTATGATGCGGCCGTTACCCTGGTGGAATCCGGTGCGGCGTACGTGGATAGCCTGAGTGCCGAGGAGATTCGCGAGTATCGAGGCACGCTCACCCAGCCGGGGAAGAACAGTCCACACCGGGATCGTAGCGTCGAGGAAAATCTTGAGCTTCTGACGGGAATGCGAAACGGAGACTTCGCTGACGGCGAACACTTGTTGCGCGCCAAGATCGACATGAGTTCGCCGAACATGAATCTGCGTGACCCTGCGCTATACCGAATTCGGCACGTGACGCATCAGCGAACCGGCGACAGCTGGTGCATCTATCCGATGTACGATTTCGCACATACCTTGTCCGACGCTTTTGAGGAAATCACTCATTCCCTGTGCACGCTGGAGTTTGAAGATCATCGGCCCTTGTACGACTGGTTTCTGGACCAGCTGAAGCCAGCGCACCGGCCACGCCAAATTGAGTTTTCGCGACTGAACCTCGCTTATGCCATCACCAGCAAGCGCAAACTAAACGCGTTGGTCGAGGAGGGCATTGTTGAGGGATGGAATGATCCGCGTATGCCGACTATCGCCGGTATGCGCCGACGCGGTTATCCGTCGGCAGCGCTTCGAGAATTTGTGAAACGTGGTGGCGTCACGAAGAAAGACAAACTGATTGAGATGGGCGTGCTTGAAAACTGTATTCGCGAAAATCTCGCTGACGATTCAGAACGCCGCATGGGCGTGTTGCGACCATTGAAGGTGGTGCTGACCAACTACCCCGAAGACAAAGTCGAGATGATGGAGGCGATGAATCACCCAGGTCGTCCCGAGCTCGGCACTCGTGAAATGCCATTCTCGCGCGAGCTGTGGATTGAGCAGGACGACTTCATGGAAGATGCGCCGCGGAAGTTCTTTCGCTTGAAGCCGGATGGTGAAGTTCGCTTACGGTTTGGTTACATCATTCGCTGTGATGAAGTCATTAAGAACGAAGCTGGGGAAGTCATCGAGCTTCGCTGTAGTTACGACCCGGACACGCGTAGCGGTACAGGCACCAGTGACCGCAAGGTCAAGGGTACGATTCACTGGGTTTCTTGTGCCCATGGTATGGATGCCAGTGTGCGACTCTATGATCGGTTGTTTACCGAGGCTAGTCCGAACTCGGCCGATGATTTTCACGCAGTCCTGAATAGTGGTTCGCTGCAAACGGTCGATGCGAAGCTGGAGCCGGCACTTGCGGAACTAGATAGTGGCGTTGCAGTTCAGTTCGAACGTCTGGGTTACTTTTGCACAGACAGTGAAGAGCACTCTGCCGACGCACCGGTTTTTAATCGAATTGTTACGTTAAGGGACTCGTGGGCTAAGCTGGAAAAGCAGGCGATGCAACAGCAGGGGTAGGTGTAATAGCTCAGATTCAATCGCGCAGACAGCGTCCGAATTGATTAAGTACGAATGGCAGCTTTCGCCGATAGCAGCCGTTCAAGTAGCCAGGAAATTGATATTGTGACAGGCTGCTTTCGGCCAGAAGCAGCCACTCGAAATCGATGTGACGCCGATGGGTAAGTACCTATTCATGGGCTTGGTGAATTGGCATAGATTCAAGAGTTCCGAATGTCTATGAAGCGGAATGGAGGAACATGCCCACAGTCGAATACTCCGTCTGGGACCGTACAACGCGTTTTTTTTCACTGGCTGAATGTCCTGTGTGTGCTCGGGCTGATTGGCGTATAGCGTTTTTTAAAAAGTCTCCGAAATCCGCAGCTATGGCACGGAATTGTGTACCTGCTGTATTGACCATTCTGATTCTGTCCTTTGGAGTGCACAGCGACGCGTGGGCATCCGGTCGGCGACCGGACGCAAAGGACGACAGCGCGACGGTTACTCGCGGCGGTGTTGTATCCGTGCTCGACAACGGGGCCTTAAGCATCCTCGATAACGATACCGACAAGGAAAACGATCCACTAACAGCTGTGTTGCATCGGGATGTCGAGCACGGAGAATTGACGCTAGAATCTGACGGTACATTTGTCTACCAGCACAATGGTGATTCCGACGACAGCGACAAGTTTGAGTACTGTGCCTTCGATGGCACCGAGTGCTCAAAAAACAAGAAGGTAACGATCGTTATCCTGCCAGCTGATCCGATTCCACCGCAGATCGTCGGTCAGGACACGGTCGCCCTCGATGAGGATTCCTCCCTCACAATCGAACTAAATGACCTGGTGGTCATCGATCCCGACAGCGACTTTCCAGGGGATTTCACGCTGGAGGTCAACGATGGAGAGAACTATTTCCGTCAGGAGAGCGTCATTACGCCGTTCCCGGATCTTAATGGGCAGATAATCGTACCGGTTCGTGTTTTTGACCGCGTCAACTACAGCGATCTGTTTCCACTTGTCGTAGATGTCCTGCCGCAAAACGATGCACCGTTCACTATTGGAACGCCACCGGACCAGGAGGCGATCGAAACCGTTCTGTTCGAGCTCAAACTGTCCGGGATATTCGACGACATCGATGCAAATGAGACGTTTCAATTCAGCGCAACAGGGCTGCCACCAAGCGGCAGTCTGAGCATTGATTCTGTCAGCGGTGTCTTGTCCGGTATGCCGATCGTAGGGGATGCGAGAGGTGCGGCCTATAACGTGGAAATTATCGCAACCGATTCGGGTGGCCTGTCAGCAACAGTCGGCTTCCAGCTGACAATTCAACCGATGAGTCGGGCGGATCTGGAATTAACGGCCGCACTGTTAGTCAATCCGGTCACGGTTGGCGAAACCGCACAGTGGAATATCAGTATCGAGAATCACGGTCCGGCAGATTTGGAGGTGGGAGAGCTTGTCGCTCAGTGGACGACCAGTGGCCCGACTTTGTCGCTTGCAGCACCGCAATTTTGCTCGGTCACGATTGAAAACTCAAGGACTTCGATCGTGCAGTGCACGCTTGATGGGCTTGCCGCGCGAAACAGCATATCAATCGATGTGCAGGGTACACAGGATAGCGATGGTGACAACTCGGTGATTGCTGTCGCAGTCTCGGACGATCCCATTTTCGACAATAATTCTTCTTTAATCGGTGCGCAGGTCGTTGCCGAGTTCAGCGAAGGACCGACCCAAGTACTAGATTTGTCCGGCACCAGCGTGGCTGGTGGCGAGCTGAATGGCGATAATGCATTCGATTTGGTTGTCAGCTCGGATCAGACACTGATTTTTTACAACAGCGGTAACCGGACTGTCGTCACTCCGGGCACCAGCCTAGGACCGGAAAGCGGAGGTACCCTTGCGTTGTTGCTCGACTGGAATGGAGATGGACTGCAGGACATCGCAGTCGCGGGAATGACCGGGCAGGCCGGGCGCATTTATCTCAATGATGGCAGCGGTGGCTTCTCGGTCAACATCGACCTGCAGAATAACAGCCTTGGCACCATCGCCAGCGGCACCACGGCCGACTTCGACAAAGATGGTTTTGCGGACCTCGTTTTGACCGGAACAAATGCTACGGCCCTGATCAAAAGCGAGGGTCAATCAGGATATTCGACGACGCTTTTGCCCGCAGGTGCCGGGATCGATGCATCAGCGGCAGACATCAACAACGACACGTATGCCGATATCATTGTTGTGGAGGCCGGCGACAGATCCGTCGTATTGATGGTCAACCTGGGTGACGGCGTGAATTTCAGCACCAGAAGTCTTCGGCGAGGGAGCGTTGCCAGCGCAAGGGCGGCCGACATGAACGGAGATGGTGATGTCGATCTATTGCTGGCCATCGATGGAACCGATCTAACCATTCCGGAAAGCCGGGTTCTTTATCAGCAGTCTGACGGCAGTTTCTCTTCGGGAGATACGATCGGCGCATCGTCGCTAAGCATGATGCTGGCCGGAGATGTCGACGGCGACACAATTCCGGACATTATCGCATTGAATCAGGCCGGCGTGCATCAGATCTATCGCGGCAATTTGGCGGGTGGATTTGCCCTGGCTACGGAGCAAATCGTTAGTCAGGGAATGCGCCATGGCGTACTGTTCGATTTCAACGGCGACGGTTCACTTGACCTGATCTTTGCAGGGCCGCAGGCAGGTGTGGTCGAAATGCATGCGAATAACGGAATTGGGCGCCTCGGACTCGGTGACCGTGTAGCGCCCGTAATCGAGTTAATCGGCGATGCAACTGTCACGCTAGCTGCAGGGGATCTCTATCAGGATCCGGGCGCAACGGCGACCGACGATATCGACGGCGACCTTACTGCTTCAATCCTTGTGGCCGGGAGCGTAAATACAACAGTCATCGGCACCTACACGATAAGCTATAGCGTTGCCGACCGGGCCGGAAATAACCATACCGTACAACGCAAGATAAATGTCGAAGTCAACGCAGGCGCTGGCGGCAGTGGTGGTGGTGGTACGATCACACCGTTATCTGTGCTAATTCTGCTCACTCTGATTGTTATGCGACGATTGAGGAAGCTTGACAGACCGGCAGCAAATAGAGTCGATACCGGGATTTCAGTGTGACAAGGGCGAAATTACGTGGCCCATAGATTGAATGGAGACCAGGCCACGCCCCCAGAACTTTTAGGAACCAACCCGATCCGAATAGCAGGAGGGGTAAACGGCGTCTTTGCCAATGCCGGTCTTGCCAAATCTGCTGTGGATAGTTTATGGCAAATATGAATCTACGATGGCGCATTACTGATGCCCGAGTCGGAAATATCAGTCCTGTCCTGTTCGAAAAACGGACATTAGGACTTAACTCAGGTGTCCACCAAACGTAGGCAAGACCATTGGGTCAGTAGCAGCCTCTCACTAGCTTAACACCTGGGCGGCTGCTTCCGGGCAAAAGCGGCCTGCCACGATCCAGTAAGCTAGAATAATCCGTTATCATTTTTTGAGTTGGTCGCGATCACCTGAAGCACATCCCAGTGCTCGACTATCTTTCCGTCGGCATCAAAGCGAAAAATATCGATTCCCGCGTAATCTTGGTCGCCCGGCCACACCTGATGGCAATGCAGCACGACGAGATTTCCTTCGGCGATTGAACGTCTAAAATGCGTAACCTTGCCCGGATACTCGGCCGCCATTCGTTCAAAGTACTCAATGAACGCTTCCTTCCCGTCCGCAACATGTGGATTGTGTTGGATGTACTCGTCGCCGACGAATTGTTCTACAGCTCTTCGTGGCTCACACCGATTGAACATCAAATCGTAAAACGCTTGAGCATTTGATTTGTTCTTTTCCAGGTCGATCATGTCCAATTCCTAAGCAATCAATGACCGGCTGCTTTGGGTCAGTAGCAGCCGCTTCAATGAGCTTCAATCATAGCATCTGAGTGGCTGGAGTCAGATCTAGACCAGACGGTTGCCCATCAGGAGTTCCTACCGCACCGCTCCCCAATACAAGGGAAACATAACCCGTAACTCCCGGTCCACTTATTAGGGTAAGTCTTTGTTTTAACTTTGATTTACCACATAGTACGGTATATAAATACAGGTCTATTTCCAATCACAAGGACGTGTCATGAACCCCGATAAATCACCCAAAGAAGACCACCTTTCTATCGACGATCTCGATCGCGGTATGGTCAATCTCGCTGCCCGCATCAATGCTGCTACCTACGAATTACTGGTGCTTGTTC
>CAYWBZ010000122.1:0-7055 GCA_964456535.1 uncultured Woeseiaceae bacterium | reverse complement strand
GATGAGGACTGCCCAAATTGCGATCGTGGTTTTGGTCATAGGATACAAAGACCGAGTGGATCTGCATTGTATTACGCATCATCAGGAGTTAATCAGTAATTCCACAGTTTCCTTGATCCCGACAGGTCCAGTCTGGGACCCATGCCCAATGCGGCCTGGAAAATTTGAGTGGAGGACAGGACGATGACACCAAAATCAAGAACGCTCTGTGGCGCAGCGCTGGCGCTGGTACTTATTCCCATATTTGCAGGGCTTTTGGCTTGTATGCCTGTGCCGATAGGCGACCCGGAGCGCAGCAGAATTGATCCGGAGCTGACCGGTGTATGGGCGGTTCTCACACCCGGTTCGACCGTTGATGAAGCTATCTTCTATATTTTTGAGCCGTACGACAAACGGACCTGGTTGGTGACAGGCGGAGCCCTGGCGTCGCAAGAAGACTCGGATTTACCGAACTATGATCTGACCTCGTACGACGGATTCATTGAGCTGGCTTCGAACGAGCTTGACGATGAAAGTCCGATATATCTTGAAGAAATCGTTGTTTACAAAACCTGGCTCAAAAAGCTGGGTGGCGAAGTCTTCATGACTTGGGAGCCAAGAATCGCACTTGATGGCGGTATCGCAAAGCCGGAGGTGTGGCTCGTTTACAAAATCACCAAAGACGGCCCCGACAGACTAAAAATGCAGATGATTGACGGTGAATCAGACCTGTTTGATGACGTGGATAAGACGCGCCGGGCGTACGAAAAAGTCATCAGAAAGAACGCCGACAACCCGGAGCTGTATGGCTATTCGGAAGAAGAGAGCAGTGAAGCTTTCGTGACATTTGCTCGAGTTCAGGAGTCCGAAATGAACTTTTTTCAAGACTTGCTCGAAACGATCGTGAATTGGGATTGAGGGACGCATATGTATTCGCACTTCGACTCCAATGTATGGGTAACGCCATTCGGGCTGATCTTCGTTTTGGCCATACTGACCGCATGGGCCTATACACGCCGAAACGCCACCATCTCCGGCATTGATGCGTCGCACATTGATCTCCTGATGCCGATTGCCGTGATCGTCGGTATTGCCGGCGGGACCGTCGTTGCGATGTTCATGCCGATGGACCACAAGGTCGCCGGCGAAATGATGAGCTACGGGATTCGCCTGCGCTTGTTTGGAATGCTTGCAACGGGTGCGGTCGCCGTCTTCATTTATGGTCGACTCAGTAAATTGTCATTCAGGCAATTACTCGACATTTTCGCGCTGCCAACGATGGCCGCCTTGATGATTCACCGGCTTGGCTGCTTTCTCGCTGGATGTTGCTGGGGCGATCTTGTTTCGCACGAGGCCAAAACCAGTCTTGCGGCGCAGGTTCAGACACTACCGTTCCTTAATGGGTTGAGCGGTGGCGTCCAGTATCCGCCGGGAAGTTTGCCATTTGAACAGCACGTTGCTCTCGGGCTTATAGAGCCCGGCGCATTGGCGTCGCTGCCGGTTGTGCCGGTGCAGCTTTACGAGGCGGCATTGCTGTTTGTCGTACTGCTGGCCTTGTGGCGCTTCCCCTGGCGTGACTACCCAAAAGGAACGCTCGTGGTACTGGTCACCTGTACATACGCGATCATGCGATTCTTTATCGAATACCTGCGCGCTGACGGATCCATCATCGTGGGCAATCTGACGGTAACGCAGCTGCAGTGTTTGTTGCTGTTGAGTTCGGCCTTCCTGCTGCCGAGTATGCTTAAGCGTTAAAAGCGTCGTATCATTGGGTTGATGCACCCAATGATATCGATCAAAGGCCTCACCAAGACTTACGCTGGTGGGTTCCAGGCGCTTAAGAGTGTTGACCTCGAGATTAACCGTGGCGAGATTTTCGCGTTGCTCGGTCCTAATGGTGCAGGCAAGACCACATTGATCAACGTTGTTTGTGGTATTGCCAACGCAACGTCAGGTGAGATTCTCGTTGATGGCGAGGATATTGACACTGCCTATCGACACACGCGCTCGAAGATCGGCCTGGTCCCGCAGGAGATGGCTTCCGAGTCTTTCGAAACAGTTTGGAATACCTGCCGATTCAGCCGCGGTTTGTTCGGCAAACCGGCAAGTCCTGAATATCTGGAGAAAGTTCTAAAGTCCCTTTCGCTATGGGATAAGAAAGATACGATCAGCATGGAGCTGTCCGGCGGCATGAAGCGCCGCGTGCTCATCGCCAAAGCACTGTCTCATGAACCTGAAGTCCTGTTTCTTGACGAACCTACCGCCGGTGTCGACGTCGAGCTGCGGCAGGATATGTGGAACGTGGTTGCCGCGCTCAGCAAAGAAGGCGTTACTGTCATTCTTACAACGCATTACATTGAGGAGGCGGAGCAACTGGCGGATCGCGTCGGCGTTATCAACAATGGTGAGATCATCCTCGTCGAGGAAAAAGAAAAGCTAATGCGGGACCTCGGAAAGAAGCAGCTGGTGTTGCACCTGCAGGCGCCGGTTACAGAGATACCTGCGCAGCTGGCTAGCTACCATTTGGAACTCAGCGACGACGGTAACGACCTTACCTATACCTACGATACCAAACAGAACAGCACCGGAATTACAGCGCTGCTGGGTGAACTGCGTAGCGCAGACATTCACTTCAGTGATCTTGAAACCTCACAGAGCTCTCTGGAAGATATTTTTGTCGACCTGGTGCATGAAGACCAATGAATTTCTACGCCGTCAAAGCCATCTATCGTTATGAAATGGCACGTATGTTTCGCACGGTTGTACAGAGCATTGTGGCACCTGTGTTGTCGACCTCGCTGTACTTCGTCATCTTTGGCTCTGCAATCGGTTCTCGTATCACCGAAATAGACGGTGTGAGTTATGGCTCATTCATCGTGCCCGGACTGATCATGTTGTCGATCATGACGGAGAGCATTTCGAATTCGTCGTTCGCGATTTACTTTCCTAAATTTACGGGCACGATATACGAGGTGCTTTCGGCGCCGGTGTCCTATGGAGAGGTGGTTCTCGGTTATGTGGGCGCGGCTACGACAAAGTCGCTGATTATCGGCGGAATCATACTGACCACCGCGAGCTTCTTCGTCGACATCGAAATCGCACATCCATTGGTCATGGTCACTTTCCTGTTGCTGACCTGTGTGTCGTTTTGCCTGTTCGGCTTTATCCTGGGTGTTTGGGCGACGGGTTGGGAGAAGCTCACGATCGTTCCGATTCTGGTCATCATGCCGCTGACTTTTCTTGGTGGTACGTTTTACTCGATTAGTATGCTGCCACCAGTTTGGCAGACGATCAGCTTGTTCAACCCGGTTGTCTATCTGATCAGCGGGTTTCGCTGGAGTTTTTACGAAAATGCGGATGTCAGTGTCGGCCTGAGCCTTGGTATCACTGTGGGCTTTCTCCTTTTGTGCCTGCTCATCGTGCGATGGATCTTCAAAACCGGCTACAGGCTGAGAAGCTAAGTGCCACGAATTTTATTAATGCTTTCGCTAGTCATTGCGGGTGAGCTCGTATTCGGCCTGGCCTTTAATATCCCTCGCTTCTTTCGCCCGACGATGCTCGATGTGTTCGGGCTTACCAATACTCAGCTTGGCGATATTTTCGCCATTTACGGTATAGCCGCGATGATCGCCTATTTTCCGGGTGGAGCCCTCGCGGATCGATTTTCTGCACGTTCGCTCATCGTGTTGTCGCTGCTGTCGACAGCGCTGGGTGGGATCTACATGGCGACAATTCCCGGCGCTACAGGAATGCAGATTTTGTACGGTTATTGGGGCCTAACTACAATTTTTCTCTTCTGGGGTGCGCTAATACGGGCTACGCGGGACTGGGGCGGAGATAGAGCACAAGGTATCGCCTTTGGGGTTCTGGAGGGAGGCAGGGGGCTGGTCGCAGCCTTAGCTGCATCGGTCGGCGTCGCTGTCCTGGCATTCTATTTGCCTGAAAATGCGCGCCTTGCAACGGCTGAAGAACGCGAAGCCGGATTCCGAATGATTGTCCTGCTTTATTCGCTGCTCACATTTTTCGCAGGCGTTTTTGTCTGGTTTGCGATGCCCAAAGAAAAACGCGGTAGCGATGTTGAGTACAACCCGTTCAACGGAATGAGAATTGTATTGCAGCGCCCCATCATCTGGGCGCAGGCCGCTATCATTGTCTGCGCCTACTGCTGCTTCAAGGGCCTCGACAATTACTCACTGTATGCCGTGCAGGTTTTGGGCAAGGATGAGGTTGAAGGCGCGAAGCTCGCGGCCTACGGTGTTTGGACGCGTCCCGTCGCTGCCGTTTTTGCCGGTTTGATAGCAGATCGATTCAATGCGAATCGTTCGATCGGGGTGATGTTCGGGATACTGTGCATTACATACGCGTCCTGGTCTTTTGCTTCGCCATCGGGTTCGGGGGTCGTGCTCATATTTGTGAACTTCTTTGCGACTTACGCTGCTGTCTACGCACTGCGCGGAATTTACTTCGCACTGCTGGAAGAGAATCGTACACCGAAGTTTCTTACGGGCGCCGCAGTCGGGCTGATTTCCCTTGTTGGCTATACGCCGGACATCTTTTTCGGTCCGATCTCGGGCCGAATTCTGGATGCGAACCCGGGCCTGGTTGGCTTCCAGAATTACTTCATGTTTTTGGCGAGCATCGTCGCTGTCGGCCTTCTTATGGTCGCCTGGCTGATCTGGCTACGCAGGCATGGCGGTGAAAAGCTTTGGCAGCAAGTCGAAGAGGGCACGAAATAATTCAGTGACGGCAGGGGTCTCTTGAATGTATGAGTACGAGTTCAACATTCAAAGAGCAGGTTCGGCGCAATATGGTGGCGTTGATCAGCCTTGCTGTCGCAGTAACCGGTCTCGGCTATAACACGTGGCGAAACGAAGCCAGCGAGCATAATCGCAATCAGCGGCTGGTCTCGATCGAGCTACTGCTGATGCTCGGCGACCTTGAGCAACTAACCTTGGATAAGCACTACGGTGCTGATGCCGATCGCGATGCGGTAAGTCGCAAAGCCTGGGCGAAGGTGTTGTCTATCCGTGATCTGGCGCAAATCTCCGAAGGATCGGTGCCCGAGTCCGCAATGGCTTTGTACGACATCTGGAGTAGTGATTACGATGAGCTTGGAGACAGCACGGGTGCGAAAGACCGGATTGTTTCGGCGTTGGACGAGGTGCGCGGTGATGCACACGACGTCCTGAAGAGCCTGGATTAGTTCGTCAGATCGAGACCAATGATGACAGGGTCATGATCTGAAGCGCGGTACGGCAGGGTGGGATCGAACAGGTTGGCATCCCGGCCATTTTCGAGGTTGTAATCGAGCAATTGCGGTTCATCAGAGTTGATGTGCCACTCGATCGCTTCCCTGAGTTGTCCGGTCAACGTCGGTGACGTGAGTGCATGATCCAGTGCCCCAGCCATTGCGTCGAACTGGAAAGAATATGCGTTGGTGTTTGCCTCCAGCAGGCTCGTCAGTCCGGCGTTCTTCAGTGCCGTCAATGGGTCTTCCATGAGGTAGGCGTTCAGATCGCCAATAATCAGGAAGTCCGTATCGCCGCTTGCGGTTGGGTCAGTGTTGATCCAGTCGGCGATGGCGGCGGCAGCATTGGTGCGAGTAATGTTGCAGTTGCCCTGACCATCGCCGATATTCGGGTCGCCAATTGAGTCGCACGACGATCCTTTAGATTTCAGATGATTTACCACCACCGTTACCACTGCGCCGGTAGCGATAAGCTCGAATGACTGCGCGAGTGCAGGACGATTACGGTTATCGACAAATCTTGGATCCACGCTGGCATCCAGTATCGCGAACGAACCCGTCGTGCGGATTGTGGATGGCTTGTAAACAAAACCGGTCTTTATTGCGTCGGTGTGAATAGATCCTGTGTCGACAAAGGTATAGGTTCCTCCGCCGACACGACTGTTCAGCGCGTCGACAATCTCGGTAATAGAGGCAGTAGCGTTGTTCTCCAGCTCGATCAAAGCAATAACATCGGCATCCATAAGAGCAATCGCTGTCACTGTTTTCTCAAGCTGACGGGACAGCTCCGCGGCGCTGTCGGCACCACGGCAATTCTGATCGCCCGATGGTCCGCAGATAGTCTGGCCGGTGTCGATGTTCGAGAAAAAATTCAATACATTGAAACTGGCAACGCGCGTCGAGCCCGCTACTGACGGTGGTCCGGGTCTTGGATTATCGTCATCGAACATCGCGTCTTCAGTCGGTACCAGGCGCCAGCCTTCTTCGCCACCGCCACCACTGCCCCGGGAATAACGAACATTGCCGATAGCGCCAGTGATCGAATCACCGGTACGTATGGAATAATCTGCGGCAGCGCCAGCACCCAAGTGACGAATGGTTGTCGGGTATATTGAGCGCATACCGTCATCAAGAAGGATGGACCTCGCGGCGACGTCTTCCTGGTGTGCCGTATAGGCCGTTACGTCAGGCGCATTGCTGTTCGTAAATTGATACAGCCTGCCGCCTTGCGACAAGCCAACTTCGCCGTACCGCTCGAGGAAAAAAAGATTGGAAACGGAGAGTTTTTGTGGAAACCGCACCAACATGCCTTCGTAACGCTCGAGGTCCGCGATGCTGTCACCATCACTGTTGGTCGTTACTGCTGTAGTGGGCAGGTTGACGTCAGTCGCCTGAACCATACCGGTGCCGGTTACGCTGACAGAAGTTACATTGATTTGTGTTTCGCCAAAGTACTCGTTGACCGTACCGGTAATGTCGACACGGTCACCAGCATCGACATCAACGGCCGGATTGTCGCCGTCAAATATGAAAATACCTTCCGACGTAGCGGCATTGGCATCGGGTGTTTCCTGCTGCACGTAAAAGCCACCCAGGTTATTGATCGTGTCAGCATCGTTATCCTGAAAGTCGCCCGTAACGATGGTGGAAATCGATACAACCTGACCATCCATCGGGCTAACGGCTCCGGGCCCTTGAACATCGGAGACCGATGTACCGCTGGTCGGTGGTGGGGTTGTGGGAGGAGTGGTGACGCCTCCGCCACTACCGCCGCAGGCGGTAATGGCGAAAGCACTAATCGCGAAAAAGAATTTATTCATACGGGCAT
>CAYWBZ010000121.1:0-7086 GCA_964456535.1 uncultured Woeseiaceae bacterium | reverse complement strand
TTCGATGTCCGCAGCGTCGTATCGTTTGCTCATCTAGTAACCAGAAAAATGCCCGGCGGCAGTTTAGCCTGTATGACTAATCTGTGCACCCGCTATATCTGTTCGTTCAAGGCTGTTTGGCGAGGTCGTTTAGCAAGGACTCACGAATGTTTTCCGCAACGGGGCTAATTTCGACTGAATAGTTCTCGTGATCGATACCGGCCAATAGAGATGCTCCTGACCGCAGCGCCGCTGATTGCTCAGGCGGAAACTCGAAGCGCATGAAATGGACGGCAGAAGTCTTGTTCTCGTCGGCGCGCTCCAGATCTTCATCCGAAATAGCGTAAACACGGCCGAAGTCTGCAACCTGCACATAAACCCGGTCTTCGATGCCGACCAACTGCTCGAGCATTTCCTGGCGCTCTACGGCCTCGGGAAACTCGATCATGAAGGTTGCTTTCCAGTTTGAGCCATCAGGGATCAGCGGATTGTAAGCTTCGAGCTCTTCATTAATACCGTCCGCCTCAAAAATGCGTTCGATGCGAAGCATTTCCTGCACCTGGTACTGCATCGTCAGGCGATCCTCGAAATACAACGCGGCATTGGTGCCGAGATCAAGGCGACGGTTTTTCTTGTGCGCCATAACCCGGTCACGAAAGGTCGCGCGTTCCTCAGCATATTGTTCGAGGCCCATAAGATCTTCACGCGTTAGCTTTTGCATATCGATTCTTTTGTCTCAGATGCCGTAAGCGCTACGCAACAAACTCATCGGATTGTTCGCGTCTACGTTGTCAACTTCCTGCGCGATCTGCTCCGCGGCCATAGGACAGTCACTGACAAAGTGATCAGCCTCACCGCGCTTGACCTTATTGACCACAGGTCGAGCAATTTTTTTCGAAATCTCATGAAACTCTTTCTTTACCGCGTAGGTACCGTCATGTCCCGAACAACGTTCGATCACTTCGACTTGCGTATCCGGAACCAGCTGCAACATATCTCGCGTCTTGAGGCCGATATTTTGCACTCTCAAGTGACACGGCACCTGATAAGAGACCTTTCCTAACGCCTTTGTGAACTCGGTATTTAGCTCACCGTCCTTATGGCGCAGCATCAGGTATTCAAACGGGTCGTACATCGCGTCGCGAACTTTCGCCACTTCGGGATCATCCGGGAACATCAGCGGCAATTCCTGTTTGAACATCAGCGTGCAGGACGGAATGGGTGTCACGATATCCCAACCTTCATCGACCATTGCGGCGAGAATCGGAATATTGATGTCTTTGGCCTTGGCCACTGCTTCCAGATCGCCCAGTTCAAGCTTCGGCATGCCGCAGCATGTTTCTTTCTCTGCCAGTGCCATGGGAATGCCATTGTGTTCAAAAACAGCAACCAGGTCTTCGTCGATTGCGGGATGATTGCGATTGCCGTAACAGGTTGTGTACAGCACGACTTTGCCGCGCGTATTCTCGGTCGGTTTCACATCGACAGGGCTGGCACCTTCGAGCCGGGCCAAACGCTTGCGGGCCGTTTTGGAGTGATACGCCGGTACGGGTGCTTTGTGATGTACACCGAGCGTGGCCTCAAGAAACTTGCGTCCTGCCTTGCTGCGATTCGTTGCGTTCACAGCTTTGACTACGACCGGGATGCCGGCGAGCTTTCCGACCCTGTCCGTTGCACTCAGGATCTTGTCGCGGGTAGATGCACCTTCTTTCTTGAAGCGCACGGCCTTGGCGCGCAGCATCAAATGCGGAAAATCAACATTCCATTCGTGCGGTGGCACGTACGGGCACTTCGACATGTAGCACATGTCGCAGAGGTAGCAATGATCGACGACGTCCCAGTAAACCTCTTTGGGAACGCCGTCGACTTCCATCGTGTCCGACTCGTCGACTGCGTCGAACAAAGTCGGAAACGAATTGCAAAGATTGAAGCAGCGACGGCAGCCGTGACAGATATCGAAGACACGTTCAAGCTCCTCAAAAAGAGGAGCTTCCTCGTAAAATTCTTCAGACTGCCAGTCAAGCGGGTGCCGGGTAGGCGCCTCCAGACTGCCCTCGCGTCTTCCGCCAGACAAGCGACTTAGTCGTCGAGCGAGTCGAGCGCTTTCTGGAATCGGTTGGCGTGTGAACGCTCAGCTTTGGCCAGCGTCTCAAACCAGTCAGCGATTTCGTCAAAGCCTTCATCGCGTGCTGTCTTGGCCATACCCGGGTACATGTCGGTGTACTCGTGTGTCTCGCCTGCAATAGCGGCAGCGAGGTTTGCTGATGTCGGACCAATCGGCAAGCCTGTCGCCGGATCGCCGGTCTCTTCCAGGTACTCAAGATGGCCGTGCGCGTGGCCTGTCTCGCCTTCCGCAGTTGAGCGGAAAACAGCAGCTACATCGTTGTAGCCTTCGACATCGGCCTTTGCTGCGAAATAAAGGTAACGACGATTTGCTTGCGACTCGCCAGCAAACGCGTCTTTAAGATTCTGTTCTGTTTTGCTGTCTTTCAGTGACATTTCAGGTCCTCTCAGAATGAGAATAATTCGTATTAGAATGATTCTAAGGAGCGACCACTTTAGTCCCCGTTTTATGTACTGTCAACTGCGAACCATTGACCTTCAATTCGGCCGCCT
This sequence comes from uncultured Woeseiaceae bacterium, assembly GCA_964456535.1. Classification (GTDB taxonomy): domain Bacteria; phylum Pseudomonadota; class Gammaproteobacteria; order Steroidobacterales; family Woeseiaceae; genus UBA1847. Next base: position 4,491 of record CAYWBZ010000121.1, on the reverse strand, counting down.
GTAGCGTAACGACGCTGACGACAATGGACCGAAAAAATGACCGCTGCCAAGAATTTTAATCTCGAGAAATCACTCGCTAACCTGGAAGAATTGGTTGAAGAACTCGAGTCCGGCGATCTGCCGCTCGAGACGGCGATGAAGAAATTCGAGGAAGGCATCAAACTCACACGCGGCTGCCAAACAGCCTTGAAAGAGGCTGAACAGAAGGTCCAGATACTCCTGAAAAGCGCCGGCGGCGAAGACCTCGAAGATTTCGAAGTCGACGAGGACTAAGTTACGACCTCGGTTGGTGATGCTGGCGACGGCAGGCCTTTTGCTTCTTCACTAAACACAGGCGAATTAAAAGGCCTGCCGTCGCCAGCATCACAGATCATTGCGTAAATTGTGTCTGTCGCGTTCTCTTGGTTATTCGGACATTAGTTCCATCAGCGCTACGATTGTTGATTCCACGCCTGCTGTTACTGATGGTTCTGGTGAGATCTTGAATAGTGGTGAGTGGTGGCTTGGTACTGCCTCGCCACCTGCTTCTTCTACGTCAAATGCTTCCTGGGGTGTTCCGCCGATCGCCCAATAGACGCTCATGATATCGGGATTGACCGTAAAGAACGGGAAGTCTTCCGCGCCCATGCCCTTGGTTGGAATATCAACAACGGCTTCTTCGCCCATGTCTTCGCTCCATGCCTGTTTCAGGCGACGGGCCAGTCCTGCGTTGTTTGTTGTTGGTGGCACGCTCTCATTCGAGATGATGACTTCCGGCAACATGTCTTCCGGAAGACCTGCGACGCGGCCCATGTTTTCGGCGATGCGTTTGATTCCGTTCAGGAGTAACTCACGTGTTTCCGGGTTCGTGTTCCGCACTGTCAGTTGCAGGTGTGCGCGATCAGAAATGATATTGTGCTTGGTGCCGGAATGGAATGAACCGACGGTGACAACACCAGACTCTCGAGGCGACAACTCCCTTGCCACCAGCGTTTGCAGTGCCATCACGATCTGGGAACCCAGTACGATCGGGTCCTTGCCGCGATGCGGGGATGCGCCATGTGCGCCGACGCCATGGATAATAATGTCGACTGTATCGGCGCCCGCATACGGACTTCCTTCTGAGACGTTGATGACGCCTGCAACGTCGGAAGATGAAACATGGAACGCCAATGCGTAATCGGGTGTGCCGAACCGGCCCCAGATATCGTCATCGCGCATTGCCTGGGCGCCCAGCACTCGTTCCTCCGCCGGCTGTACGACCAGCATCAAGGTGCCTTTCCACTCGTCTTTGTGTGCCGCCATATGGCGTGCTGTTCCAACGAGGCTCGTGATGTGTACGTCGTGACCACACGCATGCATGGTGTAAACCATGTTGCCCGTGATGGGATCTTTTTGTTTTGCAAGTGACGCATTCTCGAGGCCGGATTTTTCTTCTACCGGAAGGCCATCCATATCGGCACGCATCATGACGAGTGGCCCCTCGCCATTCTCCATGATCGCGACAACACCGGTACCACCGACGCCCTCAGTTACCTCGAAACCAGCGAGGCTGAGTTCAAGCGCCATGCGGCGCGCCGTTTCGTTTTCTACGGTAGAAAGCTCGGGGTTGCGATGAAAATGGTCGAAAAGACTTGCGAGATACTCGTCATAATCGGCTTTGACAGAATCGCCTAGCTCCCCACCGAAGGCAGAGACCGAGAATAAAATGGCCGTCAGGCCGAAAATACGCTTAAACATTGTAAACCCCTGAGTAGTTCAGTGAGCCAGTTTAGCGATAATTCGAGTGGCTTGCCTAGGTGTTGGCGCCGCCGGTGCCTTGCAGGCGAGTAATCAGTGAGCGCAGGAAGACTTTATTGAAGCGCAACTGGCAAGCGGACGATACCTGCTCCATCAGCGTTGAGCTGACACGCAGGATTGTCACCTGGCCATCGGCCTGAATCGAAGCCTGGCGCCTGGCGCCGCGAACATAGCTCGTTTCGCCGAAGCAGTCGCCGTTCGCAAGTTTGCCTAAATTGTTGCCGTTGGCCTGCACTAGCACTGAACCGGCCACGATGATGTAGAAGCGGTCATCAACTTCGCCTTCGCGAACAATGTCTTCGCCGTCCTGGTATTCGTGCCAGTCCGAGGCTCGCAATACTTCCCAGATTTCTGCGTGCGAGAACTCGTGGAAGAACGTCAGGGTTCGCAGCAGATCAAAGTGTTCCTGATTATCGAGGCTGTCGTATTTCTGACGCAGATCTTTGTAGACTCGCGTTAACTCGGCCGACATTGCGTTACCAGTTACGATACGCTTGTTCGGCTCTTTCTGCATCGTCGTCATTACGACGTGTTCGAGTTCCTCTGGAAGGTCATCGCGATAAGTGTGTATCGGTGGCGGTGTTGCATACACGATTTGGTGCAGCAGCTTGGACAGATTGTCGGCGCGGAATGGACGAAAGCCCGTCAACAGCTCGTACATGACAGCACCCAGCGAATACAGATCAGATCGTGGCGTCAATTCTTCAGACTGCACCTGTTCAGGCGACATGTAGCTCGGTGAACCCGCGATGCCCTCGATCCGCGAAACGTCAGAGTCACGAACAATCGCAATTCCGAAGTCGATAATGCGGACGTCATTGTCGATCGTCAGCATCACATTGGAAGGTTTGATATCACGGTGGATGACACCGCGACCGTGAGCGTAGTGCAAAGCCTTCGCACACTTGTAAATGATTTCTACGACGTCATCGACGCGCAGCAGGTTGTCCGGACGACAGTACGCGGCCAGTGTGCGTGCGCCCTGAATGTGTTCCGTTACAACGTAGTAAGCACCATCTTCTTCGCCCGCGTCATAAATTGGCATGATGTTCGGATGCTGCAACATGCCAACCATATGCGCCTCGTTAAAGAACATCTTGCGAGCAACACGAGCCTTTTCGGCATCGGCATCTTCTTCGGTGTTGTAAACCTTGATCGCAACATCGCGGCGGTAGTATGGATCGTGAGACAGATAGACCATGCCGGTACTGCCCTTACCAATTTTATTGATAATGACGTACTTACCGATTTTCTCAGGTACATCAGCGGAACGCTGAATATCAGTTACCTTGCTGACCATGTTTTGCTCATCTGCTCAATTCATAAGCCAACCGTACAAACCCAGCAATATTGCGGCGTACAGCGCGGCTACGAGGTCGTCCAGCATAATTCCGACCCCTCCACCCAGTCTGTGATCCACGTCTCTAATCGGCCACGGTTTTACAATGTCCATGAACCGGAACAGGACGAAGGCCAGGGTCCAGCCGATAACTGAAAATGGAGCTACCAAAAGCGTGACATACATGCCGACGATCTCGTCCCAGACGATACCGCCATGGTCATGGACCCCTATACGCCGCGCGCTTTCGCCGCAAATCCAGATACCAGCGAGCGTAATCGCCAGCGCCACACCCAATTGAACATAAAGTCCGAAATCCATGGTCAGCCAGAACAACAAAATACCTGGCAGTGAACCAAATGTGCCCGGTGCAAAGGGTGCAAGGCCGGTTCCGAACCCGAAAGCCAGGATATGGACCGGATCTTTCATTACGGTGCGCGCGAGATTGTCGGGTGGCTGATTCATTGGAAGTGACGGTAACCGCTGTCGTCGACTTCTACAACGTCACCGCTTCGCCTGCAGGTCAGTCCGGTCGATTGATTCACGCTACCGATCTGCGTGATCCCCGTGATGTCTTTGACTGAGTCCTCGCGCGCTGTGAAACATAACTCATAATCATCCCCGCCGGTCAGCGCCAGACTTTGTTGGTCATCCTCGGAGAATTTATTGCGTAACGAATCCGATATTGGCAGTTTGTCGATATCAATCTCACCGCCAACGCCGCTCGCTGCGAGCAGCTTCTTAAGATCGCCGACCAGGCCGTCTGAAACGTCGATAGCAGAATTCGCTTTACCGACCAGTGCTCGTCCGGCAGTAATTCGGGGTGTGGGCCGCAAAAAACGCTGTACAAGAAAGTCATCGGACTCACCGCGTTGCAGCAAATCAAGGCCCGCGGCCGCATCACCTAAAGTTCCCGTCACGAATATCCCGTCACCCGCTTTCGCACCACTTCGCAATAACGCGGCGCCCTTCTCGACCTCACCAGTTATGGTCACTGTCACCGTAGTTACCGGGCCGCTGGTTGTGTCGCCACCGACCAGCGCGACGTCGTATTTGTCCGCGGCCTCGAAAAGGCCGCTCGAGAATGACGCAACCCATTGCTCGCTGGAATCGCTGAGCGTCAAAGCCAGGGTCATCCAGCGCGGGATTCCGCCCATCGCCGCGATATCAGAAAGGTTGACGATGACAGCGCGATAGGCGATATCAGCCGGATGGGTGTCGGAAGGAAAATGCACTCCTTCAACGAGAGTGTCGACGACCTGAATTTGTTGCTTCGCGGGATCGGGCATCAGAACGGCGCCATCGTCTCCGATACCGACCACTACACCGGGCATGTCACCGTTGCGATCGAAATATCGGCTAATCAGCTCGAA
>CAYWBZ010000120.1:3603-7149 GCA_964456535.1 uncultured Woeseiaceae bacterium | reverse complement strand
CCTTAGAACCTGATCCGGATGATGCCGGCGTAGGAAGGGAATCATGAAACCAATCTCCAAATCGTGGCAACTGGCCACACTAATTTTTCTTTCGGGCTCCGTATTCGCGGAAGTTGCCATTGACGAAATCACCGTAACGGCAGACTTCCGTGAGCGCCCTGTCGCCGAACTACCGTCCAGCATCACGATCATCAATGCTGAATTCATCGAAGAAGCCGCTGTGCAGCACTTCGAGGAATTGGTCAATGTTGTTCCAAATCTTAACTGGTCAGGCGACGGTCATCGCGCACGTTACTTTCAGATTCGCGGTGTTGGTGAACTCGAGCAATATCAGGGCGCGCCCAATCCATCGGTTGGTTTCCTGATAGACGATATCGATTTTAGCGGCATTGGCACCGTTGCCACTTTGTTCGATGTCCAGTCGATTGAGGTGTTACGTGGGTCGCAGGGTAGTCGGTATGGCGCGAATGCGCTGGGAGGTCTGATCTACATTCAATCGGCGCCGCCGTCCAATCAACGCGACGGTCGCTTTCAGGTAACAGCCGGGGGCGATGATGCTTTGTCGATTGGTGCAGCATTCGGCGGGGCGCTCTCAAAGTCTGAAAATGCGACTTTTCGATTCAGCGCTCAGAAACACGAGAGTAATGGTTTTCGCGACAATACGTATCTTGGTCGAAATGACACCAATGGCCGAGATGAACTGGCGTTGAAGACGCGTTTGCGTTTCGTAGTATCCGAAACGTTTGAGGCGAACGTTTCAATGTTGTACAGCAAAATCGACAACGGTTACGACGCGTTTGCTCTCGATAATAGCTACACGATGTTATCTGACAATCCTGGCAAGGATGCTCAGGAAAGTGTCGGAACGTCAATTCGATTCGATTGGACCGGCTTCGACGGTTTGACGGTGACGTCAATCTCGGCATTGGCGAATTCAAACATCGATTTTTCTTATGACGCGGATTGGGGCAATGCCGAAAGCTGGGATCCGGTTACCTATGATTATGTGTCTGACAATGATCGCGCACGAGATCTCATTAGTCAGGAATTTCGCTTGTCGTCGGAACACTGGTTGGTGGGCGTATACGCGGCAAACACCCGGGAAGATTTGCAGACGCTACATACCGGTGACTACTACGATCCCTTCTACGACTGGGCGGACAGTCTTTTCTATCCGTTCGGTAGCGACTACGAAGCAAGCAACGTGGCGCTGTTCAGCCAGTTCGATTACGACTTCAGTGAGTCCACTCGATTAACTACCGGTATTCGGGTTGAGCGCAGAAGCTCCGATTACTCAGATACGGATGGTCTCGTCTCAACACAATCTGATTCAATGTGGGGCGGTGAGCTCAGCATCAGCCACGATATGAACGATACCGTGACTGCGTTCGCGAGAATTTCGAAAGGGTACAAAGCCGGTGGCTTCAATCTTGGTGTTGTGGACCCTGGTATTCGTGAGTTTGGTGCTGAGGAGTTGTGGACAGCTGAGGCGGGGATTAAGTCGACGTTGTTTGATAAGACGCTGCATTTGAATGTCGCCCTGTTCCAAAGTCACCGAGTTGATCAACAGGTACGTACCTCTTTTCAGCTGGTCTCCGGTAATCCAGCATCCTTCGGATTTGCCACGATCAATGTCGATGCAGGAGAGACATTCGGTGTGGAGGCCGATATCAGCTGGTATCTGAGCGACAGTTGGGAGCTGTATGCCAATATCGGTTTTCTCGACGCGACGCTCGGTGACTTCCCGGCATTGCAGCCCGGCCCCAGTGGTCGTGAGCAGGCACACTCGCCCCGATACACGTTTGCCAGCGGGTTGGTTTTTCACCATCCAAACGGCGTGTTCGCCAGGATAGATGCAGCGGCCAAAGATGCGTTCTATTTCGACGTCAGTCACGACGAACGATCGAGAGCATATGAACTCGTGAACATGCGAGTTGGTTATGATTCCGAAAGCTGGATGGTGTCGCTGTGGGCAAGAAACCTGTTTGACAAGGATTACGCGGTGCGTGGATTTTACTTCGGTAACGAACCGCCTGATTTCCCGCCCAGGCTGTACACGCGACTCGGTGACCCACGCCATGTCGGCATTACCATTGAGAAAAGGTTCTAGGTAGTGCTGGCACAACTGATCGAGCAGGCACAGGCGCAATCGCTGCCGGAAGTCATTGCTGTCGTCACTGCCATTCTTTATCTGGGTTTCGCGATTCGCGAGCAGATCGTGTGCTGGTTTTTTGCAGCGATCAGTACGGCGATTTATGTCTGGTTATTTATCGAGGCCCGGCTTTACATGGAATCTGCCCTCAATATGTTCTACCTCGTGATGGCGGGGTACGGCTGGTACGTGTGGACGTCGGGCGGTGACGACAGTCACAAGAAGCCCGTGGTGGTTTGGCCAATGAAGACGCATTTGGTTGCGATTGTCGTTGTTTTGCTTTTGAGTTGTGCGAGTGGCTACTGGCTGAGCGAATACAGCGACGCGGCGTTTCCGTATATCGATTCACTAACGACCTGGTTCGCGATCTGGGCAACGTTTCTCGTGGCACGCAAGGTGCTTGAGAATTGGTGGTACTGGTTGCTGATCGATGTCGCATCCGTATTCATCTACTGGTCACGTGACTTGCAGCTGACCAGCATGCTGTTTGTCATCTATGTCATCATGATACCGATAGGCCTTATTAGTTGGACACAATCAATGCATACCCAAGAACAAACCGAGTTACGGTGACAGTGATTTTATCTCTAGAAGAGGTACTCGCCGAAATTCCTGGCTGGGAGGATGCAACCTGCACCGAGTTAAGCGGTGGCCTGACGAACAGAACCTGGCGCGTAACGGCCGGTGAAAAATCAGGCGTCCTGAAAATTGACGATGGCCCACGCGAAGCGCCGTTCAATACCCGTTGCGCGGAAGCTAATACGCAAAACATCGCAGCCAAAGCGGGTCTCGCACCACACATTATCCTGGCCAACGATGGCCACTATTTCACAGAGTATGTTGAAGGTGTGGTATGGCAGAGAAGCTGTCTGGAAGAGGACGGCAATCTCGAACTTATTGCCACTGCATTGAAGCGCTTGCATGCGTTGCCGCTGACAGGGCGCTCGTTTGATGCGGGTATTGCGGCGAAGCGCTACGTTGATCGCATTGCTGGCCTTGATGCAGATGTCGTCCAAGAGTGTACCGAGATCATCGCCAAAATGCGGCTGCCGCAAAACCTGTGCTGTTGCCACAATGACCTTGTCGCAGAGAATCTCATCACAACTCCTGAATTAATGTTCCTGGACTGGGAATACGCTTGCGATAACGATCCGTTCTTTGACCTCGCTACTGTCGTTGAACATCATGAGCTGGGTGATGCTCAGGTGACGAGACTGCTGGATGCTTACCTTGGCGGTGATGGACGGCGTTGGCGCGAGCACCTTGAGAAGCAGCGCAAGCTCTATCTTGCCCTGCTGTGTCTGTGGATGGGTTCGCGACCCGACAGCGATCCGGCGGAGCTTCAAGAAGTCGCAGCGCGACTGACTACCAGCTATTCCTGAGTTCTCGTAATT
>CAYWBZ010000120.1:1442-3503 GCA_964456535.1 uncultured Woeseiaceae bacterium | reverse complement strand
GCTTCAAGAAGTCGCAGCGCGACTGACTACCAGCTATTCCTGAGTTCTCGTAATTTCAGGAAAACGGCACGGGCATCCGGGCTGTCACCCATCTCCGGAAAATCTTCGGCCAGCTTCGCGACAACCGACGGGTTTTGCAGCCGAAAGAAAGTATTGAATTCTTTCTCCTGACCCAGAGTTGTGACCAGTGCATGCTCGGGATCCTGGTCTTTGTAGTCATGAATCATTTTCGTGGCAACAGCATTATCGGGTTCGCGATCCAGCGTAAAAGAGAGGTTGTTCAACAGGTAGTCGTGCCCGGGATAAACGCGCGTGTCATCACCGAGGACTTGCAGCTGTTGCTCGAAGGTGTCGAACAGCTCATCGGGATGACCACCATTGTGGCAATTGCCTGCACCCGCGTTGAACAAAGTATCACCGCTAAATAATGCTGGCTGGTCGGTTCGGGATAACAGGCAAATGTGGCTCATCGTGTGCCCGGGCGTATCGAGACACTCGAGATCGACCGTCTTGCCGACCTTGAGGATGTCACCAGCAGCAACACCCCGATCCATATTCGGAATTCTGCTGCGGGCATTCTCGTGTGCGATTACTTTGGCGCCTGTCGCCGCTACGATACCTTTATTGCCGCCCGTATGATCGCCATGCTCGTGCGTATTCAGAATCTGTGTGATCGTCCAGCCCCGGTCCGCCGCAACAGCGAGACACTTTTCGTAGTCCAGCGGATCAATGGCGAGGGCATCGCCGGTCTCCGGGCAGGCAATCAGGTAATTGAAGTTCCGGTACGCGTTCCCCGTCCAGATCTGCTCAACAATCATTTCGAACCTCCGAATTCTTCCGCTGCAAAGACTTGTTTGCCGCCCACCCAGGTTTGCAGAACCTTGATGTCGTCGATCTGGGAGTCTGGAACTTCGAAATAGTCTCGGTCGATAACGATGAAGTCAGCCCACTTGCCGGGCTCGAGGCTACCAAGACGGTCTTCCTGATTAGCGGCAAAGGCGGCGGCCAATGTAAACGAATGCAATGCTTCTGCCCGAGTGAGGGCCTGGTCGGCGTACCAGCCGCCGTCAGGCTCGCCATCTCGCCCTTGACGCGTAACGGCTGCGTACAAGCCATGAAACGGGTTTGAGAGCTCTACAGGGAAGTCAGAGCCGTTGGCGAGTATTGCGCCGGAGTCGAGCAATCGTCGCCAGGCGTAGCCGCCAAGGATGCGATCTGGCCCAACGCGGTCTTCAGCCATGTTCTTATCGCTCGTGGCGTGTGTTGCCTGCATTGAGGCTATGACCCCCAATTCCACAAACCGCGGTATATCGTCGAGTGAAATGATCTGCGCGTGTTCGACGCGATTTCTAAGCGCCGACGGTTTCCCGCCCTGAGCTTTTTCGAACGAGTTAAGCGCCATTCGGTTGCCAAGATCGCCAATGGCATGGATACCGACTTGAAACCCCATGCCATTCGCTTTCGCGACTTTCTCGTCAAGTTCCTGTTGGGTCCAGAAGGGCAGGCCCCGATTTTCCGCATCGTCGCTGTAGGGCTCAATCATCGCCGCGCCGCGACTGCCTAGTGCTCCGTCCGAGTAAAGTTTCACTGCAGCGATTTCTAGCCGGTCGTTGCCATATTTTCGAATGGGTTTACCGATTGCATCCAGAACATCGCCGGCACCCCCGATCATGGCGTAAATACGCATGTCCAGCTGATCATTGTCGGCCATCGAGAGATAGACCTCGGCACCCATCAAGTCGATGCCCGCGTCATGCACTCCTGTGACACCTTCGGCCAGCAGCGCGCGGACGGCGGATTGAATGGCGTCTCGCGTTTCATCCTTGTCCGTGGCAGGCACTTGCTCGCCCATAATCCCCATTGCCATGTCGACCAATACACCCGTCGCGTGGCCATTCTCGTCACGAATAATCTTGCCACCGACCGGGTCCGGCGTTTCGTTGTCAATGCCGGCGAGTTCAAGTGCCGCGCTGTTCGCCCAGCCTGCGTGACCGTCAATGCGGCGCAACCACACTGGTCGGTCACTGACGACGGCGTCAATGTGCTTCGCGGATGGAAATT
>CAYWBZ010000120.1:0-1342 GCA_964456535.1 uncultured Woeseiaceae bacterium | reverse complement strand
CCGGTCGCTGATATTCGCCCGGCGTCGTCGATAACCAGTACTGTAAATGTGCGAATACCCTCGCTCGTCGACGTGTAGCCCGAGATGTTGTGCAAGGCTGTCTCGGCGTGAGCATCGGCTATCGTCAGGGCCAACAGGAAAATGAGCGAGACCGATACGTGTTTTATTGTTGTCATTGGATTACCTTATCACGCGACATTCTGACCTCAAGCGGGAATTTCAGATGAAACTGGCAAGCTTCAAAGTGAACAACAAATCCACCTACGGTGTGCTGTCAGGTGACGTGCTGCACGAACCCGGCGATGCATTTCGAGCACGATATCCGGACTTGCGCAGCGCGATTGCGGCTGGCGCGCTGGCGGAGCTGGAATCCTCCGATATCGAGGCGTCTTACGATGTCGATTCGGTTCAATTTCTGCCGCTGATTCCCAACCCCGACAAGATACTTTGCGTCGGTGTGAACTATCGCCCTCACATTGAAGAGATGGGGCGTGATATTCCGGATCATCCAGTGGTTTTCGTACGATTTTCCGGTAGTCAGACGGGTCACAGGCAGCCCGTATTGCGACCGCAAGTTTCAGAGAAATTCGACTTTGAAGGTGAGCTCGCGATTGTGATCGGTAAGCCAGCACGACATGTTTCAAGGGTTGATGCGCTGAATTACATCGCGGGTTACTGCTGTTTTATGGACGGTTCTGTGCGGGACTGGCAAAAGCACACAATGCAGTTCACGCCTGGAAAGAACTTTGACAGTAGCGGTTCCATGGGCCCGTGGTTGGTGACGAGCGACGAAGTGGCAGACCCGACAGTGTTGACGCTAACGACGCGGGTGAATGGCGAAATCATGCAAGAGGGTCGGGTGGCCGATCTGGTATTCGATATTCCCGCGCTGATCGAGTACTGCTCAACTTTCACTCAGTTGCTCCCTGGAGATGTGATAGCGACTGGTACCCCAGGTGGTGTTGGCGCGGCACGCACCCCTCCGAGGTGGCTGAAGGCGGGCGATCGGGTTGAGGTGGATATTCCGGGAGTCGGCTTGTTGGTCAACCCGGTCGCGGAAGAATAGCGAGTTAAGCCACGTTAGGCTTTGATTTTGCAGACAATGCGGCTGGCTCGTATCGTGTATCATTTATACAACAAAAATAAACAAATTGTCCTGTAGAAGTCTGGAATCGTTATAAAGGATTGACAAAATTTGGTTTTTCTGCGAATTTTCACCTCAACAAGCGTAGTCTTTCAGCAACAAATAGATTTCGCACAAGAATGCAGTACACCTTCAGGTACGGCTTGGCGGGGGATTCAGGGGGCCAGGACCACGTGCTAACGTAGGTTTGGAAAAAGC
>CAYWBZ010000119.1:1563-7163 GCA_964456535.1 uncultured Woeseiaceae bacterium | reverse complement strand
AAAGCAATGTGTTCCTGCAGGCAGCTGCGGAATGAAGGTGAGTCATGGCCAGTAAAATCGACAATTCCTCCACTTTTAGAGCAGTCGCGGGTTTTGCCGCGTTCCTGCTGGTCGCTGCCGCGGCACTGATTTACCTCCAGTCGGGAGGCGGCAGTCCATCTGCGCCCAAGCTCGCGGCTTTGTCGCAGGCGGTGCCGGCGCAAGCTGCGCGAGCGCTCAACGGTGAGGCTGGTGCATTCGATGAGTTGGACAGCAGCGTGAAGAGTGTAGCCTCGTTGCGGCGCAATGGCGCACCGGGACGCTCGTCCGATTGGCAGCAACTCGAATCGAGAGCGGCCGCAATCCTGGCGAAACGCACGGAAGTGGAAGCTGTATTGGCAGCCGCGAGCCGCACGGGCACGGATGCGTCATCACTGGTCGAACTTGCCAACGAGCTATTGGACCGTTCCAGCTCAACGGCGGCCATGCAGGAATTTCAGCAGCGTGCGAACCGTATTCGCGAAACGTCGGCGAACATATTGGCAGGCGGAGAGAGCGCTGCCAGCGCTATCGCAGAAGACATCGGCTATCTCAGGAATGTTGCGAACGCACTGGGTGGTGATCCGAGCGACCTGGATATTCGTCCGCTCAATCGCGAAGGTCGTGAGGTTGCGCTGGTGCCGGTCATTAGCAGCCTTACAAGTCTGGAAGCACAGTCAGCGACACTGGACAGCAACATAGGCGAGGTCAGCGGGCTGGTCGACACCCAGGCGGAGCTAGCGGGCAGTGCAAACGTGCTGCTGCAATCAGCTTTTGCTTCCCGCAGTGGAGCATCCCTGTTGCCCGTGTTCCTGAATAACTCATGGATTCCGATCGGACTGGTTGGGGCCGCGATTCTGCTGGTTATTGGGCTCCTTCTGTTGCAATCGAAGAGCGCAGTCTTTGAAAGAACAGCCAGGGAACAAGCAGAGCAAAACGAACGTAATCAGCAGGCCATTTTGCGCTTGCTTGATGAAATGGGCAGCCTTGCTGACGGCGACCTGACTGTGCAGGCAACGGTAACTGAGGACATCACGGGTACGATTGCTGATTCATTCAACTTCGCAATCGAGGAATTGAGAAAGCTCGTTGCGACCGTGAACGACACGGCGCTCATGGTAGATACGGCCGCCAAGCAAACAGAGAATACGTCGGCGCATCTTGCGAAGGCTGCGGACAATCAAGCCAAGGAGATTAACGCGGCGACAGAATCCATTGTTTCAATGGCGGCGTCGATTGAAGAGGTCTCCGGCAACGCCGAACGTTCCTCTGACGTTGCGCGTCACTCGGTGGAGGTCGCGCACAAGGGTGGCGAAGCCGTACGTCGAACGATCGACGGCATGAACGCCATTCGGGAAACGATTCAGGAAACTTCAAAGCGCATCAAGCGCCTTGGTGAGAGTTCTCAGGAGATCGGCAATATCGTTGAGCTCATCAATGACATTGCCGAGCAGACCAACATCCTGGCGCTAAACGCATCGATTCAGGCGTCGATGGCCGGTGAGGCCGGCCGCGGGTTCGCGGTTGTAGCCGATGAAGTACAGCGACTTGCCGAGCGCTCGACCAATGCGACCAAGCAGATCGAAGTGCTCGTAAGGACGATTCAGGCTGATACCAATGAAGCGGTGGTCTCAATGGAACGCAGTACGACAGACGTAGTGGGTGGAGCGTTGCTGGCCGAAAATGCCGGTGCAGCACTTGACGAGATCGAGCAGGTATCGAATCAGATCGCGAGCCTCGTACAAAATATTTCAGGCTCGGCACGACAACAGGCTGGGTCGGCTGCGGATGTGACACGTCGTACGACCAAGCTGCGCGAGATTGGAAGCCAGACGGGCAAAGCAGCGTCAGCAACAGCAGCATCTATTTCGAAACTGTCGGAACTTGCGACGCAGCTCAGGAAAACAGTTGAGGGATTCGCATTACCGGCCGACATGATTCAGACAGGAACGTTGTCGAGATCGACGTCGAACGTTCAGCGTCCGGCTCAGGCCCCTCTGCAACCGCAGGGTGGCAACCAGGTGAAAGCAGGGTAACGGCCCGCGAGAGATACGGACGACCAGATGACGGGCGACACAGGTATTCATGAGCAAATGATCGGCGACGATAAAGTCGGCGGCGCTATCAGCGCCTTGTCGATCATCAGTGCCGAGCTCATGGAGACCATTCGCAACGCGCACCTCGCGCTGGAAGATTGCGTCGACGGTCGTGGTGGCACAGCAGCCTTGAGGCGTGCTGGTGAGTTGTTGCACCAGGCGCGCGGCGCACTAAGAGTTAGCGAGACCTACGGCGCCGCATTGCTCGTCGAAGAGATGGAGCTGACCTGTGACTATCTGGCTGCATTGCGTTCGGGCAAGGGGCGAGAAGACGGCCTCGATGCGCTGACGCGCGCAATGGTGCAGCTACCTGTTTATATTGAGCGTCTGATGGGCGGTGGGCGTGACATCGCGCTCGTGCTACTGCCCATGCTTAACGATCTGCGAGCAGCGCGTGGTGAACCTTTGTTGTCCGAAGGCACCTTGTTGTTACTTAACTTGTCGCCGAGCCAGTCCAAAAGAAAGGATGCGCCGCGAGAAGGTAGTGGTGAAGATCCGGTACTCGTCGCAAAACGCCTGCGGCCGAAATTTCAGTTAGCGTTGTTGGGGTGGATCAAAGGTGGTGACAACAAACGCCATCTCGATACCTTGACGAAGGTCGCCGCGGCGCTGGAAAACTCGTCGACGCGGGACGACATGTTCCAGCTTTGGTGGGTGGTTTCCGGTGTGCTGGAAGCGTTGCAGAACGGTGGACTCGAAACATCGATTGCGATCAAGCGGCTACTGGGTCAAGCGGATCGACAACTTAAATTCGTCATCGACGAGGGTTTGGCTGCCTACGAACGCCACCCGATTGATGACTTGCTGAATAACCTCCTTTATTACGTCGCTAGATCGAGTAATGCGGGTACACGAATCAGCGAGATTCGGGCGGCATTCAATCTTTCCGAACTGTTACCAAGTGATGAACAGGTCGAGGAGGCGCGCGATGCCTTGTCCGCTCCAAGCGCCAAGCTTATGGAGACGGTGGCGGCCGCCATCAAGGATGATCTGAGCCGGGTCAAAGATGTTCTCGATATTTTCGTTCGCACTGGCTTGAACAAGTCGTCGGAACTCGTGCCACAACTTGAGCTCCTGAAGAAAATCAGTGACACACTTGGCGTGCTGGGGCTCGGTGAATTACGTGGCGATGTTGAAGGCGAGATCGACAGACTCAAAGACGTGGTCGAGCGTGGTGGTGTCGCAAATGATCAGGTCATTCTTGACATCGCCTCGACGTTGTTGCGCGTAGAGGATCGTCTCGATCAACAGCTGGTACGCCTCACAGCACCGAGAGAAGCCGAAGTCGCGGATACACAGGGTGACGATGACGGGGAATTCCAAAAGGTGACTGCGTCGGTGATGCGTGAGTGCATCATCAATCTCGCCCGAATTAAAGAAACCATCAGCCAAAGCTTTTCCTCTGAGTCCTCATCGCACGGACTTGATAGCGTGCCGTCACTGATAAACGGCATCAAAGCCGGATTGCTGATGCTCGACAAGACGCGCGCGATGGAAGTGGTTGAACGTGTCGGGCGCCTGATCACTATCATGCTCAATTCTGGTGGCACTCGAATACTGAACCAGAAAGAAACCGATCGTCTCGCGGATGTGATTGTGAGCATCGAGTACTACATGGAGACGGTGAAGGCCGGACGTAGTGAGCCCTGGTACATGCTCGACAATGCAGAGGCCTGTCTTACGGTCCTGCGTGACGTTGAAGAGCGTCTGGTTGAGCTCAGTGAGCAGGATGCGGCGAAGATTGAACCGACGCAGAAGCTTTCGATCGAGGGCATCGAAGAGCGTGCTGCTGAGGCTTTGTTTGAGGCGGACGTGCCGCAAGCGACAGAAGTAATTCCGCTGCCCGTTGTCTCTGCAGACACGGCGCAAATGGATCCGGAAATTATCGAGCTCTTCATTGAGGAAGCGAAGGAAGAGATCGCGTCGATTAAACGTCATCTGCCGGCATGGGCCGCTGCACCTGATGATATGGAAATGCTGATCACAGTCAGGCGCTCTTTCCACACGTTGAAGGGTAGCGGACGGATGGTAGGCGCAGAACGTATCGGCGAGTACTGCTGGGCGGTGGAGAACCTGCTTAATCGACTGATCAATCGCACGTTGACTCGAACACCGCCGATGGTCGATTTCATTCAGCTCGCGTCAGCTGCGGTGCCTGAGCTGGTAGAGCAACTGGAGATAGGCACGGCGCCGACATCCGAAATCAGCTTGTATATTGCGCGCGCGAACGCCTTCGCTGATGGCGACCCGAATGCCGCGGTACTTACTATTACAACACCGGCCAGCGAGGAACCGGTTGAGGAGAAGCCCGCGCTGGAAATGGATCCGGTGCTTTACGATATTTTCTCGAAGGAAACTGCCGGACATCTGAAAGTCATCACTGACTATCTCGCGGCATGCGAAGGACACCGACCGCCATTTGACGTGACGGATAAATTGCACCGCGCGTGCCATACGCTTCACGGTAGCGCGAATATGGCGAACGTCGAACGCGGCGTCGCAGTTGCAGCGATCCTGAACCGATTCGTACGCCGCGTCTACGATCACAAGGTTGGCTTCCAGAAGTCAGGTCTCGATGCGCTGCGTGCTGCGGCCAGGGCGATCGAAACGATCGTTGGCGATATCAATAACCCGGTCCGGGATCGCGCTGACTACACCGCGTTGATCGCGCACATCGCAAAAGTATCGGATGCGGCGCTACCCGTGGAAAGCCCCGCGCCGAAACCGCACGCGGAGCCCGTACAGGCAGTTCCAAAACCCGTCGCCGTTCCGGGGCCGGTTGAAGACGAAATTGAAGAGGCGGAATACGACGCAGAGATTGCGGCGATTTTCACCGAAGAATCTGCGGAATTGCTGGAAGAGGCGGACCAGGCCCTCATTGTCTGGTCCAAAGACCGTTCTCAGCAACCCATGGACGAACTCAAGCGCCACCTGCATACCTTGAAGGGTGGTGCACGCATGGCCGGCATCACAGCAATGGGTAATTTGAGTCACGAACTTGAGACCCTGTTGATGTCGGTCGATGACGGGCGCGTCAAAGCCACACCGGCGGTAGAAGACCTGCTGCAGCGCAGCATCGACGAATTACACCTAATGCGGGACACGGTGATAGCCGGAAAACCAGTGAAACCATCGACGGAGCTGGTACAACGCATTCAGCACGCCAACGCCGGTTTCGAGGTTGCGGACGACGCCGAAGTTGAGACCGCGCCCGAGGATACGAGCGTCGAAGCTGCACCACCCGCAGAATTTACGATCGAACCGGAAGATACGGTGAGCATGGTAATCGTCGATTCACCGCTGGCCGACGAGCTCAAGGAGATCGGCAAAGAGAAAGAAGCGGAGCTCGAACCAGAACTACCAGCAGAACCTGAGCCGAAACCCGAGCCCGAGCCCGAGCCAGAACCCGAGCCAGAGCCGGAGCCGGAGCAGGAAGCAGAGCAGGAACCCGAGCCAGCACCGGAACCCGAACCCGAACCCGAACCC
>CAYWBZ010000119.1:0-1463 GCA_964456535.1 uncultured Woeseiaceae bacterium | reverse complement strand
CCCAAGCCCAAACGCAAAGCAGAGCCGAAGGCCCCTGCAGAAGTCCGGTCCATTCGATCATCGGAACCGCGTCAGGAATTCGCACGCATTGATGCAGAGTTGCTTGAGGACCTGCTCAACGCCGCCGGCGAAATCAGTATTTATCATTCGCGCCTGAGTCAGCAGGTCAATTCCTTCGAGTTCCACGTGGACGAGCTCGAACAGACCATCGCGCGCCTGCGCGGACAGTTGCGAAAACTTGAAAACGAAACCGAAGCACAGATCATGCACAGCCATCAGGACACACTGGTGGCACGTGACTTCGATCCACTCGAGCTCGATCGTTATTCCACGATTCAGCAGCTGTCACGAGCATTGGCGGAATCTGCCAGTGATCTGAGCAGCCTGAAAGACCTGCTGCAATCCGTCACGTCCGAGGCGGAAAGTTTGCTGGTGCAGCAGTCGCGAGTTACAGCAGAGCTGCAAGATGGATTGATGCGGACTCGAATGGTGCCGTTCGATCGCCATGTTGGCCGACTGACCCGACTGGTGAGGCAAGCGGCAGGAGAGTCGGGCAAGCGCGCGGAACTTGTTGTCGAAGGCGCATCCGGTGAACTGGATCGCCAGGTGCTCGACAAGATGCTGCCGCCATTTGAGCACATGTTGCGTAACTCGATTGTGCACGGCATCGAAGGTGCATCCGAACGGCAGGCTGCGGGCAAACCAGCCGTAGGCCGCATTGCCATACGCCTGCATCGTGAAGGCGCGGAAATGGTGATCGATGTTGCCGACGACGGTGCTGGTCTTGACGTTGAAGCAATTCGTCGCAAGGCCTACGAGCTCGATCTCCTGAAACCTGACAGCAAAGTCACTGATGACGAGATCATGCAGTTGATTTTGACACCCGGTTTTACAACGGCGAGCAAAGTGACGCAATCAGCAGGCCGCGGCGTTGGTATGGATGTTGTCGCCAACGAAGTGAAAAAGCTCGGCGGTACGCTGCGCATCAGTTCGGTAACCGGGCAGGGGACTAATTTCACAGTTCGCTTGCCGTTTACACTCGCCATTACCCAGGCCCTGATTGTTCGAACGGGCGAAGAGATTTACGCACTGCCGCTGCCGACCGTTGAGGGCGTGGCGCGAATTCCACGTGCGGAACTGGAAAACCTCTTGAGCCAGTCCGAGCCCAGTTATCAATATGGCGAACAGGCCTACAAGTTCAGGCATCTCGGCATGTATCTCGGCGGCCAGGCGGCCAAATTGCCGCAAGACGAGGCATTTATTTCAGTAATACTCGTTCATGCTGGCGAATATTCAGCAGCTTTGCTCGTTGACGAAATGCTCGCAAGCCGTGAGATCGTTGTTAAGGCTGTTGGTCCACAGTTAGCCAGTATTCGCGGTATTTCCGGTGCAACGATTCTGGGTGACGGCAGTATTGTCCTGATTCTGGATATACATGCGCTGGTCCGAACGGGTGCTCCGGT
>CAYWBZ010000118.1:0-7194 GCA_964456535.1 uncultured Woeseiaceae bacterium | reverse complement strand
ACCTGGCAATCCATCTGGGATGGCCGTTATGAGCGCAAGGCGCCTTAAACCCTATTCTTGCAGGTCGATTTTAGACTTGATAATGACGTGTTGGCCCGTGCTGTTGTACGGATCACTGCCCTGATCGCAGTCTTCGGATATCGCTAGCTCAGTCGCCCGAACCAGGCGTGACCTGGTAAGTCTGACTGCTTCGCTTTCTGATCCTGTACGGACCGGCCCATTTCCGACGATCGACTCTGTTTTTGTATTATGTGAATTCATGGTCTTTCCCTGTACTAACGCTGGTTCATGAGTATTTTGAACCGTACGGCACAGGAAGTTCTGTCACATATCGGGCGAATTCGACCGTCCATCGGGTCGTTACCGCTTGTCGACTCGCAGCGACCGCTGGTCTTAAGTCAGGGCGGCCCGATCCTCAGGCCGCCGCTGCCAAAGCAGTTAGCCCCCGAACCGGTAACTGAACTGCGCGATGACTGCATCCATATCAGGATACTGGACCAACCCGACCTGGTTGCCAATCAGCCGGTCGGCCGGGATGTCCCCGCGTTGCTGGTACAGCTCCAAACGCACACTCATATCATTGCCGTTCCTGGTCTCCCAGCCGTATTTCAGGCCGAGTGTAATCGCATCAAAATCACCAAGCCGATAATCGCTGGACGCATATGCCGGTAATGGCGACCCGTCGACAACGCCGACCTGGTAGAACTCTGCCTCGGTTTGCGTGTAGAAACGCAGATGTGGTTCGAGATAACTTTTGTCGCTAATCGGCCATCGAAGTCTCAAATCGACGGTGTGGGAATCGATCTCCCAGTCGTCCGTCATGTAGCGGTACGACGCATCCAGCACCTTGCCACCCATGAAGTACTTGGCCTGGCTGTAGAAGCTATGCTTCGTTCGGCTGTCGGGCCGGCTTTCGAAAATATACTCATGCGATGGCCCTGATATACCCGGCGGCAATGCGTTCGGCACTACGTCGCCCGTAACCCCGTCAACAACTGCCACGATCTTGTAGGGGTCACTCAGATAACCCGATGAATCACTGAAAGAGTAGTTCGCCTGCACAACAAGATTTCTTGAGACGACCTGCGTTACACCCAGCACAATATCGACTATGTCTTTGTCTTGTTCACCAAGTCGATTGCTCAGGTCACCCACGTTCAGCATTGACGTGAGCGGTGAAGGTGCACCACCCTCCGGATCAATTGTGTCTGACGAGAACGCGAGACCTGCCGATACTGTCGTATTTTTTTGGTTGAAGTCCCGCGAAATTTTGGCGTTTACGCCAAGGTGCAAGTAGTCAAATTCGTTGGAGGCGCTGGCGCCAACACTAAAATTGTACAAGCGGCCCAGTGGCTGCTGCCAGCTCGCGTTAACTGCGACGCGCGTATCCCGGAAAGTATCATCGATCGGCAAAGTGCCGGCCGCCGCGGTAAAGGTATTGTTTCCAGATGGTTGGGTAAACGTTTGCGCCGTGTTCTGTTGCAGGCCACCGTTGGGTGACGCGCCTGTCAATCCGTCAACCGTCAATCCCAGGGTCATCCAACGGTCGTCTTGAAATGTACGTCTCGCCAGAATGGCGGCACTCAGGTCCTGGATTCGATCTTCATCCTCTCCGTAATATAGAAGTGAAGTGTTGAAATCCCATCCCGGCTCTTCCTGTGCCTGCACAGGCTGCGCGATCGTACCACCCAATAGCGCGCAGGTTGCGGTCGCCAGTGTTGCCGATATGTTCTTGTTGCTTTCCTTGCTCATCAGACTTCCTCTAGTTACATCCACAGCCGCCGCCGCCAAACCCACGGCCGCCACTCGATGCTTCCTTGCTGAAATAAATATGATCATCCGTTGCCGCTTCGAGCGCATCGGTCGTTAGTTGCATCTCGTCTTTTGCGAGTACGTCACGGTCCCACGGCTCGACGCCCATGGACGAGCAACCTGCTGTAAGTAACAGCATCCCAATTACGATAATGTTCTTCATAGTTTGTTTCCCAGGGCAGCGACGATGGCTGCCTCGTATTCATCGGTCTTGCCGGATTTGAAACCTAAATGACGTTCAATGAGCGAGCCGTCACGATTAATCAGGAACGAACTCGGCATCGCCTCAACAGCGTACTCACGCACAAGTTGGCGATCATGGTCGTAGGAAATCGTAAATTCAGCCGGATACTGCTGTAGAAATTTCTGAGCATCTGACGACTGGTTGTCCAGATTCACGGCAATTATGACGAGCCCGTCATCACCGTATTTTTGCTGCATCTCATTCATCCATGGGAACGAGCGACGGCAGGGCACACACCAGGAGGCCCAGAAATCCAGCACCACAACTTTTCCGCGATACTCGCTTAAGTTCAGCGTATCGGCAGCTTTGCTGGTGACTGGGATCACCACGAGCAAAACTGCAAAAAAGGCCCCTGCAATGGCCAAGCGAATGATGTCCGTCACACCGGGACGGCTAGTAACCCTGTTCAATATCCAACTCCATTTGATTGCGTCAACGCGCTGCGATGTTGGTTAGAGAACCCGAGTCAGGAAATCCTTCGATATATCGAAAAATAAATTAAAAGCGCCAAACCACCCCCAATGAGGGTACCAACGGTAGCCAATGAGCCTCCTTCCCTACAAGCTCTGGCCCGGTCGCCGTGGTTATTACCGAGTATTCTGTGCAACATGGATTGTCGCGATCGTAGAGGTTGGAGACTTCGAGGAAGACCGTCAGATCCCCACGGCGCACGTCAAACTCCCGACTGATACGGGCATCCAGCGTATGGAATACAGAATATCGGGCCGAATTCAGGTCCTGGGCGACCAGCTCGGTTTTCGGCCAGCCGGTATGGACCTCACCGGCGACGCTTAAGTCCCATCGTCGCCAGCGCCAGCTCAGGCCAGCTTTGACGGTGTGTGTCTGGTCCCAGCTCCGTGCAATTTTCTGATCCAGAGTCGTATCCCGTACCTCCGACCAGGCGTAGCCGAACCACCAGAATAATTGCTGGCTGGCGTCACCTTCAGACACCATTAGCTCAGCGCCAGTCGCCTCGGCCGATATCGGGTCAATCCGATAGCGGTCAAATTGCAGTTCAGGTAACAAGGTGAGGGAATTGAAAGCATTCTCGAACCGTGGTCTGACGGTGCGAAAGCTCTTGCGATAGTAAGAAACATCAATATTGATATCGTTGGCAAACCGATGTTTCAGGTTTGCCACAACGTGCTCGGCGCGCTGCGCGCGGAAAAAAGTGCCAACACCGTCACTAACCTGCAGCTCGTTGATCTCCTGTGCCTGTGAGAACTGGCCCCACCCCAAGCGTAGCTCTGTGCGCTCGCCAGCCTGGTACAAAACACCAAGCCGCGGGCTGGATTGTGCGTCGTTCTCGGCTGTCGTATAACTTTGCTGGTCCCAGCGCAGCCCGGCATCAACGATTAGATTTTGACGCAGCTGCCACCGCGCCTCCAGGTAAACGCTGTATTGGGCGCCTTCGGGTACCAGATCAAAACGCCTGATCTCCAGCGGAACGTTATCCAGAATCTGCTCAAATGGCGCTTCGACAATTTTCGTCGATGAAAAACTATAATTCGCGTCCTGATGCTTACCTTCAACACCAAAGCTGAACATCCAGTTTTGTGACGGTACGAATGTCCAGTCCTGCTTGAGCCCGAATGCATCGAACTCGCGTGATTCATCCAGTGAGCCGCTGACGATCTGTGGCAGATTCAACGTTCCTGCTCTACGGTTCGATATAGCACTGGCAGACACAACCGTTTCACTGCGCAGGCGCTCACTCCAATCGGCGCGCCATTTCAGCCAAAGAACCCGATTCTCATAAGTCGCGCTTGCAGATTCACCTCGATCAATATCAGCGAGCAGCAGCTTGTCATTTGACGCCAGGAAGTTTGCGCTGAATTGCGTTCGAGGACCGAACTCCCATCCACCGTGTATCAGGTAATCGTTGTAGTCTGGACTGCCGAGATCCGGGTTTATAACATCGGCAATGAGGTCGAGATTTCCACGCCGCGCGGCGATCAGCCAATCGCCCTGATCATCATCACCGAAGATTCCCAGCGAAAGTACCGATGCGTTGAAAAAGCTCAAAGACAATTCCGTTTCGGTCGCTTTCTGTGGCTCACGCAGGCTCATATTTATGACGCCGCTCATGCGATCACCATATCGAGCCGGATAGGCACCCGTATAAAAGTCGATACCATCTATCGCGCTGGAGTTGACGATCGTCGCGACTGACTGGAAGTCTTTCAGGTGATAGGGCTCATACAGACGATGGCCATCAAGGAGGAATAGGACTTCATTGACCTCACCTCCGCGAATGTGATTGCGCGTCGAAATTCCACCACTCGCCGTACCAGGGAGCCGGGTGGTAATGCGAACGACCTCTTCAGCCGCGGCCGGTATGCGCGTCGCGAGTTCGCGATCGAGGTAGGTATGTGTCCCGGATTGCGTGTACTCGAGCCTGTGAAGGCTTGAAGTAACGATAACTTCAGGGAGGGTGGGCTGCTCCGGTTGGGTGACCGCCGTTTCGGCAGCTTCGGGTTGTGGAATCTTCTTGACCAGCCACGTATCGGCCGGACCACTCTCCAGTACGAGACCATGATCGGTGAGTATTGCTCGCAGATCCGCGAGCGATTCCGAAAGATCGGGTTCAGCGGGAATCAGCAAATCATCGGTTACTACATCGCTGCTGAAGATGATCCGGTAGCCCGTGTCGTTCAGACTCTCAAGAAGCTCAGCGACGGGACGCCCCTGCCAGGCCACTGTGGCTGCAAGCGAATCAGTCAGGCAGCAGAGTAATGCCAGTATGCAGACAGATCGGAGGAGACAACGCATCCGAGAATACTAGTGCAATGCCCCGGTTTCGCCAACGACGGATTTTGCCTATGGCTGTCTCAAACTAGATGTTGATAATTATCTTGTCGTCTTCGATTCGATAACGAACAGTGGTTGTCGCCAGAACGGCCTCAAGCGCCTCATCCGGCGTCATCCCATCGGCGGAGCCGTGCACGTCCGTCCGCATCGCAAACATTCGGGACTCATTGCTTCCAAACTGCAACTCTCTGCCGGTTTCTCTGGCGGCCCATTTCAGGAAGTCGAGCAGGGATTTGTTGGTCATATCAAACGTTGGTGTTAGATCGACGACCCAATCCCAATAATCAGCGTGCGCATCAAGCTCTGTAACAGACGCACCCTCGCCTTGAACCAGTGTTAGACGTTCACCCATTCTTGCAGCATAGGTATCCGACTGACCGCGAACGTCAACGCGGCCTTCACGCACCGCAACGTCCAGCGACTGATCGAACGCTGCCACTGAGAACTGCGTTCCAACATCAGTGACTACGCCAAACTCTGTATCGATTTTTAGACCGCCATTACGATAGACGAATTGCCCTGTATCGGCATAAATACGACCAGCAAGCAGCGTAAATCGGTCTGCTGCATCAACGCGAATCCGGGTGTTTTCATCAATACGCAGAGATTCGCTGCGTGCCAGCAGCAAACTCAGCCCCTCATCCGAACCCGTTGATATGACATCACCTGCGTGTACCGGTGCTCCCTGTGTGTACTCTGAACTGATCGGACCAGAACCGACAACGCGCGACACCGTCGCCGCTACTCTTAACGGTACGGGGTCGGGTTGCGATATGAAGATCATGGTGATCGCGACCGTCGCGGCAACACCTGCAGGAACCATCCAGCGGAGCATCGCTCCTCGCAGCGTATTACGCCGCCAGGACTTGTGCACCTTCTCGTACACTTTATCGGCGCTTGGTTCGACCGTGGCACTTCGCCACTCCTGCTGCACTCGGTGATAAACACGCGATTCCACACTCAGCGGAATCTCGGGCCGCTCACCAGCCAACTTCATGAGATTAGCAAGCGATGCATCATCGTCTGCTAATTGCTCGATCCTGTCGTCATCGTTACTCATGTCAGTCCACAATAAAATTCGGTTCAATATCCCAGATCGCTCGAAAGCGTTCTTTGAACGCCGCTCGAGATCGACTCAGAATAGACTCTGCCGCTTTCTCCCCAACATTCAGGCTGGCGGCGATTTCTTTCACGCTGTAGCCCTGAACGTATTTCAGTTCCAGCGCCTGCGCATATTTGCCAGGTAAGTGTTCAAGAGTTACCCGTACGAAATTCGCAATTTCTTCACGACGTCGTGCGGACTCGGGTCGACCATCATCTGCAGCGACAGATTCCAGTGCTGCCTGAACTGCGGGATGGTCTTCGATCGGAATGTCTTCCTGCAGCTCCATTTTTCGCTGCCGAAAAACCGCATACGTCTCGTTTCGGCAGATCTGACAAAGCCAGGTGAAAAGCAACGCTTCACCGCGGTAACTGCCCATTTTCCGAACAACGATACACATTGTTCGCTGCACGATGTCTTCGGCGATTTCTTCGTTGTTATCGACTCTCGTCAGAGTGAAGCGAAACAGTCTTGGGAAATATTCTTTAAAAAACTCGTCAAACGCCCCCTGATCACCGGCCGCCACTTTGGCGGCCAGAGACCGGTCCAACACTACTTGGGGAGTAGTTTCATTCAAGTTTTCGATTCCTTTCGGAGGCTAAGGGGGTGCCTCCATAACCTTAGAGTCGCGGCGGCAGAAAATCCTTCGCTATCCAGATAGTAGTAGCGATCCACATAATTGGCCAATTACCGCGCAGCGAAGGATTTCCGGAGATCCGCACTCTTACGTTTACTACACCACCCCTGAGGCGACACGAATGAGCAAGCAAATACATCACTGCTTCTTGGTACTACTTGTATCGGTGTCGCTCGCATCAACTGGGATCGCTCAGGCCC
Organism: uncultured Woeseiaceae bacterium; assembly: GCA_964456535.1. Classification (GTDB taxonomy): domain Bacteria; phylum Pseudomonadota; class Gammaproteobacteria; order Steroidobacterales; family Woeseiaceae; genus UBA1847. The sequence goes on along the minus strand of CAYWBZ010000118.1, from coordinate 388 downwards.
AGAGCCTTGACGATTTGCTGCTCAATATCGAAAGCCGGTGGGCTACGGCGGCCTTTGAGATGGATGGCCGCCAGCATCAAAAGACCTTGAAGCGGTTGTTAGATGACGTCCGCGACTTGCATGTAACACACCCCGGCAAGCCGGGCGCTGCTGCCTGGCACGGAATTGTCGCTCGAGCGTATATGGATGCTAAGGGATCAAGCGGTTCAATGCGCCTTGCCAGAGAAGCTCGAGATGCGCTGCTTAAAGCAGAGTCGCTGGACCCCCTGGTACTTGGCGGACGCGTTTATGCGAACCTGGGGTCGCTGTATTCCAAAGTACCGTCCGGTTTCGGCGGATTCGGTAACAAGACGCGTGGAATTGGTTACCTCTGGAAAGCCATTGTCGT
>CAYWBZ010000117.1:0-7249 GCA_964456535.1 uncultured Woeseiaceae bacterium | reverse complement strand
CGTAAACGTCACGGCAAGCCAGCCATAAAAGTTGAACGGTATTGCCTTGAAGAAAAGCGTTACCGCCGCGTCGTTGTCTGCGATGAAGTGACTCATCGATGGGATTGCGATGAGGCCAGCTACGTAAACCGGCCAGACATTGAAGGGAATGATTGTCGCAACGGGCGACGCTGTTGAATCGACGACGTATGCAAGTTCTTCGTGTGCAACTTTTTCGCGATCCGCGACCGGACGAACGGTAGTACCAGTAAGCACAGTACTTATTGTGCCGCCCTGATGGAAAATCATTCCCATCAACCAGGCGAAGAACATCGCCGAGCGCCGCGATCTAACGTAATTCTGTGAAACGTGTTGTGCGAAATGAAATGCGCCACCGTTGCGGTTCCAGATTCCGAGAAGACCGCCAAGCGCCCAGAGATAGACCAGCAGAATTTCGGCGAAACGGGTCGTACCAATACTCGGAATCAGGAAGTGTTGAACGATGTTGTGCTGGCCGGTGACGAGACCGCCGAGCACCACGCCCATGAACAGCGCGAAGATGACGTTGCGAGTCGCGAAGCAAATGACCAGTGTTGCGAGGGCGGGCACCAGCGACAGAACGCCATAGTGCTGTTGCTGCTCAATCAATACGGGATCCAGTGTCCTCGCGAAAAAGTCGGTCGCAACGCACAATAGTATCAACCAAACCCACGAGTACTTTCCGGTAAAGATACTCATTGGTAATCCTGCTCCAACATCAACAACATTAGCTCCTCCGCAAACACTATTGCCGCTTGTCTTATTGCTTCACGATCGGTCTCATCGCCAACCTCGTAAGTCGTGCTGGGAATACCGTAGCGTTTGTACATGTAGTTCTTGGAAACGCCAACCTCATCGATCGGATTTTCTTCGTAGCTAAAATCATATCCCTTCATTCTCGGTTTCGCATTCTCGAGCCAGGTACGTGTAAATCGAGGTGGTATTGTCGGGTTGTCGTCGTTTGGCGCAAAAAACACGTTTCTGTTGGTTGAGTGAAAATCAAGAAAAACTCTGATGATCTTGTCGCTGGCATCAAGCCGATCCAGCAGCTCCTGAGCGAGCTGCGTTTCCGGCTCATTGAACGGACCCCAATCCTGATTCAGGTCCGTAGCGTTGAGATTGTGTCGCCAGTTACCGCCGATTACACCGTCGGGGTTGAGCAAAGGGATGGCAACGATGTTGAAGTTCCGCCGAAATCGCATGGCAAGCTCCGTGTTCGACATCAATGTTTCATAAAAAGCGAAAAAGGCGATTGCGCCGGTAACTTCGGGTGGATGTTGCCTGCCAATTAACAGCAACACATTTCGAGCGGCAGCGTTTGCGTTGAGCATTGCGACGGGTATCCCACTTTGCGAATAACCCAGAATAGAAAGGTCTGCTAACCCTGCCGCTGTGAATTCCCGACTCCAGTCGTCATAGAAAAGTGGAGTGACGATTTCCTGGCCAGCAATCCAGAATGGTTCGTCGCCGGTTGCGATTTTTATGGTCGCCTTCCCGCGATGATGCGAAATATTGAAATCGCCATCGCCAAGCGGCGACCAATGCACGCCGTCACGGCTGATCTTGGGCGGGTAGCGGTGGTGACCACCGCGATACCGCATTGTGATTGTCGCTGTTGACGCAACATTGGGGACCACTTTGAAGGCGTACCAAGGGCTATCATTTATGTAGCCGTTATCCTCGGGCAAGATTGTGAGGCGAACATGGTCACTTGAGAGCACCTCGCAGTGACCACGTCTGGCGCCAGCGAAATCGTCCATCACTGTAAATGCCTCGGCTTCGCAGGGGGCGTGTGGAGCAAACGAAGGCTTGACCGATGCACAAGACGTGAGCGTCAGGATAAGAGCGACAATCGAAAGCGCACGTTGCAACATAGTTTGGTCTCTGGATTAGTGAAGCGCTGTTGTGATGATCTTTGCTACGTCATAACCTAAGGCACAGGCTAAGGAAATTGATACTACATAGTTCCGCGACTTACGCTCAAGGAGTCTTTGCGGGTCCGCGTATGATCAACATTCGAAATGTGCCAATTGCGGCACACAACAGTAGCGAACGCCCGGTAGAATACAAGCGCATGAATATCTCGAGAATTCTGTTGTTGTCGCTCCTGGCCTGGGTGCTTGCAACGTCCTCTGCTGTTGCTCAAAGTGAGCCAGCTTACGTCGACAGAGTCGGCGAGCGTGTCACGGTTTTTGAAAGTGAAGCGCTCAATTACCGCCTGCAACTTGGCGGCGAGGCCTATACCTATGTCAACTTCACAGAGCAGGTGCCGGAGGCAAGTTTCGCAGCGATTCGGTTCAAGCCGAATGCATTCTCACTGGTTGTAGCTGAAAGTCTGGGCGCCGGGCCGAGCGCCGAGCAGTATGCCGAGATAGTGCGTCTCGCCATGGTTGAGCAGCTTGAGGCGCGAGAGGATGCCAGGTACACGGGGCAAAAAGATATTGGCATCGTCGACGAACGTGGCATGCAGTTTTTCCAAAAATTAATATTTGCTGAAGTCGCCTCGATGCCGGTGACCTATGTGTTATCGGCGACCGTAGACGGCGAGCGCGCGTACCAATTACTGACGTTCTCATCAAGCGCATCCGAAGATGTCGTACAAGCAGAGGCGAACACGTTATTGGCAGGATTCTCGATCATTGATCGAGCAGCAAATATCAGCGTCGCGGCAGAGCCGAAGTCGATTCGCGATTATCGATCCGATGTCTTCGGTTATCGATTCCGCGCCCGTGCACGCAGCTGGTTCGCCTGGACAGACCTGAAAGAATCCAATGATGGTGCCGACATTGGTGTGCTGTCTGCGCGCGGGTATGGCGCTGTCGTGATGCCTTTTTGCTGGCAAGGCGCCAGACCGACAGACACAGCTGTCTATCAAGTCATGATGCAGCAGCTCGGCGAAGACTACCCGTCTGACTTCATCACAGAGGAGCATGACATCGAGAAAGGCGGCGCTACCGGCAAGCTGCTGATTGGTGTTGAAGAGACAGAGGATGGTGAATACCTGTATCACCAATGGATCGTCGCAAATGAACGCTGCGCATACACACTCGCAGCATGGGGGCCGGTAACACAGCAGAGGACCAAAGGTGATCTGACTAAACTGTGGGAGGACTTCCAGGTTCTGAGCGAAGCGACCGCCACTGCCAGCGCCTACGAGAATAACGATGAGCGGCACGTCAACGCTTACCTGATAAATGCGCTGGGATTACATTACTACGAAGCACGCAGTTTTCGTGATGCTTATCGATACTTCTCAAACGCGAGTGACCTGAACCCGACTCGTCATACTTACCTGACGAATGCGTTGCGTTCACTGGCCGAACTGGACTCCTATGTTGAGGCCCGCGACTGGCTGCAACCTCGGCAGGACAGATTCGTTGATAACCAGATCGTGCAAAGCTGGGATGCGTGGATCGCCTATCAGACCGACGATACCGAGAAAGCGATAAGAATCTATCGTGCATTATTTGCAGCGGATTACCGGGAAGACGATGACTTTTCGGCGTTTCTCACATTGCTGGCAGACGCGGAACTTTGGGACGAGCTCGATAGTACCTACGCGGCCTACACGGCTGGCGGTGTTAATGACGCGACGAAGTTGCTGCAAGTGCAATTGCTCAGTCGCCGGGGCCGGCATGAGCAAGCGCTGGAACTGCTCGATGAAATGACGGCAGGTCGGCCATTTAATGCGGACCTCGTTTATGAGCGAATGTCGATACTGAACGATATGGGTGACGCGGCAGAGGTGTTGAGTCTCGCAGAATCCCTGATCGAGAATGGCTATCGTTCGCTGCAGAGCTACTATTTCAAGGGTGATGCGGAGTACCAACTTCGTTCTTACCGGACGGCAAGAGAATCTTTTGAAGAAGCGCTTACGTTTGCACCAGGCAATACGACTATCCGGGAGTACATAGATGCTATCGATCTGATGCTGGGTCAGGGCGACATCTCCGCTATTAGCACGGCAATTGACGCGGTTCCATTGCCAAGAGACATGCAAAAGATTTTTGCTGCCGATGACACTGGTACTAATGAGTCCGGATATGGCGCTGAATACCTTAGTCGAATCAGCGGATTCGACTTCCCGGGAGGCGACACACGTAGGGAGACCTTGTACCGCAAGATCCGTGTGTTGGACGACAACGGAATTTCGCAATTCAGCACGCTCGAGTTCAACTTCGACCCGAGCTACGAACAGTTGTACGTCAATTCCCTGTTGGTGCGAAATGCTGCAGGTGAGGTACTCGGCGAAGGCGACCCCAATACTTACTACATCACGCATAACGAAGAGGGCTATGAGGCAAGTACGGATAAAACAGTGCATCTGCCTGTACCGAGCTTAGCGCCGGGCGTCGTTATTGAGGCCGTCGTAAGCAAGCTCACGTCGGTCGAAGACGGAACCTTTCCGCTGGAGACAAGTTATCTTGCTGGCGAACGGCCGATTGCCTACAGCGCGTTGTTCGTTACCGGGAACAGAGATCAGATTCGCTATCGATCGAACGCCGTTCCGAAACCGAGAGCTCGTGGTAAATCGTTGGTTTGGGAGTTGCAGTCACCGGTCTCGTTTCGTTGGGAGCCATTGCAGCCGTACTACGATCAGCTCCTTCCGTGGGTGCAGCTCGGTACGGTCGGTGCGGACTGGCAGTCCGTCGGTGCTGAGTATCTTGGAGAAATTGAGGACAAACTGGACACCAGTGCCGTCGCAGAGCGCGCGGGTCGCCTGGTCGATGGTGTGGATAGCACAGCACGAAAGATTGAGATCCTGAGTGCCTATGTGCAGGATGAAATTCACTACGAGGCGATTGAGTTCGGTCGTCGAGCTTATATTCCCAAAACGGCACGCGAAACAATGCGCGACCGTTATGGTGACTGCAAGGACCATGCTGTATTGCTATACACCATGCTGGAGGCAGTCGGAATCGATGCTTCGCTTGCGTTGGTGAATTTGCAGCAGACCGTTATTCCTGAACTGCCGAACACGGATCAGTTCAACCATGTCATTGTTACCGTGCCAACGAATAACGGCCGCGTCTTCATCGATACCACCGATAAAGATATGCGCCTCGGGCAGTTGGCGCCGCGCTCAATGGCCGGTAATCATGCGCTGGTTCTCGGCGACAGGTCGGAGCTGGTCAAGATTCCGGACTATGAGTCGGAGCTGACAGGACTGAACATTGACCGCGTTGTCGAGCCAGGTAGCGATGGTTATATCAACGTTACCGAGACCGCGCAGTTTACGGGTTATCAAGCCGCAGAGCTGCGTGGGCAACTACGTTCGATCGAGACTTCGGAGATGCAGTCGTCACTACAACGCTGGGTGGCGGCCCGATACTCGGATGCTGAGCTGACTGACCACTTCGTCGAGAATGTATTCGATGCGAGTTATGACCTGGTTGTAGAGATTAAATATACATTGCCGCTGGAGACTGACGGCACGTTTGATGTGCCGGGTTTTCTCGAGGCTTACTATCTTGAATACGATCGTGTTGCTGATCGCCGCTTCCCGTTCGAGTTTTACTACCCGTTACGAGTCAGCGCGACGACTTCGGTCAAATATCCGTCGGGTCGCCGCTTGGACGTTGTGACGAAGAAACCGCATGCAGGTGAATCCAGGTTCGGTAACTGGCGGCGTGAAGTGAGTGAGGCAGAAGGTACCTGGAAGATACAGTTTGACTATGTCGCTTCCGGGGCACGCTTCGGTCCCGAGGACTATCGGGAATTTGCAGAGTTTCAGCGCAAAGCGGTCGATGCCATTGAGCAACCGCTGCTACTTCAGTAGTTCGTGGCCCGGCGGCAGCTTGTGCGTCACCCACATAGCAAGACGATGCTTTATCTTGGGTAAGGTTTCCTGCCCATTTGGCAGAGGACTGATTGCTTTTTCGTGGACCAGCAGGCGATAGGCGTACTGGATTTTCAGGTCATGCGAGTCGGTTGCCTCGAGTTCAACAATGCCCCGCTTCACTGCGTCGTCGAGCACCAATGCCAGTGCCTCTTTGAGCAGTTCTCTCTCGTGCTTGAGTTTCTTAGCCATGGATTAGCAGTGTGTCTCTTAGTGTGACCAAGATCAAATTCGCAGTGCGCCGATCGTGAGAAGTGCTCGGTTATTAGAGCAAACAGGTTTATAGTGCACCCGCATGAAAACCTCCCTTAAGAAACGTTTCCTCGTACTGTTGCTCGGCACCATGGTGGCCCTGAGCAGCTATGCTCAGGACGTTTTGGAAGATGTCGCTCCGGAAACGCCGGAACTGTCATCGCTCGAAGCTACCTGGTGGTCCTATTTCGAACGGCCCGGAGATGATGCGCAGACACAAGCCGATGTATTTCTCGCTTACATCGGCGAACAAATAGCTGGGTTACAGACTCCGAATCAGGCGGCTGGTCAATCCCTTCTGGATGCGATTAGCGATAACCTGAGTGCCTATGTCGCGGTGTCGGAAGAGCCGGAATCGAAGGCGCAGGCGCTGCCGGAACCAGCGGTTAATTATTCCATCGATGAACTCCTGGGTCTTGCTGCCGAATCACGGCAAGCGGCTGCCAGTGCCGCACAAGAGCAGCTTGAGGTCGAGCGCGAGCAGCGCACTCTGGATGGCGCGAGTAGACGTCGAGACCTGGCATTTAAGGATTACGTGAGTGCGGCTGCAGGTGATGAGCGCCGGCTCGCAGCGCTACGGTTAATACTGACTCGATCAGCGCAGGCCATAGCTAACCGACGTTTGAAATTTCTGACGCAGCACTATGAACGTGCCACAAATTATGCGGAGGCGACGGCAGAGCGCGTCGAATTCGCCGCCGAAAGACTTGCGACCACGCCTGAAGAAGCCGGGCTTTCCGACCTGTTTAAGCAGGTTTCGCAGCAAGAGAAAGTTGTCGAAAAAAGTCAGGAGCAGCTGCGCGCCGCTGAACTAGCCGCGACCGATTTGGATCTGGATACGTCGCATGGTCGCTCCCAACAGGAACTGCAGCAGCAAAAACGGGTGGATGCAGAGGTCTCGCTGGCGTTAGCAGAGGTTGCCCTGGCCGAAGCACAGGCGCGTCGCTGGTGGACGGAACTACAGCTCGCGACTTTGCCTGATATGACCGTTCTGCAGGATCAGGCGCTGGAGTGGTCGGAGCTTCTGCGACGCATCGACCAAACTGCAGCGGATTGGCAGCGAAGCACAGAAGATGAGCTGCTCGCAGTTCAAACGGTCGCCCGGGACGACCTGGATCGAGCGTCGCGTCGACTGCTGGA
>CAYWBZ010000116.1:5645-7304 GCA_964456535.1 uncultured Woeseiaceae bacterium | reverse complement strand
GCCTTGAGTCATATTGATACCTTTGTCGACATCACCGAGGAGGACTTGCTGGCGATTTATGAACTGGCAACCCGACGGCGTGTGGAGTCCTCAGTCGCCTCGTAAAATTGGTCTGCTAATCAGCACGGACGTGGCGGGCCCGTGAAAAAACGCCGCCTGACTGGCGACTTCTGCCGGGTCATCAATTGGCATTGAGCACATATCCGGGTTGCAAATGTACATGGCCGGTTTGCCGCGATCGGGGTATCGGCCTGCATCTTCGTAGTGCAACAATTTTCTTGGCTCGAACACATCGCGGCCGGCGTTGAATAACGCAGCGGCATTGGGGTGTGCTACGTCGCCAACGATCGAGAATTCGACATAGGCTGTCGTTACTTTTTCCAATGCCATCGCAATTTCACCGGTGATCTTCCCTTCGCTGCGAATAAACATGGGATCGGCAACTGCCCGGATTGTACTTTCGGCAACGGTCTTAAAGATATCGTCCTTGGTATAAACCGACAGATCGTAGTAAAAACTCGCCGCAGTACCGTTTGCTTCCAGAGATTTCCGCGGTGCGATGATCGCTGCGGTGGCATCCGGGGTTGTAGCGTAGAAGCCGCCCAGCTCATCATCATGGAGCGCTGCCAGTGTCGCCCTGCCGATGCTATCGGCCGCGTCCAGCCAACTTTCGTCGCCCGTGGCCCGATAGAGTGACAGCAATGCCGTGCCGAACCACGCCTGTGGGCTCAGGAACGGTCTTTCGTCGGTGACGAGGGTGCGCATTCGAGCATCCTTGTCAGATGCGTCGTTGCTCTGCGCCTGAATAACCCAGCCTTCCTCGTGCAGGCGGTTGCCAAGAATCGACATAGCGGCTTTTTTCGCCGTCTCGATATAATCGACGTTGCCCGTCGTTTCATAAGCGAGAACATAGGCGGCGATGATTTCGCCGTTGCGATCGGTATATATGGCATGGTCGATCGGAGGCGTCCCGTACGCGCGACGTTCGCGGTCACTCGGCAGAAGCCAGTAATCGTCGCTCGTCATTCCTCGCGGCAAGTTCTCCGGCTCGCTTTTCTGATTGGTGTAAAACGTGCCATCCGGCGACGTCATCCAAGCTTTAATGAAACGGTCAATTTCCTCGATGCCCTGAAGATACTTGTCGTCATTCGTGTGCTGATAGCCGAGCGCGAATGCCGTTATTGCATTTGATTGCACGCGGATCCTCTTCTCAGGAATCGCTCTGAGCGCCGAAAACTTCCCGGGTACGTCCATGTCTTTCGGAAATGCGCCACTGTAGCTACCGCCCCAAACCGGGTCTATCAGGATCAGAAAACCGGCTGATCCCTTCAAGGCAAGATCGTGCAACTCAGCATCGTCATACAGGTGCGCCCTGAGGTACAAATGGCGCAAGCGTGAACCGCTTGTCTCACCGCCGATACCACTTCTTGCCCAGCCGCCGTATTTTCGGTTCAGCGACCGATCGAGTCGTGCGCGCAAACTATCCCGGATGTCGGTCAGTTCGGTCTTTGCAGGTTCGGGTGGTGTCGCGAAAGGCGATCTTGGGTCGGGCTCAAGCTCGTCGGCTTCTTGTTTGGCGATCAGGTCATTGAGGATCGGAATGAAATTTCGTGGCAAGCGGTTGCCACGAACACCGAGTACCTGCGTGGCATCTGGTGC
>CAYWBZ010000116.1:0-5545 GCA_964456535.1 uncultured Woeseiaceae bacterium | reverse complement strand
GACGTAGTTCTCATTGCTGTCTCCGTTGTAAGCGTTTTGGCATAGTTTCTGTTCCTGTAAGGAGACCTCTTTAGCCCGAACTTTATTTCGTTAGCGGCCGGATGGCGGCGACAATCTGTAATTTCTCTGTCACCATACCGGTCTGTATAGCGGGATTGAGAATAAACTTCGGAAAATGATTACCCGCCTGTTTAGTGAACTGCAACACCGACGCGTGTTTCGCTCCGTAGCTGCTTACGCGGTGGTGGTGTGGATTGCGGTGGAAGCGGCGGATGTCGTATTCCCGGCGCTCGGCGTTCCGGACGTAGCGTTGACGTGGTTGATCGTGATTGCTCTCGCGGGGTTTCCGCTGGTCGCTATTCTGGCTTGGGTTTTCGACGTCAGTTCCGAAGGTGTCGTGTTGGGCACACCGGCCCCTAACACTGTAAACGGCCTTAGTCGCCTGTCTCAAATCTCCAGCTGGTTTCTTGTCTTGGTACTCGGCGTAGCGGTCACATACCTTTCGGTTCGTTTGTATACGCAGTCCGACGATGAAACCACATTCTTGAGGGGTAAATCGATTGCAGTGTTGCCGTTCAAGAACATCGCGACAAGTGATCAACCCAATAGCGTTTACTTCAGCGATGGTGTGGCAGAGGAGATACTCAACGGGCTGGCGGGTGTCGAAGGACTGCGGGTGGCCGCGAGAACGTCTTCCTTTGCGTACCGGGACGATGTCGATCTCCGAGAGGTTGGTGAGACTTTAAATGTTTCGACAGTGCTTGAAGGCAGCGTACGACTGGACCAGGACTCTGACCACGTTCGCATTACGGCTCAACTTATCGAAACCGAAGGCGGATTTCAGCTCTGGTCGGACAGGTTCGACTATAAGCTGGAAAACGTATTCGCGGTGCAAGATGAAATTGCTGAGGCGATTGTGCGTGCGCTGCAATTACAGTTTTCCAGCGAACAAACTGATCTTGTTCGACCGGGGACGGATAATGTAGATGCGTACAAGGCGTATCTGCACGGACGTCATGTTTTGCAGCAACAAACAGTCGCAGCGGTAGATCAGGCGATTGAATATTTCAATCAGGCAGTGGATCTGGACCCGGATTATGCGCAGGCGTACACAGGCCTTGCTGACGCATGGATTAGCAAGCGGCGAGTTGGAAACTTGTCGTTGCTGGAGGCGACCCAGCGATCACACGATGCGATCAGCAGCGCCCTTAGATTGAACAGCGATCTCGCAGAGGCACAGACTTCACTTGGTTTGTGCGTACTCGGTGCAGGTCAGGTGCAAGCGGCACAATCGCAATTCGAGAAAGCGATCGAACTCGACCCGAACTACGCTGATGCCTATCTGCAGCGTGCTAATCTGCTACGTGACCAGGGTTTTCTGGAAGACGCCACGCGGGTGTATACGCAGGCTCTGGCGCTCGATCCGCTCAATTCAACGATTATCATCGAACAGGCAATACTAACGGGTCTGCAGGGGCGCTTTGATCGTGCGTTCGAGCAACTTGAGGCGCTGTTGGTGGAATATCCGGAGAGCCTGTCGGTCACTTTGGCAATATCCAGAATTGCGGGGCTGGCCGGTGATGCCGAACGGTCACTGCGATTCGCCCGGCAAGCACAGTCTCTGGCTTCCGATAATCCTATTGTGTTGATTCGGGTGGTTGATGCTTACATCCAGCTCGGTCAGTTGGATGATGCAGAGGAGATCCTGCTTCAGGCACGCAGTGTTGCTCCAGAGAACGAGTTGGTCGCGCAAGCGACTTTGCGGTTTCTGTTAGTGGCTGGTCGTCATGCGGAATTGCAGACATTGGCGACGCAGCGCGCGCAACTGTTCATCGGTAATTCGGAATTGACCGATTCCCGAATGCGTCTGGAGCGCCTGGTTTGGGCCGCCATTGGACGCTTGTCTACAGGCGATACGGCGAGCGCAGCGGAGTTACTGGAGAGTGCAATGCCAACACCGAATGCGCTCGACCCAAATCTGGATTCCATGCGCTATCTTGCACTGCTGACAAGATCACGCGTCCTACAGGAAAATAGTCCGGCGACGATCACAGCCGCACTGGAAAGCGGAAATGCGATCGCGGAAAAAGTAAGGGCGCAAGGCTGGGGTACCGGCGATGTGGATTACGCATTAGCTGCGTTATCGGCCGCTGGCGGCGCGATACCCGATGCCCAGGGACACCTGCAAGACGCAGTGAGTAATGGTTGGCGCAGCTTCCTTTATGCCGATCAGGATCCGGCGATGGCGTCATTGCGCGCGACCGCCGAATACAGGGCGTTAATCAAGAAAGTTGAAGCGATGTGAATTGGTTGAGCAGTTTGTTTCGCCGACTAATGCAGCAGCGATTGTTATCGGCCCAGGTTCAGATCGCCCATCGCGGCGCTACAATCCAAAGGGCTTTGCTACCAGCATTTTGTCGATCTGCATGTCTTCCATTGTGTAAGGAATGCCACCGACTCCAAGGCCGGATTCGCGTAAACCGGCGAACGGCATGACATCATCTCTAAAAGCAGTGTGCTCGTTGATCATGATTGCGGTTGCGTCAAGTTGGCCGTATAAACGCAGCGAAACGTCAATGTCGTTAGTGAAGATCGAGGCCTGAAATGCCACCGGTAGCGAATTGGCCTGCAGAACGGCATCGTCGATATCATCGTAGGCGTAGACACAAACAACCGGACCGAAAATCTCGTTGGTACTAACACGAACGTCGGCAGGCGGGTTCAGTAGTACCGTAGGCGCGTAACAGCTCTCGGAAACTTTCTTGCCACCGCATATTAGTTTCGCCCCAGCAGCCACCGCTTCGTCGACCCATTCAGCCACTCTGTCGACCTCTCCGGCGCGGATAAGCGGTCCGACCTCCGTCGTAGCGTCTTCCGGCGCGCCGACCACCAGCACACTTGCGCGCTCCGCGAGTTGGGATGCAAACAGTTCGGCTTGCTTAGATGGCGCGAATACCCTCTGTGTGGATACGCAGACCTGTCCCGCGTGATAAAAACCGCCTTTCAACACCGCTGTAACGGCAAGTTCGATGTTGAACGGATCTGCGAGAATCGCCGGGGCTGCGCCGCCATGCTCAAGTGCACAACGCGCACCGGGCGCGAGTTTGGAGCGCAACATCCAGCCAACGGCAGCACTACCTATGAAACTAAAAAATCCGACGCGTGAATCGGTAACCAGGCTCTCGGCTGTGTCACGGTCGTTTGTCACGATCACCTGGCACCAAGCGTTGGGCAGTCCTGCCTCGCGGAGGATTTCGACAAAACGCAAACACGACAACGGCGTGTCTGCCGCTGGCTTTACAACAACCGGACAGCCGCTCGCAACTGCTGGCCCAACCTGATGAACAATCAGGTTTAACGGATGATTGAACGCGCTAACCGCTACAACGACGCCAATTGGCTCTTTCTGCGTAAAAGCAATCCTCCCAGCGGTTGCAGCCGTCTTGCCGATCGGGACAACAGCACCCGAATGAGCGCGGAGCGTTTCGGCACACAGTCGCATACCATCGATGGCTCGGACGACTTCGACCTTCGAGTCGTTGTAGGGTTTACCACCTTCGGATGCTGCAAGTACGGTAAGTTCTTCGATCTGCCCGCTCATCAACTCGGCGGCCTTATCGAGCACCTCAATCCGCTTCGGGACCGACAGCCATGAACCCCTGTCGCGAAATTTCGCATAGGCAGCGGTCAGCGCATCTTCAACGTGATCCGCTCCCGCTGTCTCGATCTGGTCAAGTTCACGACCGTCGAATGGCGACGTAACGGACAAGCTGCCGACAGGCGGTTTGCCACTCTCGAGCATCAAATCGTGCACGTGATTTCTCCAAGTTTTCTGGTCAGTAGCGAATTCTCGCGGTAATCAATCGGGATAACGACCAGGCTCGGGCCTTCTTCGTCGAGCGCAGCGTCAAGAGTCGGTAACAGGTCCGCAGCATTATTGACGCGGTGTCCATTCCAGCCGAAAGCCGTAGCTAGCGTGGTCCACTCCGGGTTGCCGAAAGACAGATCCGTATGGCGACCAAAGTGCGTTTCCTGTTTCCATGCTATCAAGCCATACTCTTTGTCTTCCCAAACCATAACGACGATATTGCTACCCACTCGTTTGGCCGTTTCCATCTCCTGTACGTTCATGAGGAACCCGGCGTCACCGGCGATCGCGAGAATTCGTCGCTCCGGATACACGATACTCGCAGCGATAGCGCCGGGTAACGCGAAACCCATAGAGCAAAAACCGTTCGGTATCAGGCAGGTGTTTGGTTCATGGCACTGATAGTGGCGTGCAATCCACATCTTGTGCGCACCGACATCGGAAAGCAGGATGTCTTCGCGCCCCATAACCTGCCTCGCATCCCACAGGGCTTTTTGTGGCCGAATTGACCCTTCAGTTTGGTCGTCTTTGTGCTCAGCGAAATCTTCCGTCATTTTGTCCCGGCATTCGCGCTGCAGTTCGAAGTCGAACTTCGGCAGGCCTTCAGCATCGACACGCTCATTCAACATCCACAGCGTATGTGCGAGATCACCGATCACTTCCGTGTCCGGGTGGTAATACTCGTCGATTTCGGCGGGCAGGAAGTCGGCGTGCAAAACGATTTTATCGCCGCTCGCATTCCACAATTGGGGATGGTATTCAACCATGTCGAAGCCAAGCGTAATCACAAGATCGGCATTATCAATAGCCATTGAAATCCGATCTTTGCTGCCGAGGCCAACGGTGTACAGGCAATAGTCAGCGTCCATGTCGACACATCCTTTCGCCATGAAAGTACTGACAACGCCAATACCGGTTTTCTCACAAAGCATTCTTAGCTGCTTGCTGGCGCGTCTGCGAATGCAACCATTTCCCGCGATGATAATCGGCCGCTTCGAGCCCTTTATCAGGGCGAATGCCTCATCAATTATCTTGGCATCGGGAACGGGACGCCGGAAGCGCCGTGGCGTCATCGGTACTTTGGAGGTTTCCATTGCGGCGACATCTTCGGGCAGTTCGATGTGCACGGCGCCGGGTTTTTCAGTACGCGCCAGTCGCACGGCTTTTCTGACAATTTCCGGGATAGTGTCGGGATTAAGAATGGTCGTTGACCACTTGGTCACTGGTTCGAACATGCTCACGACATCCATAATCTGGTGCGACTCTTTGTGCAGCCGGTCAGTCGATCCCTGACCCGTCAATACCAGCATCGGTGCACGATCCATATTGGAATCGGCGACACCGGTAATCAAGTTGGTCGCACCAGGCCCCAGGGTGCCGAGGCAGCCCGCCGTGTTGCCTGTCAACCGTCCGTATATTTCAGCCATAAACGCGGCACCTTGTTCATGACGCGTCAAAACGAACTTGATCTTGCTGGATTTTTCCAGAGACATCATGAAATCGGCGTTTTCTTCGCCGGGCACGCCGAATATGTACTCGATCCCTTCTTCTTCCAGGCACTCGACTAACAGATCGGATGCTTTCATTGTTTTCTCCCTTGAGTAGACACGATGCGCCAATAGTGACCGGTTAGTTCACAGCAATATTACATGCGGGGGTCTCCTGCGAGCTGTTTCC
>CAYWBZ010000115.1:0-7309 GCA_964456535.1 uncultured Woeseiaceae bacterium | reverse complement strand
TCCTTACAACATGATTCGGCGCTATGACTGCAACACAAATCAAACGGCTACTCGTACTCCAATTTTCTTTGCTTCTCCTTGGGAGGCAGAGCGGGTAGCGCGTATCCAGTCACCGGACACCGTAAACCCCGCATCCAAATGGATAGTGGGGTTTTTTTTAGCTTCGCATTAACGCCAGAGATCAATCATGCAAATGTACTCAGAATCCGATGTTGATACTTCCTGCCTGACCGACCGCCAGGTAACCATACTTGGCTATGGAAGCCAGGGGCGCGCGCATGCGCTAAATCTTAAAGACAGCGGCTTTGATGTCGTCGTCGGTTTGCGCTCCAGCGGTGCCAGTTGGGCCAAGGCAGAAGCCGATGGTCTGACCGTTCAGGAACCAAATGAGGCCGTCAAGGGCGCCGCCATCGTAATGTTCCTGACACCGGATATGGTCCAGAAAAGCTTGTATCAGTCCGTCGTCGACGATATCGACAATGGTGCCCTGCTGCTGTTTGCCCACGGGTTCGCTATTCATTACGGGCAGGTAGAGCCACGTGCTGATCTCGACGTCGCGTTAATTGCTCCAAAAGGCCCCGGTGGACTGGTTCGTCGCCAGTATGAAGAGGGTCACGGTGTGCCCTGCCTTGTCGCTATACACCAGGACGCGACGGGGAACGCCTTGAAAACAGCGCTTGCCTATGCAGCAGGTATCGGTGGCGCACGCGCAGGTGTGATCGAAACCACGTTTGCTGAAGAAACAGAGACCGACCTGTTTGGTGAGCAAGCCGTACTTTGCGGTGGCGCGACGGAATTAGTCGTTGCGGGTTTCGAAACACTGGTTGAAGCGGGTTACCAGCCCGAGGTGGCTTATTACGAAGTCATGCACGAACTGAAGCTGATTGTTGATCTGTTGCACGAAGGCGGCTTGCGCAAGATGCACAAGTTCATCAGTGATACAGCTGCCTGGGGAGACATGATCAGCGGTCCTCGTGTTGTCGATGATGCATCTCGAGCTGCGATGAAAGCCATACTGACCGATATTCAGGATGGCACTTTCGCGCGCAACTGGATTGCGGAGAGCGAAAACGGCATGCCCGAATTCAAACGCATGATGCAAGCGGACCTGGATCACCCGATCGAAAAAGTCGGTGCCGACCTGCGCGGTCGTATGGATTGGCTGGAAGAATAGAACAACGTTGTAATAACTGAGGATAGAAATGATGTCTGACACGAGCTCAGAAAACAGAATACGCATTTTCGACACCACGTTACGTGACGGGGAACAGGCTCCCGGCTGCAGCATGACGCTCAGCGAAAAGCTACGTGTTGCAAAGGCGCTATCTGAGCTTAATGTCGACATTATCGAAGCCGGTTTTCCGGCGGCATCACCCGGCGATTTCGAGTCCGTAAAAGCCATTGCGGACCGCAACTTCGGACCGGTGATTTGCGGGCTGGCTCGTTGCAACGCCGCCGACATCGAGAAAGTCCACGCGGCCGTCAAAGGCGCGGACAATCATCGCATTCACGTATTCGTTGCAACCAGCGCGATCCATCGTGAGCACAAGCTCAAAATGGCCAAAGAAGAGATCATCAAGAGCGCCGTCGGTGCCATCAAGATGGCACGTGAGTTATGCGACGACGTCGAGTTCTCTCCGGAGGACGCATCGCGAACCGAACTGTCGTACCTCGCCGAGGTCGTATCCGCCGCTATTGAGGCTGGTGCCACTACCGTCAACATTCCGGATACGGTTGGCTACACCGTTCCAGCTGAATTCGATCAGTTGTTCCGGTACCTGAAAGAACACGTCGCACGGATCAACGAAATTACGCTCAGCGTCCACTGCCACAACGACCTCGGCATGGCCGTTGCGAACAGTCTGGCGGCCGTTGGTGCCGGTGCACGTCAAATAGAGTGCACTATCAACGGCATCGGAGAACGCGCCGGTAACTGCAGTCTCGAGGAAGCCGTAATGGCGATCAAGACGCGCGCGGAGTACTTCGGACTTGAAACCGGTATTGACACAACGCGCCTGTATCCGACATCCAGACTCGTCTCGAACATTACCGGCATGCACCCTCCTCGCAACAAAGCGGTCGTTGGCGAAAACGCGTTCTCCCATGAGGCCGGAATTCACCAGCATGGCATGCTGCAACACGCATCAACCTACGAAATCATGCGTCCCGAAGACGTCGGACTGAGCAAATCGAACCTGGTGCTTGGCAAACACAGTGGCCGCCACGCGTTTCGGGATCGTGTTAAGGAACTCGGCTTCGAGTTAGATGATTTCGAAACCAACCGTGCGTTTCAGGAATTCAAGAAGCTGGCGGATAAGAAAAAAGACATTTATGACGGTGATATCGAATCGATCATCATGAATGCCGGAAGTGCGTCGTCTGGCCCCTGGACGTTGAAGTCTCTTGAAGTTCAAACGCATACCGATGAACCGGCCACAGCGACCGTATATCTGATTGGCGAAGATGGCGTTGAAGTATCCAGATCCGCGCATGGCGATGGCCCGGTAGCCGCTGCCTTTCAGGCTCTGGAAACCGCAACAGGTGTTGACATGATATTGCGCAACTTCGAGTTACACAGTGCGTCGATCGGTGAAGATGCTCTTGGCGAAGTGACTGTTACCGTCGATATCGATGGCGAGAGTTTCCGTGGCCGTGGTGCAAGCGTCGATATCGTTGAAGCCGGCTGCAGAGCTTGCCTCGAAGTGATGAATCGAACCCTGCGGCGCCGCGAACGTGGTGAAAATATCGGCGCGGATAACGCGACATCTCACGTAACTGTTTAGTATTTTCCAGGAAATTCTGTGAGTAATCCAAGCACCCTTTTTGAAAAGGTCTGGGCAGATCACGTTGTGGTCGATGAAACGCCTGAGTCACCAGCTGTTCTTTATATCGACCTGCATATCATTCATGAAGTCACTACGCCGCAAGCTTTTTCGGTGTTACGTGAAAATGGACTGGTCGTACGCAGGCCTGACCTGACGTTGCCGACACTGGATCATTCCACGCCAACAACCCCTGTATCGACATTCAAGGACTTGCTGGTCGCGGGCGAAGGTGCCGCTAACCAGGTTCGGCAGATGCAGCAAAACTGCGAAGATTTCGGTCTCGACTTACTGGGATACGGTAGTGGCAAGCGCGGCATCGTTCATGTAATTGGCCCTGAACTGGGTGCGACACAGCCGGGCAAAACCATCGTCTGTGGCGATAGCCACTCCAGCACACATGGAGCATTTGGCGCCCTGGCCTTTGGCATTGGCACGACGGAGGTTGGTCACGTACTGGCGACCCAGTGCCTTCTGCAACGGAAACCAAAGACGCTGGCTGTAAATGTCGACGGCGAATTACCTGCGGGCGTAACGGCGAAAGACCTGATTCTCGCGATAATCGGCAAGATTGGTGTGAATGGTGGGACCGGGCACGTTATCGAGTATCGCGGTGCAGCAATACGAGCGATGGACATGGAAAGTCGCATGACGGTCTGCAACATGTCCATCGAAGCCGGCGCTCGTGCCGGAATGATCGCCCCGGATGAGACCACTTTCGACTATCTGCGGGGGCGCTCGCGCGCACCAAAAGATGCTGCATGGGATGAAGCCGTTGAACGATGGCGGCTATTGCGTACAGACGACGGTGCAAGTTTCGATAAATCCGTCACCCTGGACGCAAGTGAACTGGTGCCCATGGTTACCTTCGGTACGAATCCCGGGATGGTTGTCGGTATCAACGACCCCGTTCCAGACAGCCACGATGCAAGTTTCAGGAAAGCGCTTGATTACATGCAGGTCGAGTCAGGCAAACCGATGACCGGGAACGCTGTTGATATTGTATTTGTGGGCAGCTGCACCAATGGCCGTATTTCGGATATTGAGGAAGCTGCGAGAATCCTGCGGGGACGAAAAGTAGCCGACAGCGTCCGAATGATGGTCGTACCGGGTTCAGAGCAAGTCAAAAAAGAAGCGGAAGAACGTGGTCTTGATCGCGTCATTACTGCTGCCGGCGCCGAATGGCGTGAAGCAGGTTGCTCGATGTGCATTGGTATGAACGGCGACATAGCGCAACCCGGACAACTCACTGTCAGCACCAGTAATCGCAACTTCGAAGGACGTCAGGGCGTTGGTGCCCGCACAGTACTGGCCAGCCCGGCGACGGCAGCCGCTTCGGCAATCGCCGGTTATGTCGCAGATCCAAGGGAGTACTCATGAAGCCCATAAACAAGATTCGGTCACGGACAGTTGTGCTGCCAACCAGGGACATCGACACAGACCAGATAATCTCTGCCCGATTCCTGACCACCACGTCTCGAGAAGGCCTTGGTAAGAACGTCTTTCACGACCTGCGCTACAACGCCGACGGTAGCGAAAAGCCAGATTTCGTACTGAATGAACCCGAATCGAAAGGCTGTCGAATTCTCATTGGCGGCAATAATTTCGGTTGCGGCTCGTCACGCGAACACGCGCCCTGGGCGTTACTCGACTATGGATTTGAAGCTGTCATTTCGAATGAAATAGCCGATATTTTCCGCAACAATTCACTTAAGAACGGGCTGCTGGCCATCGTCGTTGATAACGATACGCATCAATGGCTTCTCGATAATCCCGGCGCCGACATTGCCATCGACGTCGCAGCCGCGACGATCACATTGCCGGGTGGAAAGATCGTTGAATTCGGGATTGACGGATTCGCGCAGCACTGCCTGACAGAGGGCATCGATCAGTTGGATTTCCTGCAACAGCAGACCTCAACTATTGAATCATATGAGGAGAATCGCAGTTGGAAGCCGTAATCACGCTGTTACCCGGTGACGGAATAGGGCCCGATGTTGCGGACTGTGCACTTGAAGTTCTTGAGGCTGTTGCTGCCAGGTACGGGCACGATTTCAAGTACGACACGCAACTGATTGGTGGTGCCGCAATTGACGCCGAAGGTGATCCACTGCCGCCTGCGACGATTGCGAGTTGCGAAAAAGCGGATGCCGTTTTCCTGGGCGCCGTTGGTGGGCCGAAATGGTCTGATCCAAATGCCGAAATTCGGCCGGAACAGGGACTGTTAAAACTACGCTCCATTCTCGGCGTATTCGCCAATATCCGACCCGTCAAAATTTATTCCGAGCTGGTTGCTGCTTCTCCCCTTCGGCCAGAGATACTTGAAGGCGTCGATATGGTGGTTGTCAGAGAGTTGACCGGCGGCATTTACTTCGGAGAAAAGACCCGCGATGAAACGTCGGCGAGTGACCTCTGTACCTACACGGTCAGCGAGATTGAACGCATCGTGCGTGTTGCCGCAAATTTAGCATCCGGACGTCGCGGAAAACTGTGTTCGGTTGATAAGGCAAACGTACTGGAAACATCACGCCTGTGGCGCGACGTGACAGATCGTCTCATGCCGGCTGAGTTTCCGGAGATCGAAGTCGAAACCTTGCTGGTCGACGCCGCGGCAATGCATTTGCTAAGCCGCCCTGCTGATTTCGACGTGATTGTTACCGAAAATATGTTCGGGGACATATTAACGGATGAGGCATCAATGCTGGCCGGGTCTCTGGGTATGTTGCCCTCTGCATCGCTTGGCGACACAGCGGTGGGTTTGTATGAGCCTATTCATGGTTCGGCGCCAGATATTGCTGGTAAAGGCATTGCTAATCCCTGTGCCGCCATCGCGAGCATCGCGCTCCTGCTGCGTCACAGCCTTGGGCTTGAGACCGAAGCGACGGCCGTTGAGTTGGCTATCGCGTCGGCCATCGCTAATGGCGCCAGAACTGCCGATATTGCGGCCGCAGGCGAATCACGCGTCTCCACGACCGAAATGACGTCTGAGATCATTCGCGGCTTGCACTAAGAGGGGCCGTTAAGCACTGGCAGCGGCAACTGGCACCAGTGTGCACACGGAACGCGCTGCCTCCAAAGCTTCCAGCAAGTCAGCGATCAGGTCCTCGCTGCTTTCCAGTCCTACGGACAATCGAATCAGGTTCTGGCCGATCCCAGCCTCAGCCCGAACCTCTTCGCTGACCGGCGCGTGCGTCATTGATGCCGGATGACAAACAAGGCTTTCGACGCCGCCCAGGGACTCCGCGAGTGAGAAGAATTTCAGACTATGAACAAATGCGCGGATCTCTTCTTCGCCGCCTTCTACCTCGAAACTCACCATACCGCCGAAGCCGCGTTGCTGTCGTTTGGCGATGCTGTGTCCGGGATGGCTCTCAAGGCCAGGATAGTAAACTTGGGCTACCTGATCATGCTCATTAAGAACGTTCGCGATGACGCTTGCACTTTCTTCATGCTGCTTGATCCGCGGATGTAATGTACGGATACCGCGCAGCGTCAGGAAGCTGTCAAACGGCGCGCCTGTTATGCCGATGCAATTGGCCCAGTACGCAATTGTTTCCGCTAATTCGTCCGTAGCGGCAACAACGCAACCGCCGACAACATCGCTATGTCCGTTGATGTACTTCGTGGTCGAGTGAATGACGAGATCAGCGCCGAATTCGATCGGATTCTGCAGGGCCGGTGACAAGAACGTGTTGTCTACCGCCAGCAAGGCCCCTGCGCTCTTCGCGATCTCTGAAATTTTCTCGATATCGACTATGCGTAGCAATGGATTAGACGGTGTTTCTGCAAGAATGATCTTCGGTCTGCACTCAGCAGCTTTGCGCAGCGCATCGAGATTCGTCTGATCAACAAACTTTACTTTGAACAATCCTTTCCTGGACTGTTGTTCGAACAAGCGATACGTTCCACCGTAACAGTCATGCGGCGCGATAATGGTATCGCCAGGTTCAAGTAACTGCGTCAGGAGCGTCAAAGCGGCCATTCCGGATGATGTCACTACTGCTCCTGCGCCGCCTTCGAGCTCGGCCAGTGCATCTGCAAGTGCATCACGGGTAGGGTTGCCGGAGCGCGTGTAATCGTACTGCCGTGGTTCGCCCAAACCTGCAAACGCAAAGTTCGAAGAAAGGTGTAATGGCGGTACGACAGCACCGTGTTGCGTGTCTGATTCAATAGACGCACGAACAGCTCTGGTCGCTTGGCTTGCTGAGGATGTCATTTTCGGTCTCCGCATTGGTGTTCCGTATCTTCTCATCGGAACCCCGCGAAGCCCGCAAGGGAGGGTTGTACTGCCCTTCACCCGCGTACGGGATGTTGCAGTTACCCTCATCATTCGATGCGCTCAAAATACTGAGCAAAGCATCGCAGGAGTTGGCACCTTTTCAGAATGGTTAGTTCTGAAGGTTGCCCCGGCGTCGTCGGGCCTATCCCTCGACCGGTCTCGATGAGTTTCGCGAAGTGTATGCGCGATTGCGACCACAGGTCAAGGG
>CAYWBZ010000114.1:5464-7376 GCA_964456535.1 uncultured Woeseiaceae bacterium | reverse complement strand
ATTGCCATGTCGGCGCAGAGCGCAGGCACAGGCGCGGGCTCGATCCGGTGGATTGTGCGGGTTGTCATGCGGAGATTGCCGACGAACAAATCGTGAGCGCGCATGGATCGGAGGGTCTGCAACGCGTCCCTGGTATGGAATTGCCCTCATGTTCGGGTTGTCATGGCGAAACACATGTCATGACATCTGCGAGCGATCTATCCTCCCCGGTTCATGCAGGTCGTCAGGGAGAGACCTGCGGGGTCTGCCATGGTGCCGGGCAGCCGGCGCCGCCAGGCGTCTACACCATTCGCCCCATCGAGGCCTATACCGCCAGCGTGCACGCTGATGCGGTGCATAGTGGCGAACACGGTGCCAGTTGCAGCGATTGCCATACGTCCCACTCGCCGTTACCGGCATCAGATCCTGCTTCTTCGATCCACCGTTCGAATGTGCCAGGCACATGCGGCAACTGTCATGCTGAGATCACGGCCCAGTTCGAGCAGAGTATTCATGGCCTGGCCGCAGCCAGCGGAATTTCGGATTCACCCCTATGCACGGATTGTCATGGCGAGCACCGCATTCTGGCAGTGAGCGCGGAGGGCTCGCCGGTATCGGCGACCAACATTCCGATCCGCGTCTGCGGCCCCTGTCATTCGGATTTGCGACTGGGCGAGAAATACGGACTGGCTGCAGACCAGGTTCCCACTTATGAGGACAGTTACCATGGCCTGGCGGCCCGTGGGGGCGTGCAAAAGGTAGCGAACTGCGCGAGCTGCCATGGTGTGCACAATATCCTGCCTTCCAGCGACCCGGGTTCTCACATCCATCCGGACAATCTTGCGGACACCTGCGGCAAATGCCACGTGGGAGCGGGCAGCCAATTTGCCATCGGCCCTGTGCACATGTTGGCCGAGCAAGAACCTAACATCGTCGCTTACTGGATCCGGGCCATTTACATTCCGTTGATCTGGGTTACCGTCCTCGGCATGCTGCTCCACAATCTGCTCGATCTGGTGAAAAAGACCCGTCATCCAAAGCCGCTCCTTCGCAGACCTCCCGAGCATTGTGCGATCAAAGAACGCATGTCCATGCCGTTTCGGATCACCCACTTCATAGCTGCTGTGAGCTTCATGGTCCTGGTGTTTAGTGGCTTTGCGTTGAAGTACCCTGAAAGTTGGTGGGCGGAGTTGTTGCAGATCGCGAGCGGCGAATTTCGCGGATTGACACATCGCATAGCTGCCGTCGGTCTGATCGGGGCCTGCTTGTTGCACTTCGCCCACCTTGCGGTCAGTGCCCGAGCTCGACATCAGATCGCTGCGATGCTCCCGAGGTTTGCCGACTTCAATGAGATCGTCGAGCGGATTAGCTACAACATCGGTCTCCGGCCCGAGCCACCGGCTCCTGTACGCGTCGGCTACGTGGAGAAGATCGAGTACTGGGCTGCTCTATGGGGTACTGCCATCACAGCGATCACGGGCCTGGTTTTGTGGTTCGAGAACTTCACTCTCGCATGGCTCCCTGGGTGGGTACCGGAGGCCGCCACTGTGCTGCATTTCCTCGAAGCAATTCTGGCTACTCTGGCGATCCTCGTCTGGCACTTCTACTTTGTTATCTTCGATCCGGCAGTGTATCCGATGGATACGGCCTGGCTGACGGGAAAGCCGCCCTTTTCGCGGGCAGAAGAGCGCGGTGAGGCTATCTGTGGGGACTCAACAAAGCAGCGCGACAGTTAGCTGCGTCGAAAAGCCTACCTATGGGGCACGGTATTTTTACTTATCGGTATCGCACTCGCAATTGGGATAACCTTGGCGTTGCTAGGCACCTGAACTCACTACAAAAAAACAAAATTCGACTGTAGTCCAAGGATCATCATGGTTAGAAATTTCATTGTCTCCATTACTCGTAGCACGATCAGCCTGATCGGTACGGC
>CAYWBZ010000114.1:2698-5364 GCA_964456535.1 uncultured Woeseiaceae bacterium | reverse complement strand
GTGATGGAGCCTGAGCACACGGCGCATCAGAGATCACCGCACTCGCGCGTTAAGTGTGCAGAGTGTCATATCGGCCCGGGCGCAGACTGGTTCGTCAAATCCAAGATGGACGGCGCGTGGCAGCTGGTCGCCGTGGCGCTGGATATCTATCCGCGTCCGATTCCGACGCCATTGCATGACCTGCGTCCGGCCCGGGACACCTGTGAGCAGTGTCATTGGCCGACCAAGTTTGTGGGTGACAAGCTGTCGGTGAGAAAGCACTACGAAGAGGACGAGGAAAATACGGAGCTAACGACCGCATTACTGCTGCGTGTCGGTGGTGCCGAAGGTGCTGGCACGACCGGAATACACTGGCACGTCGATCCGGACGTCTCCATTCGTTATCGCTCGGACGAGACACGTGAGGAAATTTACAACGTTGAACTGACCGATAGCGATGGTGTGGTTACCGAATTCAGCGACAGGAAGGCCCCGGAAGAGGGCGGTATCTGGCGAACCATGGATTGCGTTGATTGCCACAACCGACCAAGTCATATCTACCAGCCGCCGGGAAATGAGATCGACAAAGCGATCAGTGCTGGCCTGATCGACCGAACACTGCCGTTCGTTAAACGCGAAAGTCTGCGCATTATTGATGCAGAGTACGACTCACACGAGGCTGCGCGGGTGACAATATCTGAGGAGTTGACCCAGTTCTATGCTGACAACTACCCGGAAGTAGCGGGAGAGAATTCAGAGGCAATTACTGCGGCAGCAAACACGCTGGGCGACATCTATTCAGTCAACGTATTTCCGCAAATGCAAGTTTGGTGGAATACCTATCCCAACCATATCGGCCACGAACAGTCTCCCGGCTGTTTTCGCTGTCACAAGAAAAGTATGAGAACTGCTGAACGGGTTCAGATATCCCGTGAATGCGACACCTGTCATGTGTTGCTGGCAGAAGAGGAAGAGGATCCAGAAATCATGTCGACCTTAAATCCTGAATGATATGAAGACCACAACTGCTAGTACGGATGTTGTTGATTCGGCAACCAAGGCACGCCGCCAGATTTTTTATGAGCTAGTCAGTGGTGGCACTGGTCTGGCGTTGGCACTGTTCATGTGGGGCCACATCGTTCTGGTTGGTTCGATACTGACTGGCGAACGTGGCTTCAACTGGCTGGCAACTCTGCTTGAGGATTACTACATCGCGCAGCCAACCGTTGCTGCGATTTTCGCTATCTTCATTGTGCATGCAATTTTCGCATCGCGAAAAATCCCGGCGCAGTTACAGGAACGTCGCCGCATGATCGAACTCGCGAAAGGCTTGAATCGATCAGGCCGCGAGAAGGTTCCATCTCGCCGCGATAATTCACCGTTCGTGCCTCACCTCGAGTCGATGCTCTGGATCTGGCAAGTGCGAACGGGCATGGTGATTCTCGTCATTGGCAGTTTCCATCTCATCCTGTTGGGCATCGATGTCTTTACGCCGCTTTTTGGTGAGCATCCTGGCATCGAGTCGACGACGAGCATGGCGCGCGTGGCAGCGGGTTTGTGGTTGCCGTATGCGGTGCTGTTGATTTGTGTTGAATTTCACGCCAGTGTCGGCTTGTATCGCCTGGCTGTGAAATGGGGATCAGATTTCCTCCCGCATCGTCGTTATCTGCACCGAATTGAGCAAGTCATTTTCTGGCTGATACTTGGTGTGGGTGCGTTAACGCTGTTGGTTCTGGCGGGCCTGGTGCAACCGCCCCTTGAGTTCCTGCTCAGCGAGGTGTCGCCATGACATCGCAGCTGATAACAACAGACGTGCTGGTCATCGGCGGCGGTCTCGCCGGTGAACGCTGCGCGATGGAAGCAGCGGCAGCCGGTCAGGAAGCCATGATCTTGTCGCTCGTGCCGCCGAGACGAAGTCACAGTTGTGCGGCACAAGGCGGCATGCAGGCGGCGCTGGGCAATTGCGTCAAGGCTGAAGGCGACAGCCCGCAGGTGCACTTTTTGGACACCGTACGTGGTTCCGACTGGGGCGCTGACCAGGAAGTCGCGAATATCTTCGCCGAAGAAGCGCCTGTCGCAGTTCGGGAGCTCGCACACTTTGGCGTTCCATGGACACGGGTGCGCGGTGGCACGAACAAGTACTTTATTAAAGGCGAGTCAGTCGATATCGAAGAACCACTCGAGAACGACGGTCTCATTACGCATCGCGATTTTGGCGGTACCGCAAAATGGCGTGCTTGTTATGCCGCAGCAGGTACCGGGCACGCGGCGTTGTATGCCGTCGATAGTGAGGTCGTGCGATTAGGCATCACTGTTCGCGATCGTGCTGAAGCTGTATCACTCATACACGATGGCACGCGTTGCCACGGCGTCGTTGCACGATGCCTTCGAACCGGCACGTACTTTGCCGTGATGGCCAAGGCGACCGTGATCGCAACTGGTGGCTATGGGCGCATCTACGGCGGCTACACCACCAATGCAACGATTAACTACGGCACGGGAGCGGCGCTTGCGCTCGATACCGGGATTGTTCCGCTCGGCAATATGGAGGCTGTGCAGTTTCATCCCACGGCACTGTCGCCGAGCGGCATATTAATCACGGAAGGTTGTCGCGGTGATGGCGGCTATTTGCTTGACAAGAACCTGCACCGGTTCATGGTCGAAGCCGAGCCTGAAAAGCAGGAGCT
>CAYWBZ010000114.1:0-2598 GCA_964456535.1 uncultured Woeseiaceae bacterium | reverse complement strand
GTGGTTGGGGCGAGAGTGGCTGAGTATGCTTCTGGCGCGACATTGCAGGCCAATACGGGTCTTGCCTTCGACGCACTGAACGCTGAAGAGCAGCGCACACAGAGCTTGCTGAGCCGCGAGGGTAGCAGTCGAAGCATTTACGAGATTCGGGACGCGCTTGGTGAAATTATGATCGGCAAAGTCGGTATTTTTCGAAATGGTGCGGATCTTTCGTCAGCGGTAGATGAGCTGAAGGCGCTCATTTCCGAATGCGACAATGCGGTACTAAAACAAAAAGGACCGGGAGCGAATCCGGAGCTCGCGTTTGCCTTGCGTCTTCCAGGCATGTTGCGGCTCGCGTTAACGGTCGCGATGGGAGCGCTCGCACGAACCGAAAGTCGTGGTGCGCATTTCCGCGTTGATTACCCACTGCGCAATGATCAGGACTGGCTCAGTCGTACATTGGTGCGATGGCAACAGGATGCCGGTGAACCAACCTTAAGTTACGAACGGGTCGGACTGATGGACTTGCCGCCGGGTCACCGCGGCTATGGTAGCGACGAGCGCATCGAGATGGAGGCGTCTGTTGAAGAATATAACGAAGGGGTGCTGGACAGTCAGTCCGCAGAAGGGCGCCTGGAAAGTACCGAAGCGATGGGCAGCAAATTGCGTCGCTACTCTGGAGGAGCGGCATGACCGATAAGAATAATCCCCGTCGCCTGCAATTTGAGATCTTCAGATACAACCCTGAGGATCCGGAGTCAAAACCGCACATCGATTCGTTTGAGATCGACGAAAGACCGTACATGACCCTGTATATGGCGCTCAGCGAAATACGGGAAACACTGGACGCCAGTCTGCAGTTTGATTTCGCTTGCCGTTCAGCGATCTGCGGGTCTTGTGGAATGTTAGTGAACGGTCGCCCGGCGTTGGGTTGTCGGACGTTGACTGCTGACTTGCCAGAAGAGATTCGACTGCATCCGCTGCCCGCTTTCAAACTCATCGGTGACTTGTCTGTTGACACGGGAACCTGGTTCCGCGAAATGGCCGAACGCACAGAGGCCTGGATACACGAGCAATTGCCATTCGACCCTGACGCGGAAGAACAGCGCATGAGCGACGATATCGCGGCCGCAATTTATGAGGGTGACCGCTGCATCGAATGCGGCTGCTGCGTTGCCTCCTGCGGTGTAGCAAACGTTAACCCGGAGTTTCTTGCTGGAGCTGGCCTGAATCGTGTCGCGCGTTTCATGATGGATCCACGAGACGGGCGAACCGATGCGGACTGGTTTGAAGTGGTTGCCGGAGATCAGGGCGTGTTCGGTTGTGTCGGCATGATGGCCTGTGCCGACGTGTGCCCTAAAGAGCTGCCGCTGCTTGATGTCTACGCTTACCTGCGCAGGCGTACGTTGGGGACGAAGATCGCTAGCGGTTAAGTACGCATCGCAAAAGCCGGGCGACAAACTGCCAGGAGTAATTATTCCTGATCATTGCGATCAAATGAGAATTTCGCTTTCGGCGGCAACGTTTCTCGGACACTATTTGTTATCGGCAATGGCCCCTGCATAATGGATACGTAGCGGTCATATCCTTGCTCCGATAACCACCGTTTGAGCGCTTCTTCGTCGGACTGCTGGGTCAGCCTGCGCGTCTCAGCCAATCAGTCGATTATATGGGCAGGACCTTCCTCTATATAACTTTCATCAGACAATGAATCTCGATTCTGTGGTTGGCTTGAGCCTTCAGCTGTCAAACGCGGTTCGATTGGTGCGGGCAGCTCAAATACCTGAATAGAGGCTGGGTCGGGAGGAAGAACGGCGCGCTGAAACTCGATATTCTGGATCGTGCGAGTGACGATACGGTCCTGCTCGCCTGGCAAAATCAGGTGGGTCATTAGGAAAAGCAACGCGACTGTCATTGGGAGCGCGATCACCGCAGACGCTGCGAATAGTCTTGTCCCCGCAGTGCGCTTTCGATTCATGCTAAGAAAGCCGACAGATATTTGTCATTTCACAACTAAATTGCGAAGCCCTTATCTTAGGATGCCGGTGCATTGAATTTGGTCGCGCCGAGACTCCTTAATGAACGTCTGGTTTCATCCGAAGTCGTAGTCGGTTACCTGATGTGCTGAATTCTGATCAAAGAAATTGTTTGCCAGACTGGAGGTGTCCACATACAAAGCGGACATCGTCTTCAATCATTGCGAAGAGCACCTCAGCAAATGGTTGAGATAAGCGATGCCGTCCATCAGTTCAACTATTCCATTCCAGCAGCAAAAAAGGCCACGAGGATCGCTCCCCGTGGCCAATTGTCCAACAGATTTTTCTTAAGGTACAGCGACGACTGGAGTGTCTTCCCAGACTCCGCCACGATTATCCGCCAGATCTTCCATCGCACCGGATGGGAGTAATGGAACTGGATCAGATGCACGTACGGTATGGCACGCAGTGCAGGCTGTACCTGCATTCACGCCGGCGGCTCCAAAGTGAGTCTGATTCACTAACTGACCCGCCGCATCGAAGTATTCCTTCGTTGCTTGCGCGCCGCCGTCACCGGTCAGGAACTCCCAGGTATTGATACCCGGCTGGAACAGATCGAGCCGTGTCTTCGGAATCTCCG
>CAYWBZ010000113.1:0-7464 GCA_964456535.1 uncultured Woeseiaceae bacterium | reverse complement strand
GTAACGCAGCTCAATAATGCCGGCATCGGAATACGCATCCCGATGTCGAACCACAATGTTGAACGCAAGGAGTATCGACTCAACCTGTGGTTACTGCGTAAATACCATACGCCAGGAAACTCAATCATCTGTACCAATGATGATCTCGCGCACTGGATACGCGAAGACTTTCCGAATTATCGGCTCGATGCCAGCGTGATCAAAAACATAAAGACACACGGCAAGATTAAGGAGGCGATGAAGCTCTACGATTCTGTTGTCTTGCCGATGCCTGTAAATGAAGATTTCGAATTTCTGGCCGAGATTGAAGATAAAGACAAGGTCACACTGTTCGCAAACGCGGGGTGTGCGCTGACCTGTCCATCAAGAATTTGTTACCCGTCGATTTCGAAATTCAACAAAGGTCGGGGTGGTGAGTTTCAATGCTCACAGCCACTTAAAGATCGTGATTTACTGGGAATGGTCGATTTTCCACTACAGCCTTATATCGACCTTGGCTTTCATCGTTTCAAACTACTGCGGCCTCGACCAGGATCAATGACGGGTTACTGATTCGATCAGATTTGTTCGAACTCCGCGGTGAAGTGTCGCAGAAATTTTGGCGCTTTCACTATTTTCACACCGCGCACATCCTTGCGCCGCTGCCAAACCAGATCGATGGCTTCGAGAACATAGTCCATGTGACTTTGTGTGTAGACGCGGCGTGGGATGGCCAGCCGCACCAAATCAAGGTGAGCGGGTTTTTCCTCACCGGTGTGCGGGTCAAATCCGAACATGACAGTGCCGATTTCGACGCAACGAATCCCTGCCTCAACATACAATTCGACCGATAAGGCCTGGCCGGGATACTCAAGTGGTTCGATGTGCGGCAGGAATCGACGCGCGTCCAGGTAAACGGCGTGACCACCGGCCGGCGATACGACGGGTATGCCGGCATCGAGCAGACGTTCGACGACATATCGGGTCGAGAGCAAGCGGTAGTCCAGGTAATGCTCATCCAGTACTTCGCGTAAGCCTACGGCTATTGCTTCAAGGTCGCGTCCGGCCATTCCGCCGTAGGTTGGAAAGCCTTCAGACAGAATCAGGATGTTGCGTTCCTGTTGTGCGAGCTCGGCGTCGTTACTGCAAAGGAAGCCACCAATGTTAGCGAACGCATCTTTCTTCGCTGACATCGTGCAGCCATCAGCGTAGCTGAACATCTCGCGGGCGATATCAATGGTTGGCGTATTCTCGAAACCGGGTTCATTGCGCTTGATGAAAAACGCGTTTTCAGCGAATCGACAGGCGTCTATATAAAAGGGTATGCCCGCACTTCGTGCGATACGGCTGATTTCCCGGATATTCGCCATCGAGACCGGTTGGCCACCGGCGGAGTTGTTAGTCACCGTTACCATTATGACCGGGATGTGCTCGGGGCCTTTTTCCTCGACAAGTTGTTCCAGAGCGGCGATATCCATATTGCCCTTGAACGGGGCGTCTGAATCGATATCGTCTGATTCCCGGCAGGGCAGGTCGACCGGCTTTCCACCTACGAATTCGATGTTTGCCCGAGTCGTATCAAAATGGGTGTTGTTAGGGACGATTGAGTCGGGTTTGACCAGCATTCCGAACAGGATGTGCTCGGCGGCACGCCCTTGGTGCGTTGGGATGACTTGCTCAAAGCCGAAAATGTCCTGCACCGTGTCGCGGAAGCGGTACCAGCTTCTGGCGCCAGCATAGGACTCATCGCCGCGCATCATCGCGGCCCACGCCTCGGATGACATTGCACTGGTGCCGGAATCGGTCAGCAAGTCTATAATGACGTCTTCTGCACGCAACAGGAACGGATTGAAGTGCGCGGCGCGGATCATCTCTTCGCGTTCGCGACGCGTAGTGAGCTTGATCGGCTCTACCATCTTGATTCGAAAAGGTTCGATAATTGTCTTCATGCGGAACACAATATCGGTCGAAGCATCTGCAGACGATAAGTAAAACTACTGCGAGCGAACTTGCATCAGTAATACTCCTGATACCTTCGCGAGAGTCCAGACCTATGATTGCATTGAAATTATGACTAAAGATCACCTTACAAAAAGCGCCGATTTAACCGGCCACGCTCGCGGCACGGGTGCTCTGCGCACACGACGTCCTGCTTATGTAGATTTCTTGCCGCCGTGCAACGATGCTTGTCCAGCGGGCGAAAATATCCAGGCCTGGTTGGCGCTGGCGCAATCTGGAAACTATGAGGCGGCGTGGCGTGAGCTGGTCCGCAACAACCCGATGCCGTCGATTCACGGCCGGGTTTGCTACCACCCGTGCGAGGATGTTTGCAATCGTGCTTTCACTGACAGTCCTGTCAGTATTCACGCCGTCGAACGTTTTCTGGGTGACACGGCGCTGGAGCAGGACTGGCAATTCGAGAAACCAACTACAAGTACCGGCAAGAAAATTTTGATCGTCGGTGCAGGGCCTAGTGGCTTGTCTGCCGCGTACCAGCTTGTCCTCATGGGACACGAGGTGGAAATTCGGGAAGCGGGCCCGGTCGCCGGTGGCATGATTCATTTCGGAATCCCGGCCTATCGAATGCCTCGTGACGAATTGCAGGCCGAAATTAAACGCATAGAAAATATTGGCGTGAAGATCACGTTGAATCATCGCGTCGACGATCTCCTGGCGGAAAAGGAAGCGGGCAACTTCGACGCAGCATTCGTCGCCGTGGGTGCTCACATCAGCAAGAAGATCGATATTCCCAACCGCGATGCAGGCAAGATTCTGGATGCCGTGAGCTTCCTGAGCCAGGCAAAAGAGGGAGAGGCACCCAAGCTCGGTCGACGTGTCGCAATATACGGTGGCGGTAACACTGCGATGGACGCCGCACGAACGGCGAAGCGTCTCGGAGTGACTGAAGCGATGATCATTTATCGTCGCGATCGCAGTAGTATGCCCGCCCACGACTTCGAAGCAGACGAGGCGATGGAGGAGGGCATCAAGATCAAATGGCTGCGGACGATCAAGGAGATCGACCGCTCGACGTTCAAAGTTGAGGTCATGGAGCTTGATGAGAACGGGCGCCCACAACCAACCGGAAAATTCGAAGAACTTGAGGCAGACTCGCTAATTCTTGCCGTCGGCCAGGATACAGATACTGCGTTTCTCGAGTCCGTTCCGGGTATCGAGTTTCAGAGCGATCATACGGTCGTTGTTGATGCCAATATGATGACCGGTTGTAGCGGTATTTTCGCGGGTGGTGACATGGTGCCCAGCGACCGATCTGTGACTATTGCCGTAGGTCATGGCAAACAGGCCGCACGCCATATTGATGCATACCTGAACGATGCCACATACCAGCGTGCACCAAGGAACGCGTTAATCGGTCACGAGAAGTTGCAGTTGTGGTACCGCACCGCTGCGCCGCAGGTTGAACAGGATCGCATCCCGGTCGACCGTCGTGGTCAGGGCTTTGAGGAAATCATGCAGAACCTTTCAGAGCCGGAAGCACAGTTTGAGTCCAGACGTTGTCTGTCCTGCGGCAACTGCTTCGAATGTGATGGCTGTTATGGAGCCTGCCCGGAGGATGCGATTATCAAACTCGGTCCGGGAAACCGCTACAAGTTCGATTTCGATAAATGCACAGGATGTGCTGTGTGCTTCGAACAGTGTCCGTGTCATGCCATCGAAATGATGGATGAGCCTGGCATCAAGGAACAGCAATCGTGACGGAAAAACGTGCGCTCGAAGGAAATGAAGCGGTAGCACGAGTGGCGTATGCCGTTAGCGAAGTCTGCTCGATTTATCCGATCACACCGTCGTCACCGATGGCAGAGTACGCGGATGTTTGGGCCGCTGCTGGAGAGAAAAATATCTGGGGGCAGGTGCCGGATATCATCGAAATGCAAAGCGAAGGTGGTGCTGCAGGCACAGCTCACGGCGCCTTGCAGACAGGGGCAATGACTACAACATTCACAGCGTCGCAAGGCCTGATGTTGATGTTGCCAAACATGTACAAGATCGCAGGCGAATTAACCTCGGCTGTGTTTCACGTCGCTTCCCGGTCACTCGCGGCGCAAGCGTTATCCATTTTCGGTGACCATCAGGACGTGATGGCTGCCCGCACAACGGGTTTCGGATTACTCGCATCGTCGTCAGTGCAGGCAGCACAGGACCTTGCGCTGATTACGCATGCGAGCACATTGGAAACACGTGTGCCATTCGCACATTTCTTCGATGGCTTTAGAACCTCGCACGAAGTGAGCAAAATCGATCTCGTCAGCACCGATGACATTCGGGCAATGATCGATTCGAATCTCGTCTATGAGCATCGTAGTCGAGCATTGAATCCGGATAACCCGTTCATACGCGGAACGGCACAAAATCCGGATGTCTATTTTCAGGGTCGCGAAAGCGTTAACCGCTTTTATGACGCGACACCGGAGATCGTGCAGAAGACGATGGACCGGTTCGCAGCTCTGACTGGTCGTCAGTACAGATTGTTTGATTACTACGGTGACCCGCAAGCAAAGCGTGTCATCGTACTCATGGGCTCCGGGGCGGAGACAGTGCAGGAGACGATTGATGCTCTGCCAGATTCGGGCTTCGGGATGGTCAATGTTCGTCTGTACAGGCCGTTCTCGAACGCAGATCTGTTGGCAGCGATTCCAGAGTCTGCAAAGGAAATTGCAGTGCTGGATCGAACCAAGGAAATTGGGGCGAGCGGCGAGCCTTTGTATCAGGATGTTGTGATCGCATTGGCCGAAGCAGTTGGTGACGGCACAAGACAGGATATGCCGAAAGTAATCGGCGGCCGCTACGGTTTGTCTTCCAAAGAATTTACACCCGCGATGGTGAAAGCAGTTTTTGACGAGCTCGGCAAGGAGCAGCCCAAGAATCACTTTACTATTGGCATCAAGGACGACGTCACTCACACCAGCCTCGAGTATGACGCCGAGTTCCAGATCGAGGGCGATGACGCAACGCGTGCATTGTTTTTCGGCCTGGGTTCGGACGGAACCGTGGGAGCCAACAAGAACAGCATCAAGATTATAGGTGAAAGCACCGATCTCTATTGCCAGGGCTATTTCGTCTACGACTCAAAGAAATCTGGTTCACGAACGGTGTCGCATTTACGGTTTGGCCCGGAGCCCATTCATGCCCCGTATCTGATCCAGTCGGCGAACTTCATTGCCTGCCACAAGTTTGATCAGATCAACAAGATCGAGATCTTGCAGAATGCAG
The DNA here is from genome assembly GCA_964456535.1 of uncultured Woeseiaceae bacterium. Lineage (GTDB taxonomy): Bacteria > Pseudomonadota > Gammaproteobacteria > Steroidobacterales > Woeseiaceae > UBA1847. The sequence continues at coordinate 2,253 of CAYWBZ010000113.1, read as the reverse complement.
CGAATGGCGCTGTGTTCCTTCTTGATAGCCCGTACGCAGCGGACGAGGTCTGGGATGAATTGCCGGAGCCTGTGCAACGCACGATTATCGATCGCGACATCAGTTTTTACGTGATCAATGCCACTGAGGTGGCGCGCGATGCGGGCATGGGGAAACGCATTAACACGATCATGCAAGTGTGCTTCTTTGCACTCTCAGGCGTGCTACCTCGTGATGAGGCGATCAAGCAGATAAGGAAGGCGATCGAGAAGAGTTACCGGTCGAAGGGCCAGGATGTCATCGACAAGAACTTCGCGGCGGTCGATGCAGCGCTGGATCATCTTCACGAGGTGAAAGTGCCAAAGCAGGTCAGTAATGATCGGCTTCTGGATGACGTTGTACCGGCAGACGCACCGAAGTTTGTCCGGGAAGTCACAGCGCAGATGATGCGTGGCCATGGTGATGAGTTGCCCGTCAGCAAGATGCCGATCGATGGTACTTACCCCAGCGCCACAGCACGCTTCGAAAAGGGCAACGTGTCCGACAGTGTGCCGCTCTGGGAACCGGATCTGTGTATACAGTGTGGTAACTGCGCGTTTGTCTGCCCGCACAGTGTTATCCGCGCCAAGTTCTATCACGAGAGCTCGCTCGATGAAGCGCCAGAGGGGTTCCCGTCAGCACCCATTAGCGCCCGCGGATTTCCGGAGACGCGTTACTCGTTACAGGTTTATCTTGAGGATTGCACTGGCTGCAATCTCTGCGTTGATGCTTGTCCCGTGAAGAGCCCGGAGGACGAAAACGTCCGCGCCATCAACATGACGGATAAGAAGCCATTGCTCGAGCAAGGAAAGACGAACATCGACTTTTTCGAGTCTCTCGAATTCAATGATCGTGCCGCGATTGAGTATTCGTCGGTGCGTGGCGCCCAGTTTTTGCAGCCGTTATTTGAGTTTCCAGGAGCGTGCGCCGGATGTGGTGAGACACCCTACGTCAAACTGTTATCGCAGTTGTTTGGGCCACGGTTGCTGGTCGCGAACGCCACTGGTTGTTCGTCGATCTACGGCGGAAATCTCCCGACGACACCGTGGAGCAAGAACGCGGAGGGCAGTGGGCCCGCCTGGTCAAATTCACTGTTTGAGGATAACGCTGAGTTTGGTTTGGGCATGCGGGTCGCCGCCGATCATCACATGACGATCGCGAAACAGCTGGTCAGTGAACTGGCGCCGGAAATAGGCGGTGACATTGCCAGCTTACTGGTAAATGCTGGGCAACGCGTGGGTAGCGAGCTCCGAGCACAACGTCATCGCGTTGCCGTGCTCAAGGAAAAGCTGCAGAGCATCATCAACACTGGTGATAACGAAAAAGCCGTGGCGCTATTGTCTGTCGTTGATCACCTGGTCCGTCGCAGTGTCTGGCTGGTCGGTGGTGATGGCTGGGCCTACGACATCGGTTCAGGCGGTCTGGATCATGTTTTAGCCAGTGGTCGCAACGTGAATGTACTCGTCCTGGATACCGAGGTGTATTCAAACACCGGCGGGCAGATGTCCAAGGCGACTCCATTGGGTGCGTCCGCACGCTTCGCATCCGCTGGCAAACGCATCGGCAAGAAGGATTTGGCATTGCAGGTGATTTCGAGTGGCAATGTCTACGTGGCTCAAGTTGCGATGGGTGCCAATCCACAACAGACGCTGCTCGCGATGCGAGAAGCTGAGGAATACAACGGCCCGTCCCTGATTTTGGCGTACAGCCACTGCATTGCACATGGCTATGACCTGAAAGATGGTCTGAGACAGCAAAAGCTGGCTGCCGCGAGCGGCTACTGGCCGTTAATTCGCTATAACCCGGCGTTGCGTACGGCTGGCAAGAAGCCATTCGTCCTGGATTCACCCAGACCAACGATTCCATTGCGCGAATACGCCTACAACGAGATGCGTTACAAGATATTGACCAAGACGCATCCGGAAGAGGCCGAGAAGTTGATGCAGATGGCGCAGGAGACGGTTAATCGGCGCTGGCAGACCTACGAGCACCTGTCACAGCAGGAGCCGACCGAGTTCGAGCACGCATAAAAAAAGGCGAGGTCCGAAGACCTCGCCTTTCTGTTCAGCTTCGTACGCTATTACTAAAGCGGTACGATGTTCTCTGCCTGAGGACCCTTCTGGCCGTCAGTTACAGTGAACTCGACTTTCTGGCCTTCAGCCAGTGTCTTGAATCCGCTGCCAGTGATGTTGCTGAAGTGAGCAAATACGTCAGGACCTGACTCTTGCTCGATGA
>CAYWBZ010000112.1:0-7603 GCA_964456535.1 uncultured Woeseiaceae bacterium | reverse complement strand
CATGCGCAGCCGCAGCCGCAGCGGCGCAGGAGCATCCCGAATGGCGGCAAGAGCAACTGAGCCGCGCCTTCAATTCGTCTTCCCGTTGGTTTAACTTGGTTGACTCGTCGGCGTCCGTTTCATTTCCAGATTGCGGCGATTACGAACTGGCCGACGTTCCACGTAGTGTTCTAATAAGCGCATGTCAGTGTCAACTTCTTCAAAATCGCCAAGGAGATCGGCGAAATGACCAAAAAGGAACGCCAACACACGATGGGGAAAGGCGGAGAGTGCATCTGCCCCAAGTGCAATACGATCGTGCCTCACCAGCGCGGTGTGCCGTGCCAGGATGAACGTTGTCCGGAGTGCGGCGCCAAGATGCTGCGCGTCGGGTCCGAACACTACGAACTCTGGCTGAAGAAAAAACGTAGTTGAACCTCTCGGACAATTGCCGATTGTATGGCGAAACGGAAGACGAAGATTGTGTGGCCTTTTAAGATACCGAAAACAGATCCGAGGAACGGTCGCCTGGTATTTCTCATCGAATGTCTCACTAATCAGAACGCCAGAGACATTGGAGCAGCTGAAAGTCCAGCATTTACTCAGGAGCTAATGGAGCTTCTGGTCGATGCAGGGATAGGAATCGTGCAGATTCCCTGCCCGGGAATCGCTTGCCTCGGCTTTGAACGTCAGCGTTCGAGCGGCAGTTGATCAATGATCCAACGGATAACGTCGCAACTTGCGGCAATGGATGTCATGACTCACAAACTACTGATCTGGAGGCGCACCTCATAGCCGAGAATATTCCGTTGCCGTCAAACAAGGCGCCAATCGCCTTGTGCACGGATTGCCACATGACCAAGACCGCGAAGTCAGGTGCCGGCAATCCTGGCTTGGAGATCAATGGTGTTCAGTACTGGACCAACGACATCACGTCGCATTTGTTCAAGGTGCCAGACAGGAGTCTTGCAAATCCTCCGACTTCGATGCCGGTACCGTATACCAACGAGTGTGGTGTCTGTCACGCGTTGCTGGGAACGGCTCCCTAGCCGCTCCTCCTGACAATGGGCTGACGCGAGCGTCACTCAGCGGCCCGGACGAATGTCCGGGCCGCTTTCTTAATTGGATGCGCGTGACAACTTCCTACGCAGCGTCAAATGCCTATTCCGGTCAGGCCGGTGACCGGGTACGTTACGTAGAATATCTGTTTCCGCTGACAAGGGCGTACCGACATGTGCCGTTCCCAAGTTCACCTGTTACTTGTCTGCTTCGCGCTGCTGACTTTGCCGATGTCTGTGATAGCTGCCCCGGCAACTGTGGAAATATGCGCCGAATGTCATGGTGTCGACGGCATGGGGCGGGATCGTGCAATGGTCCCGGTGATTGCTGGTATTCCGGCCGGGCATATCGAGGAGGCCATTTATGCCTATGTGGACGGTGCCAGGCGCTGTGTAAGAGAGCCACGCATGTGCGAAACAGTGGCGGCCCTGTCGGAACTTGAGGTCACTGAAGTCGCTGAATATTTCGCTGGTCTGGTACGTGGCTCGCCGCAGGAGGAATTCAACAGTGACCTCGCGGCGGAGGGTGAGGTCCTGCACAAGCAATATTGCTCGAACTGTCACTTGCCACCGGACCATGAGAATGTGGCACAGGCTGTTGGCATTCCGTTGCACGGGCAGCGCTCGGAGTATCTGCGCTTCGCCATCGAAGCTTATTTTGCCGGGGACCGCGTGGCGCTGGTCGAGACCATGGCAGAACGAATCCAGAATCTGCAGGCTGGCGATCTGGGTGCATTGGTTAATTACTATTCGAGCTACCGATCGGCAGATTAAAGATCATTGTCTGATCAGGCCATTCGAATTAGTTACGCCGATTGCTTACGTAATTACTTCTGCCCACGCTTGGCAAAATACGACTGGACGAGAAACGACAATCCCATTCCGACAGCCAGGATCGCAACGGCTATCTTTCCACGATGAGCAGTGTCGCTCGTCCAGACTTCGCCATAGTCGAGCCAGTAAAGTACGTACATGGAAATCACCCACGGCGTAAAGGCAATGGCGACTTCAAGTGCGTAACGCGTCTTTGTTTTGAGGGCGCTTAACATCCGCAAAATACTACCATGATGTTCAGCCACCGTATTCCCGACCTATCGGGGGAGTGGTTCATGTACTCACGGAATGAGAAAATGGCGGGAACCGTTGCGTATTCCTGTGGACGTGTTCGAAATATATGAGTATTGACCTGAAAGCAGTGCTGAAAAACAAAGCCGTCAATGAGTGGAGATTGTTCTGGCTCATCTCTGTTCCGATGTCGCTCGTCATAGTTATCGAAATGTTGGGGGCCGATATTTCCACCGGGCCAGGCGTGTCGACAATGATCGGCTATTCCGTACGTTTTGCGGTGCCTTTCATATTCCTGGTAGTCGCCGCATCTTCGGTACAGATTCTGTTTCCCGGGCCGTTCCCGATGTGGTGGCTGCGCAACCGGAAATATTTAGGGCTGTGTTTTGCCGTTGCGATGGCGTGGCAAGGCACGTTCATCTTAATAATGTCGGTGTTCTTCCGCGAGTACTACTTCGAAGAAATTTATTTGCTTCGGGACGAGCTGGAAGGAAGCATCGGCTACATCTTCCTTCCCGCCATGGTGGTGACATCCTTCCACTTTGGCCGCAAGTACTTGAGTTCGACGCAGTGGAAGTTGCTACACAAGAGTGGAATCTATTTCCTGTTTGCTTACCCTTTTAGCGTCTACTGGTGGAATCTTTCCTACTATGAGAATCCGCAGCCGATTGACTACGTATTCTACTGGAGCGGTTTCCTCGCATTCACGGCGAGAATTGCGGCCTGGGGCAAGAAACGCCAGCAAGCAAGGAAGAGGAATACACCGGAGAGCAGCACGCCGCTAGCATTCAAGGTATTGGGCGGCGCCATCATCGCGTTCGGTCTTTTTGTATCCGCAACCGGCCTGCACTGGCAAAAGCCTGTCACTGCTTTTTTGACCGCGCCCAAGTGGTCTGCGGATCTTGTGCTGTGGCTGCCGTACTGGCCTTTCGAGCCTTATTTATCGCTCTTCATCATCGGGCTGGGCGCTATGCTGTTTACAAAGAGCAGGGCCTGAGGTCAGGCCGGCATGATCTCGATTTCGAATCCAAATTCCCGTTTCAAGATCCCGATTAATTCACGACCCGATTCTTCCGACATCGCCGTCAATGGCGGGCGGACATTGGCCCAACGTGCATCATCGGTGGCGATCGCGAGCAAGCGTTTTTGCGCCGGGATCGGGTTGTACTCCTGCATAAGCAAACGAAAGCGCTTTACCTTTTCATGCAACGCTTCGGCATCGCCGATATCGCCCTTCGTATACAAGTCCAAAACTCTGACAATGTCGCTCGCATTGATGTTAGCGGTTGCAGTGATGCAGCCCGGCGCCCCAAGTTTCAGTGCATCAAGCAATGGCAATTCCGATCCGGGATAGACGATCATGCCATCAATATTCAGCAGTGCCTGGGTGTTATCCCAATCCCCGGAACTGTCCTTGATGCCGATGACCTGATCCGGGAAATCGGCATGTAGTCGCGCAGCAAGCGTGGGTGGCACGCCGACAATGGCGATTGGTGGTATGTGATAAAGATAGATGCGCGCATCCGGCCCGATCGCTGCGATCAATTGCTCAAAGTGGCGATAAATTCCGTCTTCGGTGACTGACTTGTAATAGAAAGGCGGCAATGTCAGCACACCGGCGCAACCCAGGTCGAGACAGGCGCGTGACAAGCGGGCAGTGTCTGCAATATTCGAGAGTCCCGTTCCAGGAATTATTCGTGCCGGATCGATGCCGTTGTCAATCAGATCCCGTATCGCTGCAATCCGTTCATCGATGCCAACAGATAATGCTTCGCCTGTTGTACCGAACGGCGCGATGCCGGCGCAGCCCTGGTTCAATAACCGCTTTGCATGAGCTACATACAGGCTGGTCGCCACGGACAGGTCATCGTTGAATGGTGTCAATATCGGCGCAATCAATCCGCGAATGATTTCGGCCTTCATCTCAGGCGACTTCGTCCTGGACCATCAGGGCCATCTTCTTATCACTGGTTGTAATGTGCTCCACGATCCATTGCTTAAGGCACTCCTCGATGGGGTCCTTGGCAGAGATGTCTGCGCCATTCAGGAACTGCACCATGCATTCTGTGTAATCTTCGAGAAATACCTCATGCTCACGCTTGTGCTCATCGAAAAAGGGGTAGTCATTTTTTTTCATGACATGCTCTTCGAGCGCAAAATGAGCTTGCATGTGCACATAGATCTCGCCGAGACATTCGTGAATTTCCGATTTTTCTTCGTTCCCAACCATTTCTTCGTGCAGCTTATTGATATCGTCAATCAGAACTTTGTGTTCGTGGTCCAGTTCGTCTATCCCAATCAGGAAGGAGTCATTCCACTCAAAAGGTGTACTGGTCATCGTCGATTCTCCCGGTAAGGAGCAAATAGTCTACACCCAAGTAACCACGGATCGCAGTGCCGCTTACGGTGTCGCCTGATGCAGCGCCTTCAGTTCTTCTGCGCGCTCGATTAACTCAGCTAGCTCATCAGCTTCCTTGCCATCCCCGGACTGGCGCATCTGCTCGACTATGTCGATCAAATCAATGCCAGTGCCACCGGACATCGATCCTTCTCCTACCAGCTCCCTGATGCGTCCAAGGATCTGTACGAATTCTTCTAGCGTCTTATCGTTTTCCATACTCGGATTGTAAGTCACTGCGATCTGACAGTGCTAGAAGTTGATGAAGCATGATCGACGAGGTCGCAGATGTGCGCGCCAATGGGAATAGCTGACGTGGCTGCGGGAGAAGGAGCGTTGCATACGTGCAGACTCCTCGCGCTCTCAATTAACAGGAAATCATCCACCGGCGTTCCGTCCCGTTTGACGGCCATTGCGCGTACGCCGGTCGGGTGGGGGAGTAGGTCATCAAGTGTGATCGATGGGCAGTACTTGTGAATTTGCTTTAAGTAACCGCGTTTCCAGATAGAGTTCCTGAATTCGCGTAGCCCGGTTCTGAAGTTTTTTCGTAGAGCGATCCAGAATCCGGGAAAACGGATCATTGCGAAGATGTCCCGAAAGCTGATATTGATGCGCCCGTATCCTTCACGCTTCCAGCCTTGCAAAGCGTTCGGTCCAACAGTGACCGAGCCGTCAATCATTCGAGTCAGGTGAATGCCAAGAAACGGTAATTCCGGATTCGGGACAGGGTAGATAAGGTGTTTCACAATATCGTTTTTCTCGGCGGGCAACCGGTAGTACTCACCACGATACGGAATGAGCTGAAAGTCGATATCGATCCCTTGCATCATGGCCAGTCGATCCGCCATGAGTCCGCCACAGGCGATTAGATATCTCGCCACGATTTGTTGCCCATCTTCGAGTATAGCGGTGACTGCCTCGGAGGATTCCTGCAGGTCCGTTACTGCGCTGTTGAGACGGATCTCGCCGCCGAGGTTTTTAAACTGCGTCGCAAATGCCCTGGTGATGGCCGAATAGTCGACTATGCCGGTTGTTCGAAGGAAGATCGCGCCGGTTCCGGAAATATTCGGTTCTCGACGGCGGAGTTCTTTCGCATCCAGTAACTCCACATCAAGGCCGTTTTCGTTGGCGCGCTCGTACAGCTGAAGCATACTTACATGTTCATCGTCATTGCTTGCCACAATGAGCTTGCCGCATTGCTCGAAGGGTATCTCGTGCTGACGGCAGAATTCGATCGTCGCTTCTACACCGACTTTACAGAGCTTCGCTTTGAGACTGCCTGGTGTGTAATAAATACCAGCATGAATGACACCGCTGTTGCGGCCAGTCTGATGCTTCGCCAGCTCACTCTCTTTTTCGAGCAACAGAATGGAGCAGTCTGGCTTTCGCTGCTGCAACTGCCACGCAGTTGAAAGCCCGACAATGCCGCCACCAATGATCAGATAGTCGTGCACCGGATTCCGGATTTATGACTCAATGCCACCCATCGAGTGGAACTTGGTCTCGAAGAACTCAGCCATACCTTCGGCTCCGCCTTCAGAACCTATACCTGATTCCTTCCAGCCACCGAATGGTGCAACCTCAGTTGAGAACACGCCGGAATTCGAGCAAACGATGCCGTAGTCGAGCCGCTCCGCGACGCGCATTACCCGACCGATGTCCCGAGTCGCGTAGTAGGCGGCCAGGCCATACTCCGTGTCATTCGCGCGCTCGATCGCTTCGTCTTCAGTCTCAAACGTCTGGATGGCCGCGATGGGTCCGAAGATTTCCTCTCTGGCGATTCGCATTTCCTGGGTAATGCCAGTGATCAGCGTCGGCTCGAAGAAGCAGTGGCCAAGTTCGTGTTTGCCACCACCCGTTACGATGTTCGCACCCTTGGTCTTGGCGTCATCCATAAACTCGACCATCTCGCCGACCGCGGTCTTACTAACCAGCGGACCAATAGTGATGTTCTCGGCAAAGCCGTCGCCAACGTTGAGTGCTTCGATTGCAGCGTGCAGCTTGCTTGTAAATTCATCCGCGACACCACTTTGTACGAAGATTCGGTTAGTGCAGACACAGGTCTGGCCGCAGTTGCGGAACTTGGTAGCCATGCAGTCGACTACCGCAGCATCAATGTCAGCGTCATCAAAGACGATGAACGGCGCGTTGCCGCCCAGTTCCAGCGATATCTTCTTCACACCATCTGCGCACTGCTTCATTAAGATCTTGCCGACCGGCGTTGAACCGGTGAATGTAAATTTGCCGATTTTCGGGTGCTGGGTGAGTACAGCACCAATCTCGCGCGAGTTATTGCCGACAACAACGCTGATCACACCCTTGGGAATTCCGGCTCTGTCGGCGAGTTCGCACATGCTGAGCGCCGAGAGTGGCGTTTCCGTCGCCGGTTTGATGACGATGGTGCAGCCGGCACCGAGCGCCGGGCCTGCTTTACGAGCAATCATTGCGTTCGGGAAGTTCCAGGGCGTAATGCATCCAACAACGCCAACAGGCTGCTTGTACGTCTGCAGGCGACGATCATTCGATATCGTCGGAATGGTTGCGCCCTTAACGCGTTTGGACTCCTCAGCGTAATACTCGATGAATCCAGCGCCATAGCCGACTTCGCCGATAGCCTCCGCCAATGGCTTGCCTTGTTCGGCGGTCATGATCGCGCCGAGATCCTCGGCGTTCTCCATTAGAAGGTTGAACCAGTTTCGGAGCAGTACAGCGCGCTGTTTGGCCGGCATGCGACTCCAGCTCTTGAAGGCCTCAGCGGCAGCCTCAACGGCGCGAGCAGCGTCTGCAGCATCACCGTTCGCTGTCGTAGCAACGACCGCACCATTTGCGGGGTTGGTGACATCAATAGTGCCGGCTCCGCCAGCAACCCATTCGCCATCGATAAAATTCTGGGTTTTGAGTAAAGAAGGGTCTTTCAGTTTCAGCATGGTTCTGGTCTCGTCAGGAGGCGCGAAAAGCGAGCAGCTTAGCACCGTAGGGGACTGTACAAAATAGCTCTCGCAGGGCGTTGCGCAGGCCGACAGATATGCCGTATAATCCCGCGCCAGCGCCCCACCAAAGTATCGGTGGGTAAAGGCCCCGCTTAGGGGTTTTTTGTTGCCCG
>CAYWBZ010000111.1:0-7683 GCA_964456535.1 uncultured Woeseiaceae bacterium | reverse complement strand
CGTACGGCGCACCCGGAAACTTCATGTCCATGACATTGCGGCCGGGAACGTTTTTCAACGTAACGCTGCGACCACCAATGAGGTTCGCTGAGCCAGGTAGTATTTGCAGCGTCGTTATTCCGCCGGCAAGCGCGGTGACGAACCCGGGGTCATGCGGCCAGACACTGTGCTCCACCCACACTTCTGCAGAAACTGGTGCGGTGGCTTCGTTGCCATCTGAATGAGACTGGGTACTCGGAGAAGGATAAACGCCGAGATGCGAATGTACGTCGATCACGCCCGGGGTAATCCACTTTCCTGTGGCATCGATTACGGTAAGGCTGTCGGCCGTATAGGTATCACCGGCGGTAGATAGTGCGGAGCCGACGGCAACGATCTTGCCATTCGCGAAGAGGACATCAGCACCATCAAGACGTTCACCACTGCCGGTCAAGACGGTGGCGCCCGTGAGTATTACCGCCTCGTCAGCCAGTGCCTTGTAGCGGCTTTCGAAAGGCGCCTTGCCATCGCTTTCTGTGTCCTGGCTGCAGCTTGCGGCCATTAAGGAGAGCGCCGCGATAGCGACAATTGATTGATTCACTGGTAATTCCCCGACGTAGTAGTGGTATTTGTCTATGATTACTATATTACAGTAGGGCGTTAAAAGGGATCGGGGTACCTGAAATGGGTTTCGTATTTGGATTGATTGGAGCGCTTCTCGGTGTATTTCTTATATCAACGGGTCACGCCTTTTTTGGTTTCCTGATTGGCATGATGATTGGCTGGCTGCTGTCCCGTCTTCTGGACGCGCAGTCAACAATTCGACGCCTCGTCGATCGTGTGGATAATCTTGAGCAGCGAAATGCTGCAACTGCGCCGATTGAAAAAGTTGCGAAGAAATCGTTTAATAGGCCGGAGCGTGTTTCCATCTACGAACCGTCTCCCGTAGTACCACCTCCAGTTACACCGCCACCCTCGGAGCCAGCGCCGCTGCCCCCGGTTGAATCAGCGCCCAAGCCCGTCGCAACACCCAGCCCCTATGCTGAGCCTACAGCCGACGTGCAAACACGCACGCCAATACCTGAACCGCCACCGGGCATGGGTGAACACACTATCGATGTCGCAAAACGCTGGTTAACGACCGGTAATGTGCCGGTCAAAGTTGGCGTTATTATTTCTTTCTTCGGCGTAGCCTTCCTGTTGAAGTACGCCGTCGAACAGGAACTGTTCTCGATACCCATGAGTGTGCGCTACCTGGCCGTTGCTGGATTCGCCACATTCCTGCTGTCATTTGGCTGGCGCAAGCGAAACGAAAATCGAGTATTTGCCCTGAGCATTCAGGGCGGTGGCATCGGCGTACTGTTCCTGACCGTGTTTGCCGCACTTCGCCTGCATGAATTGCTGTCGCCTGCCGTCGCTTTCGGGTTCCTGATCCTGATCACGTCTGCGTCCGGCTTTCTGGCGATCAGGCAGGACTCGAGAGCATTCGCAATATTAGGTACGACGGGCGGGTTTCTTGCGCCGTTGCTGGTGTCAACGGGAGCCGGTAATCACGTTGGGCTTTTCAGTTACTACCTGATTCTTAACTGCGCGATACTAGGTGTTGCCTGGTACAGGGCCTGGCGTGAACTCAATATCATCGGATTCGGCTTCACGTTCGTCGTTGGCACGATCTGGGGTTATCAGTATTACGTTCCCGAGCTGTTCGCTACGACGGAACCGTTTCTTGTTCTCTATTTTCTGTTCTACACAATCATCGCCGTCTTGTTCGCGTTTCGGCAACGGCCTGAACTACGAGGCTACGTCGATGGAACGCTGTTGTTCGGTACACCGACGATTTCGTTCGCACTGCAAACGCAGCTACTGAATGATACGGAGTACGGACTCGCAATCAGCGCAGCTGTTGTCGCCGTTTTCTACGCGGCGATGGCGCTGTGGTTACGACGCACACAAGAGAAGAACTTCGAATTACTGACGCAGGCGTTCGTCGCGCTCGCGGTTGCTTTCGGCACTATCGCAATCCCGCTGGCGCTGGACGATCGATGGACGGCAATCGCCTGGGCGATGGAGGGCGCGGCACTTGTCTGGATCGGTGTTCGGCAGACGACGACACTGGCCAGAATGACTGGAGCTGCACTGGCTTTCGGGGGTGGCGCCGAATTCTTGAGTTACGGCTGGGTAGATAACCTCGGTATTCCGGTATTCAACGGTAACTTCATGGGCGGTGTCTTGATCGCGCTGACGTCATTGTATTCATCTTATATGTTGCTAAAAGACGAGCGCGGCCGCGAATGGCAAAAACTTGCGTCAGTTGGCCTGCTGGTCTGGGGCTTGCTGTGGTGGTTTGGTACAGGATTCGCCGAAATATCAGATCGCGGGACCTACGCCAACGAACTGGCTATTGCACTCTTGTACTTCGGTTCCAGTTTCGTCGCGATGAAATACGCTGCTAATCGACTGCAGTGGCTAAGCCTGTGGCAGATCACCCTTGGCTTCTTGCCGCTGGCCGGCGGCACAGGACTTATCGCCCACGGTTGGACAGATAATCTCGGAATACCGGTTCTCAACGGGAATTTCCTGGGCGGCGCGATGATCGCGTGGATGGCGCTGTACTCCGCACGCAAGCTACGCACCGACGAGCGGGCCGACAAATCACTGCGGCCTGTGTCCGTCGGGCTGCTTATTTGGGGATTGTTATTCTGGTTCGGTGCAGGTACGGCAGAAATACTCGATCGCGTATCGGGCAGTACCCAACTGCATGCGCTTTTGCTATTTGGAACGTTGAGTTTGGCTGCGATCTCCTATGCCGGAAAGCGCTTTGCCTGGGTAGCCTATAGTCGCGTGTCACTCGCCTTGCTGCCAGCGCTGTTTATCGGCGCGCTTGGGTATCTGCTCGAGTTCGACCACTTCTTCGCAGGATTGGGTGTACTCGGATGGCTGGTGGCCATAGCCGCTCACCTCTGGATACTCCACTGCTACGACGACAAGGAAAATCGAGCGGAAACAGCCGCACATGGATGGGGTGTTATATTTTTTACCGGTCTGCTCGCGATTGAGGTTTCATGGCAGGTCGAGCGTGTTGTCTATAACGACGTCTGGTCCGGTAGTGCGGCGCTTCTGGTCGTCGCGCTTGCTGCATTCGCGTTACTCTTCGAGCGGCGCAAGGATCATAATCGCAGCTGGCCATTTTCCAGACATTCCGATGCTTACTTCCTCGCGGCCCTGCTAATGGTGGTTGGCTACATGTTGCTGGTCATTGGCGTTTGTCTCAATGATCCGGGTGACCCTGCACCTGTGCCATACATACCGGTCCTTAATCCGCTCGACGTCCTGTCGATTGTTGCGGTGGCGCTGACCTGGTACGCATTGCGACTTGAGCAGCAGAGTGAGCGCTGGCGGCTGGGAGATGACTCACGTAAACCGCAGTTATTCCTCCTTGGTCTGGCATTATTGCTGTCCACGATTGCTGTCGTTCGTATAGTCCATCACACGACGGGTGTCGCCTGGCATCCCGACGCTTTGATGAATTCCGTCGGCGTGCAAAGTACGCTTTCGATCTATTGGGCAATACTGGGTTTGAGTGGCATGGTGATCGGTACGAAACGATCACGACGCAGCGTTTGGATGATGGGCGCGGGATTAATGGTGATTGTTGTTCTGAAACTTTTTGTTATCGATCTCGGCAATACGGGAACGGTTGCCCGAATTATTTCGTTCCTGGGGGTAGGTGTGATGTTGCTGGTCGTTGGATACTTTTCGCCCGTGCCTCCAAGACAGTCAGATACATCCACCGGTTAATCGAATCGCATGGATACCGAGACGCTCGATAGTTTGAGAATAGTCCTGGACCCATTAGGGCAGGCGGGCGTTGCCTTGGCCCTGATGCTGGTCATGTTCGGTGTCGCGCTCGGACTGCGAGTACAGGATTTTCGAATTCTCGCGGACAAGCCGTCTTTGTACGTAGGCGGCGTTTTAGCGCAGATCGTGTTGCTGCCTCTCGTAACGTTCGGTCTGATCCTCCTGATATCACCGCCGCCATCCATAGCGCTCGGAATGATTGTTGTCGCCTGTTGCCCCGGCGGATCGGTCTCAAATCTGCTGACGTATTTGTCGCGTGGCGACATTGCCGTGTCAGTTGCACTAACCGCCACGTCGAGCATGCTTGCTGCGCTGCTTACGCCAGCATCAACGTTGTTCTGGGCGCAGGCTTATGGGCCAACCGCCGAACTTCTCATTTCGCTCGACGTAAACCCGTTGCTATTCATTGGTCAGACAACTTTATTGCTCGCGCTTCCGCTAGCAGCTGGCATGATCGTCGCGGCAAAGATGCCTGACTTCGCAGGGCGGATTCGCAAGAGAACCACGGTCGCAGGGGCTGCAGTTCTCGGCGCAACGATTGTCTATGGCATCGCCTATTTTTACCCGATACTCTGGCCGGCGGTGGGCCTGCTAGCCAGCATCACGATAATCCACAATACCGCGGCCTTCGCCACGGGTGCTGCCGTTGGAATGGTGCTGACGAAAGAATCGTCGATACGCCGGGCGTTGACCTTCGAGGTCGGCATTCAAAACGCAGGTCTTGCTCTGATAATATTGCTGGCCCAGCTAAAGGGCGTTGGGGGTGCAGCCGCCATCGCAGCAGTCTGGGGCGTATGGGATCTGATAGCCGGTGGTTTGCTGGCAATTTCCTACAATTACTTCGATAGAAAAAGGGTAGCCGTTGTCGTCGAATGAAATAGATCTGACCGAGTATCGGCGTGCAATGGGTTGTTTCGCAACCGGTGTTGCTGTCGTAACGGCAGTCGACAAGAATGGTGAAAAAGTTGGGATGACGATTAACAGCTTCAATTCCGTTTCGCTGCAGCCGCCCCTTGTACTTTGGAGTATAGCCAATGACTCCCAGTCCTTTGCAACGTTCGTCGAGGCTGAGCATTTCGCGGTGAACGTTCTTGCAGTACACCAGCAGAATATTTGCGAGCAGTTCGCGGCGCGAGGAGCCGACAAATTTAACGGGCTGGAGTGCAGCGAAGGTATTGCGGGCGTTCCGATATTGCCGACCTATTCGGCAGTATTCGAGTGCCGGGCCGAACATCGTTATGACGTTGGCGACCACGCTATTCTGGTTGGTCGTGTGCTCAGGTTCGAGGACCGCGAGACTGATCCGCTGATCTTTTACCGCGGGCACTATCTGGAATAGATTTGTTACGCTCAGTCGTGTTTGTGTTTTACGCCGAACGCGACGACGTGAATCAAGGATCCGGCTACAAATGCCTGCAGCATGGCGAGCGTTCGAGCCTCTGCGACCGCGACGACGGACTCACCAACGAAATATCCGGCCGTCGTCGCCAGACCGATCAGCACGAAGGCGCTTATCGCGACTGCCTTGCCAAAGTTCGGTCGGATGGCCCACCAAAGAGCCATGCCGACAGGCAGTCGGTGCAGGATGATGGCATAGGCGAGGCCGGTTCCGCTCTCCGGCAACAGTGCGACACCGTCGACGATGGCGTGGATCAGTAGTCCGATCGCTGCTATTGCAACAATGACCAGGTGTGCTGCATCCGTCGCTTTCCGGAACAATCGCTCCAGAAGCATCGGAAATATTATTCCAAGCACAATGAGGGAGATGGCAAGCGTGCCACCGTGTTTCATCGCCGCCGGGATAATGTGCACGGCAATGATCACCGCGATCGCGATTACGATCAGCGCGTCGAGAATGCGTCGCGCCAGGTGATTCTCTCGGGCCGCCGCATAGATCAGCGGACCGAGCAGGAGCGCTGCAAAACTTAATATCAACGTCATTCTTTCGGGCGGAAGCTTTGTGTGGGTAGAATGGGGTCATGATTGTGCACCGTATCGTGGGCATTTGCCTGTTTTTCTGCCTGACCATCCTCTTCCTGCAGCAAGACGCGGCCGCGCATGGCGGCGTTGTGGAGGATGGCGACTTGTGTGTAATTAAGGTCAATTACCTGCGGGCCCATTTCAAGATTTATCAGCCCCGTGCTGCCGGACACGAGCAATATTGCGAAGACCTGCCGGTTGCTGCAGAAAGCGTGTTCGTCATGGAATACCAGCATGATTCGTTGTCGGAAATGGCGATCGACTTTCGCATTATTCGCGACGTAACCGGAAAGGGACGCTTTGCCAGAATTGAAGATGTCGATAGCATCGCCGACATAGAAAGTGCGACAGTCTTCTATCGTCCGCCCGTGGTTGAGCCGGACGTTTACTCGATCAACTACGAGTTCGCGGAAGAAGGTGATTTCATCGGTATCGTCTCGGCGCGGCACCCGGAAACGGGCAAGGTCTATGCGGCCGTGTTCCCGTTTGAAGTTGGCTTTACTGGTCTGGGTTACTGGCCATTTTTCATAGGACTACTTGTCGTGATTCAAATTCAGTATCTGATAATGAGTGGTCGGCTGCGTCGCTGGTTCGGAAAAGGTTCCGCAACCACGGCGAGTTTCGTTATCTGTTTGCTGCTGCTTTCCCCGGCGACCTTTGCTGACGATCTCGTCGTAACGTATACGATGCCGGGCGGCGACCCTGTGATTAACAAGATGCACAGTTGGATTTTGCATATTGAAAATGCGGCGGGACTCGAAATCGAAGGGGCGATAGTGGATGTCGAAGGCGGAATGCCGGAGCATGATCATGGCCTGCCCACGAAACCGCGAGTCACAGAAGAGCTGGGTGGCGGTGATTACAAGCTGGAAGGCATGCGATTTCATATGCGTGGATACTGGGAAATCGTTGTAAGCATTACGACGGATACGGGTTCCTCCAAAATCACGATTCCATTGCAACTGTGACGTCAGGCTTACTTAAGGTAGCAGTAGCACTCGTTGCGGTTGGCATAAGCCTCGCAGCGTGTCAGCAATGGTCATCGTCGCCTCCGGACTGGACGGAGCCCGAGATTATCGTGCTCAAATCACTGTGGCTTGAGTCGTTGCCGGATCTTCCCCCGGACCCGAGCAATGCCGTCGCGGATAATCCTGCAGCCGCGGAGTTCGGCAGGCAACTGTTCTTCGATACACGACTGAGCGCCAACGATGGCATCTCATGCGCCACCTGCCACCAGCAAGAGCGCCGCTTTACCGATGGTTTGCAAAAGGCTCAGGCGATCGGTACAACGCTGCGGCATACACCGAGCATCGTCGGTACCGCTTATAGCCCCTGGCAGTTTTGGGATGGTCGTCGGGATAGTCAGTGGTCGCAGGCGCTTGCACCGCTTGAAGACGCAAACGAGCACGCGACCGACAGAGCGCAGGTCGTAAACCTGATCGCAGATGACCCAGCGTATCGGTCGTCCTATGAGTCGCTGTTTGGCGCGTTGCCCGAGCTGTCCGGAGCCGACGCGGTTGTGCTGAATACGGTATTTGCGAACGTCGGAAAAACCATCGCCGCGTTTGAAAGAACCGTTATGCCGACGGCATCGCGCTTTGATGAGTATGTACAGGCGGTAGTCGATGATGACGTTGATCGGCAGACACAATTGTTCAGCGATGACGAACTATGGGGGCTGCGATTGTTCATTGGCGAAGCAAACTGTACTCAATGTCATAATGGACCGTTGCTTACCAACCACGAATTTCATAATACAGGAGTCATCAGCTTTCCTGGCGACATACCGGATACGGCCCGCATCGCTGGTGTTAAGGAAGTGATGGCGAGCGAGTTCAACTGCCGAAGCATCTACAGTGACGATCC
>CAYWBZ010000110.1:0-7720 GCA_964456535.1 uncultured Woeseiaceae bacterium | reverse complement strand
AGGTTCGCTTCGACGTGCGCCAAAAGGCGGTAGCACCGGGCCAGTTCGTCGTTTTCTACGACGAAAATCGCTGCCTGGGCGGCGCCGTGATACATCAAATAGGGTAAGCACCCCCCCTGTCCTTTCGCTATAATTGCGCCCCCGCGGCTGTCTGGCCGCTGTGTATAACCCGAATCCCGGAGAGAAAACATGACGGACAGCTTTGGCGCACGCTCGGCGCTTGAAGTCGGTGGCAATGAATTTGAGATCTATCGCCTCGACGCTGTAAAAGAAGGCCACGTAGATCGCCTTCCTTACTCCCTCAAAATCCTGCTTGAGAACCTGCTCCGGCACGAAGATGGTCGCGATGTAACTCGCGACGATATTCTGGCGCTGGCCAATTGGGATCCGAAAGCAGCCCCAAGCACCGAGATTTCTTTCACGCCGGCCCGTGTCATTTTACAGGACTTCACCGGAGTGCCTGCCGTTGTCGATCTCGCAGCTATGCGTGATGCTGTCGTCAAGCTTGGTGGCTCCGCCTCTGATATCAATCCGCTGTCACCCGCCGAGCTGGTCATCGACCATTCGGTACAAGTGGATAATTACGGTACAGCCAATGCTCTCGATCTCAATAACAAGATCGAATTTCAACGTAACCGGGAACGTTACTCGTTCTTGCGCTGGGGTCAGTCTGCACTGGAGAATTTCCGGGTCGTGCCGCCGAATACCGGCATCGTGCACCAGGTAAACCTCGAGTACCTGAGTCGTGTCGTATTTGACGCTGACAAGAACGGCACTCGTTCGGCCTACCCTGACACAGTCGTTGGTACCGACTCGCACACCACCATGATCAACGGCCTCGGCATACTCGGCTGGGGTGTTGGCGGTATCGAAGCGGAAGCTGCAATGTTGGGCCAGCCGATCACGATGCTGATTCCGAACGTTATCGGTTTCAAACTGACTGGCAAGCTCAGGGAAGGTACTACTGCGACTGATCTGGTTCTGACGGTCACGGAAATGCTTCGCAAAAAGGGCGTTGTCGGCAAGTTCGTCGAATTTTTTGGCGATGGTCTCACACACATGCCGCTCGCTGATCGCGCAACGCTTGGCAATATGGCACCTGAGTTTGGCTCCACCTGCGGCATATTCCCGATCGACGGTGAGACGATCAAATATCTGGAGCTCTCCGGTCGCGACCAGGAACAATGTGCTCTGATAGAGGCATACGCGAAAGAACAGGGAATGTGGCGCCATGAAGGCGAGCCCGATGCGCTGTACAGCGACACGCTTGAACTGGACATGGGAAGCGTGGAACCAAGTATTGCCGGGCCAAAACGCCCGCAAGATCGTATCGCTCTTAGCGCCGCCGCCAAGTCCTACGCAGGCATTCTTGAGTCGACCATTGCCGATCGCTCCGAAGGTGGACGTGGCATTGCTAACATCGATGGAACAGACTCTGAAATACGTGATGGCGCGATCCTGATCGCTGCGATAACCAGTTGCACCAACACTTCGAACCCGGCCGTAATGCTGGCGGCGGGTCTGGTCGCCAAAAAAGCCGCTGCGAAAGGCCTGAAAGCAAAACCCTGGGTCAAGACCAGCCTGGCACCCGGTTCACGCGTTGTTACTGACTATCTCGAAAAGTCTGGTCTCATCGATGACCTCGATGCCGTCGGCTTTTACACAGTCGGTTACGGTTGCACGACGTGCATCGGTAACTCCGGACCGCTCAAACCTGAAATCGCCGCCGCTGTTCAGGACAATGACATTGTCGGCACGAGCGTTCTATCGGGGAATCGCAATTTTGAAGGTCGCATCCACGCGTTGGTGCAACACAATTTCCTCGCATCGCCGCCGCTCGTGGTCGCATACGCGATCGCCGGCAACATGGACGTTGACCTGTTCAACGATTCGCTTGGCGATGATCAGGACGGTAATCCTGTTTACATGAAGGATATCTGGCCATCGCAGGCGGAAGTTCAGGATGCGGTAGCGAACAACATCGACTCAAGCATGTTCGTATCAAGCTATAGCAGTGTGTTCGAGGGTGATGCCAACTGGAAGAATATCGATTCACCAGAAGGTGAAATTTACACCTGGGATGCAGATTCAACTTACGTGAAGAATCCACCGTATTTTGAGGGAATGTCCAAAGATCCATCCCCGGTCAGTAATATTGAAGGCGCTCGTGCGCTGGCGTTGCTCGGTGACTCTGTCACGACCGATCACATCTCGCCCGCTGGCGGCATCGCCGCGGACAGTCCTGCCGCACAGTACCTTGAAGCGCAGGGCGTTAAGCAAAGCGACTTCAACTCCTACGGTTCACGCCGTGGCAACCACGAAGTCATGATGCGCGGCACATTTGCGAACATTCGCCTGCGAAATCAGCTGGCGCCCGGCACAGAAGGCGGCTGGACCTGCCATCAGCCGAGCGGTGAGCAGATGTCCATATTCGACGCATCCGTCAAATACCGTGAGGAAGGCACGCCTCTGGTTGTCATTGCTGGCAGTGAGTACGGTACAGGGTCATCGCGTGATTGGGCTGCCAAAGGAACTGTGCTGCTGGGAGTAAAGGCTGTTATTGCCAAAAGCTTCGAGCGCATTCATCGCTCGAACCTGATTGGCATGGGCGTTCTGCCATTGCAGTTCTTTGATGGTCAGGATGCCGAGTCGCTTGGATTGACCGGTAAGGAAACGTTTAGCATCACGGGTCAGACTGATGCTGATGCTAAAACCGTGGCTGTTACTGCGACACCGGAGTCCGGCGACGCAATCACTTTCAGAGCCCAGGTTCGTATCGACACGCCGAAAGAACGTGACTACTACGAGAACGGCGGTATCCTGCACTACGTCCTGCGGCAACTCGCCGCATAATATGGCCGAAACCTGTGACATCCCGGACGCACTCATCGATGTGCTCCGGGATGCACGCCATGTCTGCATTCTCACCGGTGCGGGCGTATCGGCCGAGAGCGGTGTACCTACGTTTCGTGATGCTCAGGACGGACTTTGGGCGAAGTACGAACCCCAGGACCTCGCAACACCTGAGGCGTTTCTGGCAGACCCAGACCTGATCTGGCGCTGGTATCGATGGCGTCGCGAACTGGTCGCCGAAGCAAAACCCAACCCTGGCCACTACGCAATCGCGCGACTCAGTGAACTCGTGCCGCGGCTAACGCTCATCACACAAAACGTCGACGGTCTGCATCAACGCGCGGGCAGCAAAGAGATCATCGAGTTTCACGGTAACCTGTTCGATGACCGCTGTTTTGCAGACGGGACACTGCACACCGCGGACGACGAAATGGATATACCCACCTGCCCTGACTGCGGAGCCAATCTTCGACCAGGTGTGGTTTGGTTTGGTGAGGCAATTCCAGAAGCGGCGTCGAACGAGTCATACGTGGCAGCAGCTGATTGCGACGTCTTCCTGTCCATCGGAACGTCGTCATTGGTATATCCGGCGGCAGGACTGGCTGACCTTGCGAAGAAAAATGGCGCGAGCATCGTCGAAGTTAACCCGAATCCGACCACGCACGCGGCCGGATATGACTTCATAATCGCCGGGAATTCGGGGCTTGTAATGCCGGAACTGATAGAATTACTGGCCCTCTAAGGTAAAGATCCGAAGCAACTCGGCAGGGTCTGGAGTAGTCAGTGAAAGAGCGTTCAGCAGACAATATATTGGCAACCCGAAAGTGGACAAAGGTCGTATCGTGGACGATCGGCGCCGTGCTGCTCGTAATGACCGTAATTGGTATCTATTTTTCCCGGGAACCTGACATTTTTTGGGTCAATCATTCGGCGGATGCTGAATCGGCAGTCGTTGGCATTTCGACAACAGACACGCTTATTCGAGTAGCCGAGACTCTGCTCGACAAGCAAGGCGGATACCTGACCAACGACAAAATGCCTCCCAGCGTATTCCTCGACAATATTCCGAGCTGGGAATTTGGCGCGCTAACTCAGGTTCGCGATCTCGGCCGCGTCATGCGCGACGACTACACACGTAGCCAGTCGCAATCCAAGGAAGATGAAGATATTGCCAAGGGTGCTCCGCGATTTTTCTTCGATAATAATTCCTGGATATTTCCAGCAACCGAGTCCGAATACAGAGATGGCATCGAGTCCTTCATCGATTACCGGCAACGACTGCTTGACGGAGACCGAGACACACAGTTTTATGCACGCGCTGATAATCTTCGCGAGTGGCTGTCACAGGTCGAGAAACGCCTCGGTAGCCTGACACGGCGGCTCGGCAACAGTGTTGCGGCAAGCCGAATCAACGATGACCTGGCCGGCGATCCATCCGCTGAAGCGGCCGGCTCCCAACCCGATACCGTCAATGTTCGTACTGGCTGGTTTGAGGTCGACAACATCTTTTTCGAAGCCCGCGGTTCAGCCTGGGCGCTGCTGCACTTCTTCCGCGCTGCAGAGTTCGACTTTGCCGGCGTTTTGGCTGACAAGAATGCCGAGACGAGCGTTCGGCAGATTATTCGCGAGCTCGAAGCAAGCCTTGAAGGTCTGTCTTCACCCATGATCCTGAACGGTGGTGGCTATGGATTGTTCGCGAATCATTCGTTGGTCATGGCGAATTATCTGGCGCGTGCCAATGCGGCGGTTATCAATCTGCGAGAATTGCTTGATCAAGGATGATTATCAACATTAAGTATCAGTGATATACCGTTGATTTAATTAATAAATGCCAACCCAGGTTGGTATTTTTTTCCAGCTGCTGTTCAAATCCTTGTCAAGCTGCTTGTAGTTGGGTTCGAACTGCCCGACAAAGCGCCAGAAGCGCTGCGAATGATTCATATGCTTCGCATGGCACAACTCGTGGATCATCACGTAGCGAAGATGTGCCGGATCCAGAAACATCAGACAGTAATTCAGACTGATTGTCCCGGTACTGGAGTGACTGCCCCAGCATGTGCGCTGTCCACGAACGTGCATTTTCTTGAACGAATTATGGGTCAGGGCAGAAAGTGAGCGCAGAGTCGGAAGGTACTCTTTCCTGGCAATACTGGTTAGCCAACGCTTCAATGCAGTCACGCAAAGACTTTCTTCCGCCGTCTTGCCGAAAAGTACGACCGTTTGGTCACGGCAACGAAATCTGACCGTTTTCGCACCGGCCTGGGGTTCATAGATGACATCAAACTGCCGCTCAATGCCGTCGAGACGAATCATCCGCGGCAACACAAACGGCTCAGGCGGATGCTCCGCGGCAAATTGCTCTCGTGCTTTTCGAATCCAGTCGCTGTGCGCTTCAACAAACTCACGCACCTCTGTAGAGCGTGTTCGCTTGGGAACGACTACCTCAACGCGCCCGCGAGGATAAACTTTAATCGACAGTCGTTTCGCCCTGCCACTTTCACGCACAGAAAAGCCCGACATGGAGTCGGGCTCATCCACTTCCAGAAACAGGGGTAATTGTGTCGCTGCGCTTTGCACAGCCCCTATTCTACGTAATTTTAAGGGCTCTCGTTGTTTATGGGCTATCGCCGCTAAATCGCACCGCGTCATCAATGGACATTACGCCAGTAACACCACCAACTTCGGCGGTCTCACTGATGAAGAGGTCAACTTTGTGCTCCAGCTCGATCCTGCCTTTGACACTCGATCCCGGACCAATAACGATCCGCGGCTTATTCGACTTACTCTTGCCAAAGCTCCAATTGCTCGGCTTTTCAACAATGATGTTGCCTTTAACGACGCTGCCATCTACGACATCAATGTCACCGCTGACCGTGGATACATCACCACCAATGACGGCGCCAGTTAGCGCGATCTTGCCGTTCACATTGCTAACGTCAGTGGCAACGGAAGCTCCTTTGTCGACGTTTATACGGCCATTTACAGCTTCAACCTCCCCGGCTACCGTGACGGATTCAGATGCTTTGATCGAGCCGTTAACAGTCGACACGTTGTCCGCCTGCACACCTTCTGCCAGCCGAATACCGCCGTTTACTGTTGAAGCGTCCTGAATTTTCGCACCTGAATCGACGCGAATAGAGCCGTTAACGGTTTCGACATCGCCGGTCACAACTGCATTCTCACCAATAGTGATGCTGCCGTTAACCGACGTCGCGCCGCTGGACTCGCCGCCAGCCTCAATCTTTATACTCTTGTTGATCGACGCACCGAGCGCTGGTACCGCCATTAGCATTACCAGCAATCCGATCGTAAAAGCCGTTTTCGTTACCATCTTAGCCATTCCTGTTCTCCTAAATTCGCTTCTTATCTCTTAGATACCGCTCACAACGAAATGGTTGCAAGCCTGGAATTGCAGTAGCCGCGCCAAATTTGTTTGGTTACTCTTGCTGCATGCCCATCGCGCTCGAAGCTCGTAACATTAGAAAACAGTACCCCGGTGTCCTGGCAGTCGATGGAGTCAGCTTTTCGGTGCGCGAAGGTATCTGTTTCGGGCTTCTGGGCCCCAATGGTGCCGGCAAGACGACCACCGTTGAGATAATCGAGGGCGTGACGGCGGCAACATCCGGCGAGGTGTATTACTACGGTGAAATTGCAGGGGCCAGATTCCGACAGGAAGCCGGCATCCAGTTTCAGAATACCGCCTTGCAAGACAACATAACCGTTCGCGAAACCATCCAAATGTTTCGCGCGCTTTACGACCGTCAAGCCGACTTTGATGACATTATCGAACAGTGCTCGCTCGGTGAACTTCTGGACCGGGACAATCGCAAGCTCTCAGGCGGTCAGCGACAACGATTGTTGCTTGCAGTCGCCTTGGTGAACCGCCCTCGCCTTGTATTCCTGGATGAACCGACTACCGGTCTGGACCCCCAGGCACGCCGTAATTTCTGGGACCTTGTGCAGAGTATTCGTGCCGCAGGCTCGACAATTCTGTTGACCACCCATTACATGGATGAAGCACAAGTCCTGTGCGACGAAATTGCGATCATGGATGCTGGCAAAATTATTACGCAAGGCACTCCGGACGAATTACTGCAAAAGCAGTACGACGGCCTGATCATCGAGCTACCGATCTCGGACCTGACCGACGACCTCTCCGGAATTGAGCATACTGTTTTGGAAAACCTTGGAATTATCGAAGTTGTAACAACCGATGTCAGCGAAAGTCTGCAGCAACTAACCCCACACGTCAGCAACCTCAACCAAATCAAGATACGGCAGCCAAACCTCGAGGACCTGTTCCTTGATCTGACCGGCCACTCTTTGCGGACCTAGCGACGATGTTGAGACGAATCTATGCCATATTTCAGGCCCGCAATCGAGAATTCGTGCGTGATCGCGGCACTCTGGCATGGAATCTGATACTCCCGGTCGCACTGATGTTTGGACTATCGTTTGCGTTTAGCAATGAACGAGACGCCTATACCGTCGGTGTGTTTCAGGAGGCTGCCGAAATAGATACGGCAGATCACGCCTTCCTTAAGACGAGTTACATCAACTTCGTCGCTTACGATGATTTTGAGGTGGCCATGCGAAAAGTGTCACGGCATCAGCTCGATCTGTTGGTCGAGTTTAGCGACACACCAAGATACTGGATCAACCCCGAGTCTCCCAAAAGTTACTTCGCAGAAATCGCTCTGCTGCAATCCTATTCAACGCAGATTCCGGCGATTGAAAAGCAGCAAATCTCCGGCGAGGCGGTCGGCTACGCGGACTGGTTGTTGCCGGGAATTCTGGGCATGAACATGATGTTCAGTTGCCTGTTCGGTGTCGGCTACGTTGTCGTTCGCTATCGCAAGAACGGCTT
>CAYWBZ010000109.1:4808-7798 GCA_964456535.1 uncultured Woeseiaceae bacterium | reverse complement strand
CATCAGTTCACGCCAGCGAATACGGAGCTCAAAAAGCATTACGACGTGGTGATTATAGGCGCCGGCGGCCACGGCACGAGTATTGCCTACTATCTTGCGAAATATCACGGCGTGACCAATATTGCCGTACTCGACAAAGGCTACCTAGGTGGTGGCAGCACGACCCGGAACACCGCCGTGATTCGCTCGAATTACCTGACCGAAGAAGGCGTCACGTTCTATCGCGAGTCGGTCAAGCTCTTTCAAGACATGAGTAACGAATTCGGCTTCAACGTCATGATGGAAAACCGGGGCCAAATTACTCTGGCCCACAATGACGCAACCATTCGGAGCTTTCGCTGGCGGGCCGAAGTTAATCAGCACCTGGGCGTGAGATCCGAACTCGTAGACCGTCAGACAATCCGAGAGCTGGTTCCTAATCTCAATATGTCCGAAGACGTACGATTTCCGATCATCGCGGGGCTTTGGCACGCGGACGGGGCAACTGCTCGACACGATGCGGTCGCATGGGGCTATGCCAGGGGCGCCTGCGAGCGGGGCGTCGAACTACACCAGCTGACCGAAGTCCAGGATATCGAAGTGACCCAGGGCAGAGTTACGGCAGTCATGACCAATCGAGGCCGGGTCGAGTGCGGCAGCGCAGTACAGGCCGTGGCCGGCGCGAGCTCCATTGTTGGAATGCAAGCGGGTATTCGCTTACCCATACATTCCTATCCACTGCAGGCGATGGTTACCCAGGCGTACAAGCCACTGCTAACACCGCATGTCAGTTCGCCCCAGTTCCATGTCTATCTGCACCAGACTTCACGCGGTGAATTCGTGATCGGTGGTGGCTCTGACCCCTACCCACTTTATAGCACCCGCGCCACGCTGGATCAGAAAGAAACCCTTGCCGCAGCGGTTTTGCAACTTTTTCCATTCTTGTCTCAGATTCGTGTGATGCGTCAATGGGCCGGCACCACCGACATGACGCCCGACTACAGCCCGATCATGGGCTTGAGTCCGGTTGAGAATTATTACCTCGATGCCGGCTGGGGAACCTGGGGATTCAAGGCAACCCCGATTTGCGGAAAGACTATGGCTGAACTGGTGGCGACTGGGCGTGTCCCCGGAATCATCCGGCCTTTCGAACTGGAGCGATTCTACCGTTTCGAGCAAATCAACGAAGCCGGCGCGACCGCCGCGAGCCACTGATGCGGGTCCGCCGATGAAAATTATGAACTGCCCGCTGAATGGTCCCCGCAATATCGCGGAGTTTTCCTACGGTGGCGAGTTCCACCGCATGCCCGATCCGTCAAATTGCGGACCGCGAAAATGGGCAGAGCATGTCTTCTTTCACGTCAATAACGCAGGCGTTGTGACAGAGTGGTGGCATCACAATGCGACTTCCTATTGGTTTCTGGCGGAACGCAACACGGTTACCGACGAGATTATTCGGACCTTTCCTACCAGCGACGTATTCAGTGAACGCGTTGACTTCGGCGACGAGACCGATACGGGGCACAATTAATGTCTTCCATCAATCGTCTTCCGGCACCGTACGGGCTCCTGCTGGACCGCGACAAGAACATTACGTTCAGCCTTGAGCACAAGCACTATCAGGGATTTGCAGGTGACAATATCGCCAGTGCTCTGGCCGCTAACGACCGGTGGTTGCTGAGCCGATCTTTCAAGTACCATCGGCCGCGCGGTGTTCTGACCATGGCCGGGCAGGACGCGAACACTCTGGTACAGCTGCCGGCGGATCCGAACGTGCTCGCCGACCGCGAACCTATCGCGCCCGACATGGAAGTAAGCGGCCAGAACTATAGCGGTAGTCTCGAAAGAGACCGCGGTGCTTGGATAGAACCTTTCTCGAGATTCCTGCCAGTCGGGTTCTATTACAAGGCCTTTTTCAGACCAAAGGGCGTCTGGGAAAAATGGGCTAGCATCATTCGCCAGAAAGCGGGGCTGGGCGTGGTTGATCAGAACCATAAACCCGACTACTACGACAAGAAATACCTTTTCTATGATGTTGTGGTAATCGGTGGTGGTCCTGCCGGAATGGAGGCAGCGTTGTGCGCCGCAAGTTCCGGCGCCGAGGTATTGCTTGTTGATGAGAACCCGATGCTGGGCGGGTCCCTGAACTTTGCGCGGCTTGATGCGGAGGGGCAACGAGCCAACGCCCTTCGGACAAAGATGATCAAGGGTGTCGAAGCGAATGACAGAATCGACGTCATGGTGAACGCGGTGTGCAACGGCTGGTACGCGGACAACTGGCTGCCGATTATCCAGGACCGACGGCTATACAAGCTGCGGGCAAGCGAAACCGTCATGTGTGTGGGCACGATGGAGCAGCACGCTGTGTTTCGCAACAATGACCTGCCGGGGATCATGATGAGCAGCGCCGCGCAACGTCTGATACACCTGTATGGCGTTCGGCCCGGCAAAACGGCGGTGATACTCGCCGGTAACAATGACGCGTATGGAGTCGCGCTCGACCTGCTGGATGCTGGTGTCGACGTCAAGCTAATTGTAGAACTCAGAGAAAGCCCTCGATACGATGATATCGCGCGAGCCTTGATTGCACGGAACGTAGACGTAAAAACAGGTCATGCGATTTACGCGGCGCTGTCGCGGCCTGGAAAGAAGCACCTTGGCAGCGTCGATGTTCGTGAAATAGTATCGGACGGTGTCTGTGCCGCGCAGGGCGAAATCATCGAGTGCGACCTGCTGTGCATGGCCGTGGGCAGCGCGCCGGCCTATCAGCTGGTCTGTCAGGCAGGTGGCCGGCTCGGTTATGACGACGATACGGCGAGTTTCACGCTGACGAATCTGCCAGACTCCTGCCAGATTGCGGGCTCGGTGGCTGGCACATGGGATATCGACCGCGTCATAAACGAGGCCCGGCGCGCAGGAACTATCGCCGGTAATTCCGTGGGCGCGACGCAACAACCCATTTCCGACGCACAGCCGGAAAGTGACTCCGACAGCATGAATTTTCCATGGCC
>CAYWBZ010000109.1:0-4708 GCA_964456535.1 uncultured Woeseiaceae bacterium | reverse complement strand
CCTTTCGCAGCCGAACGCCTCGCTCATAGCGCAGGGCGAAGCTTCTACCCGTCGCGCCGTAGCAATATGCACTATCGTCACCTGGAGGCCGGGGCACAAATGTTGCACGCAGGAGCCTGGTACCGGCCGGCCTATTATGGGCCCAGGGACGCGAGAGCGGAGGCTATAAGAAGCGAAGTCCGAAACGTTCGACACAACGTCGGTCTGGTTGATGTGTCAACCCTCGGCGGCATTGAAGTGCGAGGCACCGACGCCGCCGAGTTTCTAAATAGAATCTACACCTTCAATTTTGCGAAGCAACCGGTTGGTCGCGCGCGTTACGCACTGCTCACGAACGAGGCCGGCACGATTATCGACGACGGCGTTGCCTGTCGACTTCACGAATGCCACTACTATGTAACGACCACGACTGGCGGTGCCGATCGTGTGTATCAAAACATGCTCAAGTGGAACGCCCAATGGCGTCTCGACGTTGATGTCGCCAACGTTACTTCTGCCTGGTGCGGCGTCAATATCGCCGGACCGAAATCGCGGCTCGTGCTTGAAACGTTGTGCCATAACGTCGATCTTGGTGCAGACGCGTTCCCCTACATGGGTGTTCGCGAAGGAATCGTCGCCGGCATACCCGCCCGTCTGATTCGTGTCGGCTTCGTCGGCGAGCTCGGATACGAGATTCACGTCGGTCAGCACTTTGGGGAGGCTCTCTGGGACGCACTGACGGCGGCGGGTAGTGACCACAAGATGATGCCATTTGGTATCGAGGCGCAGCGTGTCCTCCGATTGGAGAAAGGCCACATCATCATCGGTCAGGACACCGATGCCATGTCCAACCCGCTGGAAGTGCAAATGGCGTGGGCCATATCGCATAAAAAGCCGTTCTTCGTCGGCGGCCGGACCATTGCCGAGCTCGAGAAAAAGCAACTCAAACGCAGTCTCCTGGGGTTTGTCATCAACGACCAACAAGCACCGATTCCGTTGGAAAGCCACCTCGTGCTCGATGGAGATCAGATGGTGGGACGCGTCACGTCCTGCGAATATTCGCCCACACTCGAAAAACCTGTCGGGCTGGCCTATGCGCCTTGCGAAAAAACCGAAGCAGGCAGCCAAGTCGTCATCAAGTCAACGGGCGGCGTGAGAGTCACGGCAGACGTAGTAGATCTACCCTTTTACGACCCGGGTAACCGGCGCCAGGAGCTCTGAAAATGAGTACGACACCGATAGCGCACACCACGGCGCCCACTCAATTCTCCTGCCGCAGTCAGCTTTATCGGCGGCATGTCAATGCCCACGCCAGGTTCGAAGAGCTAGACGGCTGCGCTGTCGTGACCGGCTATGCGGACGCCGGCGACGAGGTGCATCAGGCAACCCATCTCGCACTCGCCGATTTATCGACACTGCCGAGGACGGGATTCAAGGGCACAGGCGCGCGCGGCTGGCTCGAGGAACACGGTGCACAGTTACCGAATGCCCCAAACCAGGCTGCGCGGCAAGAGGATGGCAGCCTGATCGCCCGGCTCTCCATTGACGAGTTGCTGATCCTCAGCGATCTGAATTCGGATGCCACTCTGCCCGCGATACTGCAGGATAGGTGGAGCCTCGAATCGACAAAGAGAGTCTACTCGCTGCCTCGCCGAGACAGTCATTGCTGGTTTGCACTAACCGGCGAACACGCCCCCGCAACGCTCGCAAAAGTCTGTGGCGTGGACATGCGCACTCATATGTTCGCCGAGTGTGCAGTGGCCCAGACCTCGCTAGCGCGAGTCAACGCAATCATTCTCCGCAATGATTTAGCAACAACAACCTGTTTGTGCATCCTCAGCGACGTGAGTTCCGCAGAATATTTGTGGGACGCATTGCTGGATGCAATGGTGGAATTCAAAGGCGGTGTTGTGGGCATGGCGGCACTTCGGACGCTGGCAGCAGCGCCAGCTTGATCATAGACGAATATCCTTGTGTTGGCGGTTCATTCTGTTAACGACAACCTGGAATACAAAGGCGCAGAAAATGGCATTTCCAACAAAATCACCTTACGTCATCATCGGTGCTGGAATACACGGGCTGAGCACCGCATACCACCTGGCAGTGGAACTGAAAGCCCGGGGTAAAGGTAGCGGTGAAGACATCATTGTTCTTGATAAGTCCGGTATCGCTGCCGGCGCATCGGGAATTGCATGCGGCGTTATTCGCAACAACTATTTTCAGCCTGCCATGCGCGAGTTAATGGCTCACAGCGTCAAGGTCTGGGAAAGCGATGCGGAGACCTACAGCTATCACCCGGTCGGTTATATGCAGATCAGTTGCGAAAGTATGCGCGACGACATTCGATCTATTTACGAACAACAGCAAGCCATCGGCTACCCTTCCACGTTTGTCGAGGGCGAAAAGGACTGTATGAAATACATGCGGCGTATTTTCGACGACTGGCGAGCGCAAAACATTACTTCGGTCTTACATGAGATGCCCGGTGGTTACGCAAACAATACGAAGTCCATGTATGGGCTCGCAGGCAAGGCCGAGTACGAAGGTGTTCGCATTATGACTGGTGTCGAGGTAACCGGCCTTGTTCAAGACAATCAAGGCGCAATTAAGTCGGTGCAGACTAACAAGGGCTCGATCGATTGTGACTACGTCGTTGTCGGCGCCGGCCCGTGGGTCAAGCGGTTTTGGGACATGCTGGAATTGCCGAAGACTATCAACATCAAGGACCCGGCCAACGGTGGCATGATCACCGATGTTCCGATGTGGGTGTACTGGTGTCTGGAGGAAGGAACCCTGGGTATCGATCCGGAAATTCAACAGACCAATGAGGGCAAGATGCCTCCGGTGATTCATGTCGATACTGATGCACCGTTATTCTCGGATGAAGACGGGTCCCTCATTACGGAGGAACCGTGGGGAATCTATTACAAACCCGACATTCACTTTGGCGGAATTCAGGGGGGTGCTGCACCGTATAAAGTCAATAAGAACTCGGATGAAGTGGCTGTTGACCCATATGGCCCAGAATCACCCGAGTTCATCGTGGGACCGGAATTTGCACATATGTGGGTATCGGCGCTGTCTCACTGCCAGAAGCGCTTTTCAGGTAAATTATCGAAATTCAAGCGAGAACCTTCCGGCGGAATCGGTGCATTCACCCCGGACAGCTTCCCGGTATTCGATGTATTCCGGCAAAACTGCTATGTGATCGCCGATTCAAACCATGGCTACAAGATGCTGGGTGTCGGCAAGCTGGTTGCTGAGGAAGTCTGCGGTGACCGATCGCGCCTGTTAGAGCCTCACCGGTTTTCGCGATTCGAAGAGGGCAAATTGCACCCTGTTTCAAACAGCCCGTTCCCTTGGAGCTAGGACAAAAGTACAATGGCTTGAATCCGTCTACGTATCAGGCTCTTAGGTGAAAAACGACAAGCCCATAGACTTTCGCGCGCTGAGGGTATTTGCCGCAGTAGTCGAATCAGACACCCTCACCCAAGCTGCGGAGCGCCTCGGTATTACTCAATCGGCGGTCTCGCAAGCCGTCAAGCAACTTGAAGCACAGGCTGGTTCGGAGCTGGTTATTCGACGCTCCAAACCGATCAAACTTACAGCGAGCGGCAAAATATTTAAAGAATATGTGCTTCGCACACTGGCTGATACGCAGCGCGTACTCTCCGATATTCAGATGTCTTCCAGTAGTAGAGTTCCGCAGTTGAACGTCGGCATGATCGATTCATTCGGTGAGGTTGCCAGTCGACAGATAATGGAGCGAATCAAACCGTTTGCATCCAAGCTATCGATTCGTACTGGAGTCTCCGGGTCGCTCACAGAAGCTTTGCTTAATCATGAGTTGGACATACTTGTTACCAGTGAGCCCCTGGAAGACCATCCCGAGCTGCACCGCTATCCAATTCTGCGCGACCCATTCGTAATGATTGTCCCTGATTCCTATTGTCGGGATCGCGACGTTACACCACAGTGGCTGGCAAGAAATGTTCCGTTTGTACACTACGCCCGACAAAACCGAATAGGGACTCTGATCGATCTGATCGCTCGCAGATTAGACATCGAATTGCAGACCGACTATGAACTCGACAGCACTCAAACAATGTTGCGCTTCGTGCAGGCCGGTCACGGCTGGGCGATATTGACCGGGCTCTGCCTGATTCGTCATCCGGAGCTGCTGCAAGGATTGAAAATCATGCCCTTGGTCGGTGGCGCCAACGCCCGGTATCTTTCACTGCTATGTCACGGCGGAGAACTGGGTAATCTACCGGAAAAGGTAGCCAAGATCTGTCAAGACATCTACACGACGGATCTGGTTCCAAAGCTAAACAGGCTGGCGCCTTGGTTCGACGAACAGGCGTACACAATCACCGAGCTTCCGACCATCTGAGGACTTGTATTCACGTCGATGTGATTGCTGGCGTTTTGCGTCCGCTCTGCGGCAGTCAGTTCTGCATAGTTATGCACAGTACTGCATTGTTGTCCGTGGACGTCTCCTGATTCACTTTTTAAACCAATCAGTTAACACCCAAGATCTGGATTCGGGAGGCAGGGGCCGACTTGGTTACTAACCAGGTGGTCGCAAGACGCGCAAAAGTCCCGCACTGGTAATGTTAACGAAAAAAGCGGCGACCGCGTAAGCAGTAACCGCTTGATTTAATTTTGAAAAAATGGCGCGCCCGGAGAGATTCGAACTCCCGACCACCTGGTTCGAAGCCAGGTACTC
>CAYWBZ010000108.1:0-7799 GCA_964456535.1 uncultured Woeseiaceae bacterium | reverse complement strand
AAATCAGTGACTGACGCCACATTATTCGATTTTTGTACCGATTCTGCCCCAATCCGGCGTATTCCAGGGTACGAAGTGCATCCAGACGCGTACAGCCTCTCCAACCAGGAACTTCTCAGGAATCATGCCAATGTAGCGGCTGTCCTTGCTGCGGTCGCGATTGTCACCCATGACGAAATAGTGCCCCTCGGGTACGACGTAAACACCATCCCTTTGTGAATGGCCGGGGTCATGGATCAGCGTTTCGTGTTCACGCCCATCGAGGTTTTCGATATAGACCGGCGCGTGCTCGAAAACTTCGCCATTGGAGCTTAGATCCATAGTGACGCCGTTTATCGTTAATCTCTGACGCTCGTAAGAGACCTCATCTCCCGGCAGGCCAATGACCCTCTTAATGTAATTGATGCTGGGATTTGACGGCAGCCGGAATACGATCACATCACCGCGCTTCGGATCACCGGTCTCAATGATCTTGGTCTCGGTCACCGGCAAACGCAAACCGTAGCTGAATTTCTTAACGAAAATAAAGTCGCCAACAACCAGTGTCGGCTTCATCGAACCGGACGGGATGCGGAATGGCTCGAAAATGAATGAACGAATAACCAGTACGAAAATCAGCACCGGAAAAAATGACCGCGAATATTCAACCAATGTTGAAATTACGCCTGGCGCCGTGCGCCCGTCCTGATCCGCTGTTTTCCAGACCAGCTTGTCCATCGCCACGATGATGCCCGTGAACAGTGTCAGTAGTGTCAGAACCAATGCGAGGTTAATACTCAAATTTTAGACTCACTTTTCGACTCGTAATACAGCAAGAAATGCTTCTTGAGGGATCTGTACGGAACCCACCTGTTTCATGCGCTTCTTACCTGCTTTTTGCTTTTCAAGCAGTTTTCGTTTTCTTGAGACGTCGCCACCATAACATTTTGCGGTTACGTTCTTGCGCAAGGCCTTCACATTGCTACGTGCGATTACCTGGCTGCCAATCGCCGCTTGAATAGCGACATCAAACATCTGCCGTGGGATCAGTTCACGCATTTTTTCGACCAGATCACGACCGCGAGTCTTCACATTCTCGCGATGCACAATTATAGACAACTCGTCGACCCGATCTTTATTAATCAGGACATCCAGCCGCACCAGCTGCGCTTCCTGGAAACGCTCGAAATGATAATCGAATGACGCGAAGCCGCGACTCACCGATTTCAGGCGATCGAAAAAGTCGAGTACGACTTCGGCCAACGGCATTTCGTACACCAGTGATATCTGCCCGCCGAGATAACGCATTTGCTTTTGTACACCGCGTTTCTCAATACACAGTTTGATGACCGCACCAACATACTTCTCCGGCACCAGCACGTTCGCAGAAATGATCGGCTCGCGAAGTTCAGCAATATCATTGGACGGGGGTAGCTTTGAAGGATTGTCGACATGCAGTACTTCACCGGCCGTATTGACGACCTCGAAAATCACCGTCGGAGCAGTCGTGATGAGATCGATATCGTATTCGCGTTCAATGCGTTCCTGCACGATTTCCATGTGCAGCATGCCAAGAAAACCGCAGCGAAAACCAAAACCGAGTGCCGCAGATGATTCTGGTTCAAAATGCAGCGCAGCGTCATTCAAGCGCAGTTTTTGCAGTGCTTCACGAAAACCTTCGTAGTCGTCTGAACTGATCGGAAACAGGCCGGCAAATACACGCGGTTGGACTTGCTTAAACCCGGCCAGTGGTTCTGCGCAGGGTTTGTGCGTTGCCGTCAGCGTGTCGCCAACCGGCGCGCCGTAAATATCCTTGATAGCAGCGATAACGAAACCGACCTCGCCCGTACCCAGCTCCTGCCGATCTTCCATCTTCGGCGTGAACACACCGACCCGGTCTGCTGTGTAGCTTATTCCAGTCGACATTACGGTGATCTTGCTGCGTTTTGACAGGCTACCGTTGACAACGCGCACCAGCGACACCACGCCGACGTAGTTGTCGAACCAGGAATCGATTATGAGTGCCTGTAACTCACTGTCCGGATTTCCGCCTGGTGCCGGGATCACGTCAATGATCTGCTCCAGTAACTCGGGCACTCCCTCACCTGTTTTTGCGCTGACCCGTACGGCGTCCTGAGCATCAATGCCGATGATATCTTCGATCTCGGCAACGACTTTTTCCGGATCAGCCGCGGGCAAGTCGATCTTGTTCAGTACTGGTAGTACCTCAAGTCCCTGATCGATCGCGGTCATGCAGTTCGCAACGCTCTGCGCTTCCACACCCTGTGCCGCATCAACAACCAGCAACGCACCTTCACATGCCGCCAGAGATCGCGACACTTCGTAGGAAAAATCCACGTGTCCGGGCGTATCGATGAAGTTCAACTGATACTCCTCGCCGGACTGACTCGTGTAATCGAGAGATACGCTTTGGGCCTTGATAGTAATGCCGCGCTCACGCTCGAGATCCATCGAGTCCAGAACCTGCTCTTCCATCTCACGATCGCTCAATCCTCCACAAAGGTGGATAAAGCGATCCGCCAGTGTCGACTTGCCGTGATCGATATGAGCGATAATTGAAAAGTTACGAATTTGCTTCATGACAGCGCAGTATCTATGGCTGCCCGGAAGTCGGCCAGCCCAATGCAGCGGCGAAGTATACCGATTTCGACTCCTGAATTTCGCATGTTATGCGCCGTTTTCAGCTATTTCGGCCAGCATTACGCGAATGGCGTCGTAGTCGAGTGGATAGGCGCTGACCAGCTCACCATCATATTCAATGACCGGAATCCGGATATCGTATTTCTCGCGCCATTCGACAACCGTGTCGATATCGCGCATTTCGATATCTGCCCTGCCACGAATCAAGGGCAGCAACTCTTCAAGCATGACCTCGCACAGATGGCAGCCCTCGCGGGAGTAATAGTGAATAACGGCCATTTAGTCGCTCGCGGCTGACAGTCGGTCGACGACTACAGGCGTAAAATCGCGCAGGCAGCGCGCGTTTTGCAAGCGAACTTTAGCGATCAATATCCCTGCGACGAGACCAGAGAGGGCCGCCAATGCCCCGGCAATGTCGCCCAGTTCTGCAGTGTAGGCGACAAAAGCCGCCAACACAGCGCCAGTCAGCGGATAGCCATAGACGATTATAGCTGCGCGCAACACGTTCCGCGGTTCGAGCACGATGCTGACGAAGTCGCCATT
The DNA here is from genome assembly GCA_964456535.1 of uncultured Woeseiaceae bacterium. Lineage (GTDB taxonomy): Bacteria > Pseudomonadota > Gammaproteobacteria > Steroidobacterales > Woeseiaceae > UBA1847. The sequence continues at coordinate 4,616 of CAYWBZ010000108.1, read as the reverse complement.
TCGGACCTCAAGATTCTCCGCTACGGTCGCCTCAACGCGCCTGTCACCCGATCGTTGGCCGAGTAAGCCTGCGCCACAACCTCTTCCTGACTCGCACCGTTCACAGACGACCACGGATTCGACCTCAACGACAACTTGCCGGTGAGAGCGCTCAGCGCTCATGGATACAATCTGTCCCTGTGGATTTTGCATGCGTGGAGTTTACAGCACGGGGTGCTATGTCGTTACGGTTGATACGTTGCCTGATTCAGGGCTGACGCATGGTCGTCGCGATCTGCTCGACCGTGATTGCAGGTACTTCACCGATAGCTGTGATTTCGAAATCGCCGTGCTCAACGCTGAATGAGTTCGAGCCACCGACACGTGCGCGACCCGCAACCAGCTTGCCGCTATTGGCAGCAATAAATACGGACACATTCGCCAGACCATCGCTGAACAAAATATGCGTCACCATCTCATCGACGTCAGCCATGGTTTCTTCGTGCGTGGCAACAACACGAAAACCGGATGGCAACTGGTCGCTGTTCCAGCTGGTTTCAATATGCGATCCATTGTGGCCCGAGGGCTGTCGCAACCAGGTGAAGTTCTCGGTGCTGTAGGACGGCTCCAGGGCACTCGCGTGAATTTCATGGTTGAGCGTAATGTCAGCAAACTTCACCTGTTCGATAGCTGTCCCATCACTGACCAGATGCGTCTGCAACGGAAAACTGGTTTCTGTATCCAGCCAGATACGATGGCCGTAGCGAAAACCGTCATGGGGTCGAATTGCCAGCAGGATTGCCTCACGACCGGCAACTCGCTCTTTTCGAACTATGGCGACGTCGTATTCGCTACCGATACGAATATCGCTGGTCGGTAACGTAGAAAATAGCGTTGACTGGTCATCCCATTCTTCGACCAGCACCGACTTTCGGTCCGGCAATATGCAGTGCACTTCATTGCCTTTGCGAATGATCTCCAGTCCGTTGCCTTCCTGAGCAACGACTTTCTCCATAATGACGCCGTCTTTGACAGTGTGCACAACCTTCAGTGCTTCGGCAGTTCCGTCCTGCATGCGGATTACTGTGCCTTCGTAACTGGTGGACTGCACCGCAGCACCCATGTGATTCAACCAGTCCAGCGGCTTACGCTCTGCTTGTGCTGGCGCACTGAAAAACACCACACTAACGGCGATCGTCAGCCCGGTCGCAAATTGTGTCTGGATCGCTCGCATTACGGTTGAGTCGGCGCCTCGGTAGCTTCATCAAGCGCGTCAGTTTCATCCACTTCGGGATCTTCCACAACCTCTTCGCTGAATCGCAGTGTGACAACGCGGGAAATCATGCCGTTGGCGCCAAGCTGCGATGAGGATTCAGCGTGATTTCGAAAGTACTGTCGTTGTCGCTCCTCATGCGCATCAATACTCGGTACAACGGGGCCAGGGGTGTTATCACTGGCCAGCGGCACCGGCGTTTCGCTGGCTAGCTCATCAACACCGGTCGTTTGCTGCAGGGCAAAGATCGCCACAAGTGCGACCGTCGCAGCAACAGCGATGCCTGCCAGAGGTCGAATCGCACGCGATGCCTGCATGGCACCCACGTTATCTCCGGCATCAGCTGGCTTTTCATCGATCGCCGCGGCAATTCGTTCGTGTAAACGATCAGCTCCCGCGAGTCCCGGTTCTGATCGTAGCAATCGACCAATGGCCAGATACTCAGCGACATCCTGCCGTAATTCGGCGTCCTGGCTCATCCGGCGCAGCAGTAATTCTGCTTCGTTCTCCGGCAATTCACCATCAACAAATGCAGAGAGCTGTTCTCTTATAGCGTCATTCATACTCCACCCACATAAGGCCTCCGGCCTCTTTAGCAAAAGGGCTCTGACCCTTTTTAGCGTATCAGCGATCCGATCTTCTTGCCGATTGCATCGCGTGCTCTAAAAATTCTTGATCGCACAGTACCGACGGGACATTCCATAGTCTCTGCAATCTCTTCATAACTCATGCCTTCCAGTTCCCTGAGAATAATTGCTGTTCGCAAGTCCTCCGGCAATGCTGCAATGGCGCGCTCAACCGTCTCCTGGAGCTCGTTGCTAAGCGCCACTCCCTCGGGAGTGTCTGTCTCTTTAAGCTTGGCGTGCAGGTCGTATTGCTCCGGGTCCTGCAGATCAAGCTCTACATCCATCGGTCTTCGCCTCTGCGCTGCGAGATGATTCTTCGCCGTATTCACGGCGATTCGATACATCCACGTATAAAACGCACTATCACCTCGAAACCGCGGCAATGCCCGGTATGCTTTGATAAATGCTTCCTGAGCTATATCCAGTGCCAGCTCCGGATCACGCACATATCGCATAATCAGATTGACGATCTTGTGCTGGTACTTCAGCACCAGCAAATCGAACGCGCCCTTGTCACCTTTCTGGACTCGCTCGACCAGTTTCTTGTCAGATGCCAGATTGGACATTCAGCAACGTACCTTGTGGTTTCGATACAGGGAGTTGCCATACAGGCATTCAACACCGGGATAGACCGGCTTCAGAGCAGTTAGTTCTCGGATTTGTGCCTTATTCATCTTTGTTCTGTGACACCGTTCCATGTGCGGTTGGCAGTGAATGCCGGGACCTCAGTCAGGGCAGCATGTTAGCAGCTTCAAGGCGATGCTCCAATGTGACGCCAGATCACCTGCAAGCGGCGCCAGTCTTGACTTTGACGGGCATCACCACGCAGCAGTTCAACAAAATTGTCGCCATTGGCCGCGCGTAAACGTAGCCAGGCGATATTCCGCAACACCACGCTGCCGGTCCGCAGGGTAACCGGCAGCCATTCCTGGTCGTTATTAAGAACCGCAATCTCTCCGCCTGACGACAGGCGAATGGCGGTGAGCGACTCAAATCCGCGCTCAATTTGCACGAGCTCATACCTGCCTCCGGCGACCCAAACGAGACAAATGACCGTGCGCATCGCCGCATCAAGTTCGAATGTCAGGACCAGTACAAGCCCGACGGCAACCAGGAGTCGACCCGAGGTTAATATGCCGATTCGCAACCAGGGGTCAGGTGTGAGGCAAGTTGAGTATGAGTTTGATGACATTGGCGGCTGACTCTGATGAGGGCGTTTGCCGCTGCAACAGATAGCCGTTTAGCTCCGGGTCCGGAAGCTCCAAAACTGTCCGAAACGCTGCTTTTTCATCGTCGTCCGCGACCGGGTAACGGGACTCGAGGTAACGAATCAACAACTCGTCGAGCTCGCGCATGCCGCGCCGGCATTGCCATCTTAATCTGGATTCTTCACTCAAGAATTGACTCCTGTAGGAGCGGCCCTTAGGCCGCGACCTGCGCCAGTGTTGAGATCTCGAGCGGCCTTGCGGCCGCCGCTTCGCTTCGCGGCCTGGGGGCCGCTCCCACATTAATACTTCCGCTCGACCAGCATCTTCTTGGTCTCGGCGATCGCCTGTGCCGGGTTCAATCCCTTGGGACAGGTCTGTGTACAGTTCATGATCGTGTGGCAACGGTAAAGACGGAACGGATCCTCAAGTTCATCGAGTCGTTCGCCGGTCGCATCGTCACGGCTGTCAACCAGCCAGCGATACGATGCCAGCAATGCGGCAGGTCCCAGATAGCGATCACTATTCCACCAATAACTTGGGCAACTGGTGGAGCAACAGGCGCAGAGAATGCAGGCGGCAGGTTCGTTGATGAGTTCCTGGTCTTCCTTGCTCTGCAACCGTTCCTGATCAGGTGGCGGCGGCGTTCTGGACTGCAACCACGGTTTGATCGACGCGTATTGCGCGTAAAAATTAGTGAGGTCTGTTACCAGGTCTTTGACAACCGGCATGTGTGGCAACGGATAAATCTTGACGTCACCTTTGACCTCGTCGTTCGCGCGCGTGCATGCCAGCGTATTGCCACCATCAATATTCATCGCGCAGGAACCACAAATGCCTTCCCGGCAGGAACGTCGGAACGTTAAGGTCGGATCGATTTCATTCTTGATCTTGATCAACGCATCGAGAACCATCGGACCGCAGTTGTCCATATCAACATCGTAGGTATCCACACGCGGATTTTCATCACTGGATGGATCGTAGCGATAAACCGCGAATTTCCGCACGTTGCTGACACCATCAGCCGCAGGAAAGTGTTTACCCTTTGTGATTCGCGAGTTCTTGGGAAGTCTGAATTCAGCCACAGTCAAAAAATCCTAAATAAGTCCTAGTAAACACGCGCTTTCGGTTCAACGTAATCGACTTCGTCAGTCAACGTATTCTCATGTACCGGACGATAGTCAAACGAGACTTTGCCACTGTCATCCACCCATGCAAGCGTGTGCTTCATCCAGTTCTCGTCATCCCTGTCCGGGTAATCTTCGCGGGCATGCGCGCCTCGACTTTCCGGTCGGTTCGCGGCCGACTCGATCGTGGCCGTTGCGTTGAGCAATAAATTCTCAAGCTCCATGGTTTCCACGAGATCCGTGTTCCAGACCAGCGAGCGGTCAGCAACAGCGACTTCACTGAAGCTTGCCAATGTCTCTCGCAATAACTCGACACCTTTGTTCAGTGACTCGCCCGTACGAAATACCGCCGCATGGCCCTGCATGACTTTTTGCATTTCCAGGCGTATTTCTGCGGTCGGACGAG
>CAYWBZ010000107.1:5679-7803 GCA_964456535.1 uncultured Woeseiaceae bacterium | reverse complement strand
ATTGATCTTGCTGACGTTCGATGTGCCGCCGGCCGGGACGTACATGAACTCTTTCCTGGCGTCGAAGACAATCCAGTCACCGCGAAAGCCCGGATACGGGTATTCCTGAACGACTTCCCAGGTTTCAGGATCGAGTTTCGCGATCCAGAAGGGTTTCATCGTCGTAATCTTGCCGCTGTACAGATTTTTGGCGCCGAGCATGCCGGTCGAACGATGCGACGCGTACCCGACGGGTTCCATTAATATGTAGATGTAGTCGTCGTCGGTGTATGCCGTGTACGAAGAGCCGCCCAAATCTTCATCTCTGACGCCACCAATGATTTTATTGGTTTCCGGATCCAGCAGCATGACGTCGAGGCCATCCGGGTCCCGTGAAAATGTATCGAGCAAGATGTACTTATCGCGGAACACCATGCCGTGATGCAGTCTTCCGCCCATTGTTTGCTGCAAAACCGGCTGCAATGTGACGGCATCTACTTTGATCAGCGTCGCAGGAGCATCAAGTGCTTTGAGTTGGTTGGTCGGCTCAGATGCCGGTTTTGACCCGACGATATACACGTACTTGCCATCCGGCGAAACAATAGTCGTGTGTACTGCGGCACGCAGGCTGACGGGTAGCTCATAGCTTGCGATAACCTTGTGCGACTTGGCATCTCCCACTACTACCTGGGTAGACTTTGCGTTCTTCGCCCCCGGCTCCAGTATTGCCAGATTCGCGGAGTTGCCGACATTTTCATAAAAATAGGTTTTGCCCTTTTTCGGTCTGAACCTGGGTTTGCCAGGATCAAATCTTGCAACAATCTCCGAGTCGTAGTGTGCAAGCAACGGACCTTCATTCGCTCGACGCTGCCAATCGGCGATCACCGAATCCCAGGTCTGCACAGCTTCGACCGCTTCGTCGCGCGCAGTTTTTGGAAAGATAAGGTCGGTTTCGGTTTTTGCCCGCGCGCTGACGAGCTCTGCACGCTCATTGACCAACATCGTTTCTGTGGTCTCTATGCCGGTGATCGATCGAATGAATACGGATAATGCAATCAGGTCTTCATTGTCCGCTTTCAGTTCCGAAGCAATGCCGGCCATCTGCGGATTGTTCAACATCTGCTCGAGTATTTTGGCCGGTGTCGGTCCGTAGGTGATATCCGGACCGATAAGGCCCGTGCCATCCTGCCTGTGACAAACAGCACAGGATGCAGGTTCGTTATAAAGCGCTTCGCCCCGTTTCAGGTAGTTGTCCAGATCAACCTGCGCGAAACTCTGCGACGCAAGCACGGCGGTTGCGAGCAGGGAGAATATTGTCCGTCGTGTATTTTTCATTTAAAACTCACTGTCCCAGTCAGTATCCTCAATTATCGACTTCAACCGCGCCAGGTAGGCCGCGGAATACGCACCGTCTACGGCGCGATGGTCGAACGAATGAGCCAATATGCCGACAGGCCGAATGGCGATCGAGTCACCACCGGCTGTCTCGATGACATGCGGTCGTTTCTTGACTGCGTCCATCGACAATATTCCAACCTGCGGCTGGTTAATGATTGGCGCAGTAAACAATGTGCCAAACGGTCCTGGGTTGGACAAGGTATAGGTGCCGCCCTGCAAATCGTCCGGCTTCAACTTTTTCGTCTTTGCTCTCGTGATGAGATCGTTAAAATGCTCTGCAAGTTTGGACACCGACAATGCGCCAGCGTTTCGCGTCACGGCGGCGACCAGTCCTTCGTGGTTCAGGTCGATTGCGATCGCGAGATTTATTTGCGGATGTACGATAAGCGCATCGTCATCAACGCTCGCATTGACGCGTGGAAAGTCGGCAATTGCTTTGCACACGGCTCGCGCGACGTATGGCAGATAACTTAACGAGTAACCCGTATCCGCCTTCCATTGTTCCTTGCGCGCCAATCTCGAAATATCTACTGCCAGAAAATCCGCATCAATGGTTTGTAATACATGAGGCGAAATCGCTTTCGACTTGACCATGTGAGCGGCCGTTACTTTGCGCACCCGATCGAATGGAATCCGCTCGCCTGTTGTCGATTTGGCAGTCGCAGATCCACCCTGTTCGATGTGATCGAGCACGTTCTGCCGTGTGACGCGACCATCACGACCGGTTCCGGAAATATCCGCAATATC
>CAYWBZ010000107.1:0-5579 GCA_964456535.1 uncultured Woeseiaceae bacterium | reverse complement strand
TGACGCGACCATCACGACCGGTTCCGGAAATATCCGCAATATCGAGGCTGTGCTGTTTCACCAGGCGGCGAACAGCTGGCGACAGTTTGTCGCTACCCTTCCTGGGTGGCAGGCCACCGGATGTCGGCGACGATGCCTCCGCCTTCACCGGGACGGACTCACTGGTCGCCGCTTTGTCTTCGACAACCTCACCATCAACGACGATCACTGCCAGCACCGTACCTACGTCAACGGTTTCGCCTTCTGCGATATCAATACTCGCAAGCACACCACTAACGGGCGCTTCGATTTCTGTCGCTACCTTATCTGTTTCGACATCCAGCAAAATGTCGCCTTTCTCAACTGCATCGCCAGCTTGTTTATGCCAGGCCGCAATCGTGCCTTCAGCAACTGTCTCACCGAGTTGTGGCATTAATACATCCATATCGGTTTCCTCAGTCCGCCATTTTCAAAACGTTTTCGACAATACGTGCCGGACTCGGCATCACTGCATCTTCCAGTGTGTCGGCAGACGGCAAGGGAATGTGCGGTGTCGTTACTCTGACGATCGGACTATCGAGATCCCAGAATAATTCTTCTGCAACGAGCGATGACACCTCGGCACCCCAACCGCAAAGTCGCGGGTTTTCTTCGACCGTCACCAGTCGCCCGGTCTTGGCGACCGAAGCGAAAATCGTTGTCACATCCAGTGGCACGAGCGAACGAACATCAATCACTTCGGCCGATATGTTGTGTTCGCTTTGCAGTGCATCAGCGGCTTTGAGCGCCCGCGGAACCATTGCGGCAAGCGCGACGATGGTAACGTCACTGCCCTCGCGCGCGATAGCGGCCTGACCCAACGGAACGACGTATTCGCCTTCCGGTACATCGGACTTAGTTCCGTACAGCGACTTCTGTTCAAAGAACAACACGGGATCCGGATCACGAATCGACGCGGCCAGTAAACCTTTAACATCGGCCGCATTCGAAGGCGCGACGACCTTTAATCCCGGAACGGCCATCGCCCAGTTTTCGACCGACTGCGAGTGCTGCGCGCCGAAGCGTGCACCACCACCATTTGCGCTGCGAATAACCAGGGGGAATGAACATTGTCCATCCGACATGAAGCGCGTCTTTGCAATCTGGTTGACGACGGTGTCCCAGCAAACGGCGAAAAAGTCTGAGAACATGATCTCTGCAATAGGCCGCAGGCCCGTCATCGCCGCACCGGCTGCCGCGCCGAGTATGGCTTGTTCGGAAATTGGCGTATCGCGAACACGCAGTGGCCCGAACTCGTCCAGCAAGCCCTCGGTGGTTTTGAACACACCACCTGCCGCCGCAATATCTTCGCCAAGGAACACAACAGAATCATCGCGACGCATCTCTTGTGCAATCGCTGCTGACACAGCCTCTCTGTAGCTTAATTGCGCCATGTCGAACTCCCGTCAGCCCAGAGATCGGTATCCGCAATCTCTAATGGCGGTGGACCGCTGTTTCTCGCTGTCTCTTCGGCTTTATCGACACGTGCAGCTTGCTCTTCTTCGACCGCAACGATTGCGGCTTCATCAACACCTTCAGCGAGTAGACGTGCCCGGTAGGTTTTGACCGGATCGCGCTCCTTCCATGCTGCGAGCTCTTCGTCGGGGCGATATTTACCAGGGTCGGCCCGCGAGTGACCGCCGTGGCGATAGGTCTGCACTTCAATAAGACTTGGCCCATTACCGCTGCGCGCTTTCTCAAGCGCGGCTTGCGCAACCGCGTAGACAACGTCGGCGTCATTGCCATCAATAACGACCGGCTCAAGACCGTAGGACGATGCGCGATCAGCCGCAGGATTTTCTACGGCTGTTACCTCGCTAATGGGCGTGTATTCCATATAGAGGTTGTTCTCGCAAACAAATACGACCGGTAAATCCCAGATCGCAGCAAAATTCAGTGCTTCATGAAATGCACCGATGTTAGTCGTGCCGTCACCGAAGAAACAAACCGATACCTGACCTGACTTGCGGTATTGCGCCGACCAGGCGGCTCCTGCCGCAATCGGCATGTGTGCACCGATGATCGCGTAGGAGCCCATCGCGCCCTTTTCGACATCCATAAGGTGCATCGAACCGCCCTTACCACTTAGGAGTCCGCACTCGCGCCCCATGAGTTCACCCAGGATGCCCGTCATCGATACGCCACGTACTAATGTGTGGTTGTGGCCTCGGTAAGTGCAGAACGTGTAGTCGTCTTCACGCATCGCAGCACCAAACCCGGCGGCTACCGCTTCCTGCCCAAGCGCGAGGTGCGATGTCCCCTTGATCAGGTTCTGCATGAAAAGATCGTACGCGCGCTGTTCCATGACACGACATGCCTGCATCAGGCGATATAGCTCGAGTCGTTTATCGGTATCGGGCGTACCGGGATTAGCTGCGGCCGCCATTAGCGGCCCGGTCGAGGTGTTCAATCGAGTTACCTGTAGGAGTTATTTATCGATAGATGCCGTATTTTACGATATTTATCGATAATACGGTAGCCCTATTTCACCACGACCAAAGGCCCCGGCCCGACGGCCACGAGCAGCAGCAGACCGCCGACTATTGCCAGATTGGCTGTCGTGATGCGACTCCGCCCCAGCTGCTCTGTTTTGGGCAAACGCCAATAGGCATGCACTTTCAGCGTTGCGATGACGGTAAACACTGCCAACGTCAATGCGGCCTCCCGTGCAAGATAGCCAACGATGAGGCAGGTCGATGCACTCAGGTGCAGAATTACAGTGGCGGGTAACGTGAGCCCAATCGCAGGAATTTCGTCCCGGCGAAACTCGGCAGCGGCCTTTTGGAACCAGATTCCTTTGTGTATGCCGCTGACCAGGAAGACGACAGCGATCGCGACCCGCGCCACCAGCATCAGCCATGCTGCGAATAAATCGTCAATCAATAACATCGTGCACTCCCCGATATAGAAACCGTGATCGGCAACGGGTCATTTTAGTCCTCTTGGTCATTTTAATCGATCAAATGTGGAACAACCCGATTTTAGCGATATACTGCGGATCTGCGCGATCCAATCGCTCCACTCGCTAAGCTGTGAGCCACAATTATGATTAATGCTGCCATCATTGGCCTTGGATGGTGGGGGAAGACACTGGTCGAAGCCGTATCAGGCGTCAGCGATGACATTCGTTTCGTCGCTGCAACGACCCGCACCCTCTCCGACGATGCCAAAGACTTCGCCAAAGAACACAATCTCGAGTTACGGGCGTCATACGAGGACATTATCGCCGACCCGGATATCGACGCCGTTGTCCTGGTTACACCGAATTCACTGCATGCGGCGCAGACGATTGCGGCCGCCGAAAACGGCAAGCACGTCTTCTGCGAAAAACCTTTCGCCCTGACTAAAGCTGACGCCACAGCTGCGATCGACGCAGCCAATGCAGCCGGTATCACGGTCGGCATCGGATACAACCGTCGCTTCCATCCGGAAATCACAAAACTTCGAGACATCATCAACTCCGGTGAACTGGGTACGATCCTGCATTGCGAAGCAACGATGACTTTCCCGAATGCGCTGTATTTGAAGCCGGGTGCATGGCGAGCCGACAAGAATGAAACCCCTTGCGGTGGCCTGACGCCGATGGGTGTACACGCAATCGACGGATTTATCGATTTGTGCGGCGAGATCGACGAGGTCTACGCGCAAAGCTTTCGACGCGCCATCGAGGTTGATGCCGACGATACGACGTCAATTCTATTTCGCATGAAAGAAGGCATGTCCGGCTACCTCGCTACGATGACCGCGACAGGTGGCGGATTCAATTTCCAGGTCTACGGCACCAAAGGCTTCGTCAAGCTGGAGGGCATGACACACGTCGCGGGTGCGCCATCGGAGGAACGCCGTATGCGGCTGTTCGGCAATTGCACGTTTAAGCCCGTCAAAGGCCCGGCTGAAACCTGGGATGCAGAATTATTTGATGTTAGCCGCGCGGCGCTGGACGGTTTCGCCAAGGCCGCGGCGGGCGGCGATCCGTTCCTGATCCCTACATCCGAAATCGTCCATGGCGCAGCGGTTACTGAAGCCGTCGTCAAATCAGCGGCCAGCGGTCAGCCCGTAAAAGTCTAGAATCGAAGCCCGTATTCGGTCACGACTGCCCTGCCAATGAAGATTTTCATCCTTCGTCATGGAATGACCGCCGCATCGGACACTGACGAGGGCCGGGAATTAAGCGAAAAGGGGATCAAAGAAGTAGAAGATGTCGTCAATCTTCGCCGCGACGATCTGCAAAACGTATCACGGATTTACTCAAGTCCACTGCTTCGCGTAAGGCAAACCCTTGAAATTGCAGCGAAACTTCTGGTTTTTTCAAAAGACGTAGTCGAGTCTGAGAACCTCAAAACAGGCTCCAGGCTGAATGAAATCATCGCTTTCGTAGACGGGCTGAATTTCGATGACGGCGACATCCTTGTCAGCAGCCACCAGTCCTGCACGAGTATTCTGGTGCTGTGGCTAACTGGCGAGGACATCCTGATCCCGAACGGCAGCCTGCTGGCGATCGACATTGATGAGCCGGCACAAGGTGCCGGGAAGATACTCTGGCAGGAGAGCCGCGACGGTAGCGACGTAAAACGCGCGACTAGCTTTGTGGATCAATTCTAGCGGGAGCGATGTCCCGCATTTCGTCCAGAGAAAAGCTCCGCTTGTCGCCCGCCTCATTCGTTTGCCATATCGATCCCGTCGCTACATCAAGGCAACTCAACCAGCCGCCGCCGTGTGCCCAGGTATCAATACAGATTGAGTGACCGTTACTAAGCGGCAGCCCGGACCGCTGCGCCGAGTGGCCACAAACCATGATCTTGTCAGAGCAATGCCGCTCCGGATCGCCGTACTTTCGCCAGTAAAGTGTCGCGTCTGACTGCTTGTCCAGAGAAACATCAGCATCTGCGTTTGCATGAACGAAAAAATGAGAATCACATTCGTGGTAAGACACCAACTTGTTCTCGAGGAAGTCGATGTGTGAGTCAGGAACATCGTCGAACGAGCCGGTGTCGTCAGGAGATGACGAATAGGAACGCAGCGTCGCATCACCACCGTACTGCAACCACGGGCGTAACCAGCTCTTTTTCTGCCGTGCATCCAACATCATGATTTCGTGATTGCCTCGGAGCGGAACATGATTGCATGACGCGCCGAGTTCGATGACGAAATCCAGAACAGCACGAGAATCCGGTCCGCGATCGACATAATCGCCCAGTGTGACGATTGTGTCGTCAGAAGACGGCGAAATGTAGTCTACAAGCGCCCTTAGAGCAGCAATGCAGCCATGAATATCACCTATAGCAAAATGGCGCATCACAAAAAGAATTCCTTAAATAAATGCGAGAAGACAGCAAATAGTTTAAAATAATCGAAATTTCGACAATAATACGTGATTTGGCGATATAATTATCGCCACATTTAGAATAAATCAAATCATCCAGACCAGAACCAGACGTTCAGAATTAGGAGAATAATAGTGGCGTATCGTAAAGGCACGCAGGGAATGATGCAGGTAGATTACGAACAACGCATGGATTTCAATCGCATGCGTGAGTATCGGGTCGCTCGCATCAAAAAGT
>CAYWBZ010000106.1:0-7813 GCA_964456535.1 uncultured Woeseiaceae bacterium | reverse complement strand
CCCTGAAGGGACCTTTTGGTTTTTGGCGCGCCCGGAGAGATTCGAACTCCCGACCGGGCTATCGATACCGTTGCACCAACCGATCGATCGGTCTCAACGGCAACACGGTTCGAAGCCAGTCATCCCAATTCCGCTCTTTCTTTTAGTTTCCGCGACTTACGAGGCGACGCTGTCCCACAAAATACTGCGATTGGATCACCAAGCGCTTGATTCTATTGCCTGCTCCATTCGCCAATGGGACACATTTTTGGTAACACGCCTAGACTTAGTTGAACACCAAGTGATCCCTGCCTTCGGCGGGCAAACCAGATTCGAGGTATTGATCGGGGTGTATTGGCAAAGGTGCTTTTCTACGCGAAAACCCGAGTAGAGCCGGTGTTCATTTCAATGCAACTCGAATTGTAAACGCGATCTACTGTAAGCCAAGGTGGTTCTCGCGAAAGTCACGCACCCCTCAAACTGTTGAGACCATCTGATACAGCAATCTTGGGACGACATGTATTTCCTATCAATCGTTAGGCGCAACTTCATTGATCACGATGAGTTTTGCCTCCCATGGCTGCAAGTCCAATGTCAGTGAGTCGTCGTCGTCGAGTACGACATCTTCTTCAATAGCGCCGTGCAAATTGCTCCAAAGCGCTTTGGCGTCACCTGTCAAGCCCGCGCAAGTAACACCCTGCTGAACCGTGGACTTGCCAAAATTCAACGCAGTGAGCTGCCAAGACTGCGGCTTGCCTGCAACTTCAGGAAGTCTATTCACCAAAATCACAAGGCCTGGGTGCGTGACTGTAGGCACAGACACCAACTCGCTTTCAGCAATTCCAAGCGACTTGCGAAGGGAAAGCATGGCCTTGAGACGAGAAGCGAAGGAACCCTGGTCTTTCAGTTGAGATTCCAAATCGCCATACAGTGCTCGCGCCTTCGGAAGCCCGTGGATAGAAGAAGCCACTGCGCTGCCAGCTCCCAGCAAGTCATATCCGCCACGATTGATCCATCGGTGATCGTTGTCCGCAATAAAGTCTTCGACCGATTCTGTCGGTATAGGCAAAGCCCCTACGAGGTCCCAGCCCGAAAGCAGGAATACGCCGCCTTGCAGCGCGTTAAAGGCAGCAGCCATTAAATGAATTTGCTTAATTTTCTCGCTCTGCTCAAGTGTGATTTGAGTGATGTCCCGAATGTCCATGCTGGCTGCTATCAACCCCGGCAGCGTGGAACATACTCCGGGACTCATCGCGAACACCTTGTTATATGGCGCGTGATCTCCCGTCGTGGCGGAGATGACCTTTTCATGAATGTGTTCGAATAGACTATCGCCCCTTTGTCGATTTTCTTCCCACTCGAATATTTCCTCGCCAAAAACACTCAAATGAGTGGTTTCCAGCATTAGCTCATCATGGTTTTGCAGCCCGTGCACCAACCTCGTCGGCTGTATCTCGTATGAGAGCATCTGCCGCAACATCAATCTCAACGGCCCCCCGTCTCCCACGACTAACGCATACAGACATCCAGGGCGAGTGCTAAAGTCGTAGTTGAAATCCGGGCCGGATCGCAACGACCGCTGAATGGTCTTTAAGTCGGTATTGAGTTCCTGGAAGCTAAAGCCACCAAACTTGCGAGCCATCATGCCGAGGAGATCGGTTACCTGGGTCGATAACGGATGCCCTGCCAGCCAACCTTTTTCAGTCTTGGATCCGGCTTCGACTCCAAGAAACATGGTTGCATCCAGGCGAAGTCCCTTTGCGCCCAGAACCTTCAGAGAATGAAGCATATCGGCAGTTATCAATCTGTGAGCTGCAAAACTCGGGTCGGACCAATTGAGCGACGGCTGGCCTTGCTTAAAAATGTGCAAATAGACCCAACGCCGATCTTTCCCATCTACTCCGCGGACTATATCGGTAGCACTCCAACTGCTTTCCTTGATGCCTGGTCTTGCAAACACCTCCGCATCCAGTGGTCCGATAAGATCGTACCCACGATCCTTGAGTGCGTGGATGATTGGCTGTGAAAGGTTCACGCTGTCCTGCGTGGAAGGCACCGAGGGAATAACAGACCAGTCCTCGGCGCGAATTTCAATCATGGTATAGAGCCCCGGAAATCCAGGTTCGTTTCGTTCCGCCAGTCGAAAGTCGGGGCCCTTTCCCGTGTGGCCGGGCACGATATCACCAATAACGTCAATGCCGTGCTGCGATGCAACACTCACAAAGTTTCTGTATTCAGCTTCGCTGCCGTACTCGGGGTCGACAACACTTTCGATGCGGTCAAAGTGGCCATCGATACTCGGCCCGTACTTCTTTCCCGAAATGCTTCCCGACCGCTTCATCGGACCGGTATGGACAGCCTCAACGCCAATGTCCGAGAGCAATTTATTCAGCTGCGGCGAAGCGAGAATATCCAACGCCTTTGCGCCCGCTTCACCTACTAATGAGTCGGGATAGGCAGCAAACCAGACGGAACCTTGCGTAAGAAAGTCTGCCGGGCGGGATAAGCCATAAGCATGCTGCCACTGCCCTGACTGTCCAGCGTAGGAGCTGACCAGGGAATCATGTTGCAGGAGCATGGAATGGCTCTTTAGCCATAGATTGAGCTCAGTTTGATTTTCAGACTGGATACTCAAATTTGTTCCCCGGTTTTGGTCAGTCCCTGACCTTCGTTCTCAGCATCGTGTCGTTGCACCGATCGCTTGAACGCGTACAGAGACACCAGAATGAGCGCTATTGGCAACAGAGAAAAGTAGAACGCTGTTGTGCCGCCGAATGCCTGAAACAGGTTGCCGGTAATGATCGACCCGGTCGTAC
Organism: uncultured Woeseiaceae bacterium; assembly: GCA_964456535.1. Lineage (GTDB taxonomy): Bacteria > Pseudomonadota > Gammaproteobacteria > Steroidobacterales > Woeseiaceae > UBA1847. Next base: position 5,018 of record CAYWBZ010000106.1, on the reverse strand, counting down.
CTCCCAATGCCGAAAAAACCACGATCAGCCCTGCCATGGAGCCGTGCTGATGTGTCGGTAGCGCGGAGAGGATGACCGAGTTAATGGCCGGGTAGACCGGGGCGATACAAAAACCGATCAGCGGAAAGAGGAACGCCGCGAACGGCGCCGCACCCCAGCTGGTGACCAGCTCGCCGCTCACGGCTTCCGCCATCGGCAACGCAATAATCACGAGCAAAGCGGCGGCCAGGAGGCCGATCGTCAATACACGGAACCAGTCGAATTTCTGCAAAACAAAACCGGCACCGAAACGACCCAATGCCGTCGCGGCCGCGAGAATGCTGGCCATCTGGATACTCAATGACGTGGAGAGGTTGAGAATACGGCTATTGAATGTCGGCAACCACGACATGATGCTCTGTTCGATGAGGACGTACAGGAAAGCACTGACAACGAAGATCAGGATCAACGGCTTGATGCACATCAAGATCATGTCCATGAATTCCTGCGCCAATGGTTTGGGTGTGGAGCTTTTTGCGGCGGACTCGTCAAGTTTCGCAAACACCAGTAGCACAAATGCGAGGAAGGACAGTACGGCCAGTACATAATATACGGCGAGCCAGCTTGTCGATTGTGGATTCGAATCGTCAACAAATGCACTAAAGATGAAGTAGCCTGACAACACGCCAACCATGAAGAACGACTCGAGGAAGTTCATTATGCTGACGTGTTCCTTGCTGTCTTTGGTGACAAGGCCGAGCGTTGCATAGCAGGATACCTTGACCAGGGCAAAGCCGACGCCGGTCACCGCAAACAACAGTTTGGTCATCCAGAAAGTCGGTAATTGCGGCATCGCCAGACAAGCGATGCCGATAAATGCCAGCGCGGCCAGCATCGTTCGCTTGAAGCCGAGCCGGACGATGAAAGATGCAATCAGGAACGAGGTTATGGCTATGGATAAGTCTTTGAATGCCTCGAGTATCGCAGCCGATGACTCGGTCACACCGTAACTGTTCTGCACCTGCAGTATCACGGTGCCGACGCTGTTCAACAGAATCGCGAACACGAAGTAGTTGATGAACAGCGATATCTTTATGGGCAAGTGCTTCATGGGTGGACCCCAGCGCGGCTATATTGAATTCTGACAGGGCAGACCGGGCGGACAGATCGATCGAAGTCTGCCCGGTCTGCGGGATACCAGCACTAATGCGTTCAGCTAATCAGAAATCATACCCGACGCTGAACTTGACCGATGCACCAAGTATTGGACGTCCGTTTGGAGACGTCGGACTACGCGGGTCACCCTCGGTTATGCCATCCGAATCACCGACGTTGTCTCCATGCAGCTGCACGAAAAAGCCGGACTCTGACGAGAGAATGACACCAAGATCGACTTTCTCGTAACTGGGAAGAACGACCGTATTCGAATTACCGCTGAAACGATCGTCCACCAAAGTGAGTGCGCCATACACGGTGCCTATCCATTCGCCAAACTCGAAGTCGAAACTCGGTGTTATGCGAAACTGAAAGTCTGGTTGCCGCAATACGGTGTTACCGATATCGGTGAGGGTGGACGAATTCGTGATTTCGGTGTCCTGAAAAACGCCGCTCAGCCCGATATTGAACATTCCAATTGCTACGGTCGCGTCGATCTCAACGCCGAACGCTTCGGTTTCGAATGCGGAAGCCGGGACTGCGCCGCCGACCACACTGTCGAATGAATCGTTGGTGTTGAAAAACGCGGTGGCGAAAACGTCGTAGTAGTCAGTGGTGTATTTGACACCAAATTCGGTCTGCTCGACGTCGTTAACCTCCAGCTGCCCCTCGCGAACGTTGTCAAAATGCGGAAACAGGTATCCTTTGGCATAACGCCCGAAGAATCCGATATCTTCACTGAAGTCCCAATTCACGCCCACCGTGTACGCCGTCTGGTCGTCATCCAGGCTCGTGGCTAAATCGCGGCTACCGTCGGGAAATCCTGGCCCGGTATCGAGGACGTAATCGATCTCGATACTTTCCTGCCGAAAACCCGCGTCGATACGGAAGCCGTCGTTTATCTGCCACGAATCAGCAAGGTAAAATGCCGTCGTGCGCGCGTCGCCCGATGAGGCTAAGCCGAACATGAACCCGGCGTCACCACCCGCAGCAGCGATGTCTGCCGGCGTAATTGCCGAATCGAGAAAATCGCCGTGAGCGGTATTGTGCACCGGAACCGGATTCCCCAGGCTCCAGAAATCGTCAGATGAAAAGCTCGATTGATAAATGCCGAAGGTCACGTCGTGGCTATCGGCGAACATCTTGTTGACGCTCAGGTCGTTGGAGAAGGACCGTAAATCCTTAAGCACCACCCAGTGCCCATAAGTCTGGACGAAATCGCCAGCGCCCAAGGTCGAACCACTCGCCGTGGTGACCGGGCCGCCGATAACTGCACTCAAGGCGGTTGCTGTGACGGCGGTTCCGGATGGCACGAAACCAAAGGTATTGGCGTCGCCGCTGGTCAAGCCGACGTTGTCCCGGAAAATCCAGCCATCGCCGAAATCGAACTCGACGTTTGCCCCCGTTACGCTGCCCTCCCAACCACGTCCATCGGCGAAATCAAACACCTCTGAGTCGCCGTTGGCGCTGATGACAATCTCCCGTTGACGAGTGGCATTGCCTAATTGAGAAAATTCGCCTTCATCGTGGCCGCAACTAAGACACATCGGCAAATACCATTGACCATGGTCGTCGGTGATGCGGGTGAAAAAGTTGATCTTGCCCTGATCGAATTCCTTGGTCAGGTTGACAGTAAACTGATGACCCTCTTCCGACGTGAACTGAGCATCGCGAATTCCCGGAGATGATTGGACGTAGCCGCCAATCATGTAATACAAATCTTCAGCGAGCTTGCCACTCAGTACTCCGTCGAAGCGCTGTAGTTCGTAGTCCGAGGTTGTGTATTTGACTCTGCCTTCGGTGTCTTCCCGACCGCGTTTTAGATTGAAGTTCACCGTGAGGCCAGGCTCACCTTTTCCGAATACGGCGCCGGGCCCTCCGCGCAGGCCTTCAGTGCTGGCGATCGTTTCATCAATGCGAAAAATCGTGGACTGCTCGAAAAAGGACAACATCTCTGTCCCATATAGCGGTGTACCGTTCAATGTCATGGTGACGAACGGTGCATCCCCGCCGCCGGGCAGGCCGCGGACATCGATATTTGCGCCGGAAACGCCGCCGGAACTTTCCACCCACACACCGGGAATGGCCTTAAGAAGATCCGCCGTGCTCTTCGGCGAAAATTTCTCGATTTCGCCTGCATCCATCACGCTGACCGCGAATGATACGTCTCGTTTCTGAATTCCGGCGCCACCTGGCGTACCGATCGTAATGATTTCCTCGATTACTTCTTCATCGCCTGAGTCCTGCGCGAATACCAAGGTGTGCGGTATAACCGCGATTAGTGCCGTAATAATGGCTCCGCAAAGAAAGCGAATTAGTACAAAGGATTTGCAAGTCATGGCCTTACCCCCTAAATCGGTTCAAGTTCGTAATTACAGACAGGAAGTACCACGATTCGCCCGTGGCCGGGTTGTGATGACGGTGAACACGCAGCCGTTCAGATTGGCCGCAGCGCATTCAGACGTCTCCCCCACAACTTCGCCGCTGTACAAAAACTACCTCATTATGAAATCGATTTCAATGATTTTGAAATGCGTTTCAGTTATGATTGAAATCATTAGAAATATGAACCGCTTAGCGCGAGCCCGGGCGAATTTCCTGCAACCACTCAATGGCGCCCGCGGGAGCGATTTACGACAAATCCTCAAAGGACATCTGATTTCATGACCGACAAGCGTGCAATAACGATGGACGACATCGCCAGGCTGGCGAAGGTTTCAAAGCCGACCGTGTCCCGTGCGTTAAGCAATAGCCCGCTGGTGAACAAGGACACCCGCGACCACGTGCTGTCGGTGGCGAACAAACACGGCTATGCCGTCAATCGAAATGCGCAAAAGCTTCGCCACAAGAGGACCAACACAATTGCGGTGTCGATGGATTTTCGGTCGCATCGGCAGAATCATATCTCAGACCCGTTTATGTTCGAATTGCTTGCCGGTGTGTCGGAGGCACTTGGAGACCGCAATCAGGATTTGCTGTTATGTGCCCCGAACCACAATGACACCATGGCGTTTCAGCAAATTTTGACATCGAGGGGTGCTGACGGGTTTATCGTGCTGGGGCAGGGTCATCGTGAAGACATGCTTAACGAGTTCGCGGAAACCGGAGCGCCAATCGTTGTGTGGGGTGCCGCACCGGAGGATGCCAACTACTGCGTTGTCGGCAGCGATAACTATCTGGGTGGACAACTAGTCGGACGTTACTTCGTTGAGCAAGGTCGTCGACATTTTCTTTTCGTTGGAGATCCGTCGTTTCGTGAGATCGGACTACGCCGGGCAGGACTTCAGCGAGCCGCCGACGATGGTGATTTTGATATAGCGGTTGACGATATCGAGTTACACAGCTTCTCTTACGAATCGGCGTTCGCGGCCGCGAATCGGTATCTCGATGTTATAGAGACGCCCCCGGATGCTGTATTCACCTTCAACGATTCTACTGCCATGGCATTCATCGCCGCTTTTCGAGACGCGGGAATAAGCGTTCCGGATCAGGCGTCGATCGTCGGTTACAACGATATTCCGTCGGCGGCTTATTTCAGCCCACCGGTGACGACGATCAGGCAGGATATTCACCAGGCCGGGCGCGTACTGGTCGCCAAGCTGATGCGTATTCTGGATGGCGAAACACCGGGATCGGCGCTGATCAAAACAGAACTAATTGTTCGCGGTACTTGATCAAGCAATTTTCTTATGGCCTGGAACCGGGTGTTGAATAAATCTCGATCTTGATGCGCTCCTCGGATCGAACTCTGGAGTTCGCTCCGACGAGCGAAGCGAGGACAGGCCGAAGGCCCATGTTATCCAGCGCCAACATAAACGGTTGATTTATATAGCCTAAAAGACGGCGATCGTTGCAGATTTCGCCCAACTATACACAACGGTGCA
>CAYWBZ010000105.1:5276-7902 GCA_964456535.1 uncultured Woeseiaceae bacterium | reverse complement strand
CGTTGCTGGCGCTTGGCATTTTTCAGTTCGGTTTGCTGCTGTCGCTTGAGGAACCAATGCGGCGCGCCCTGAATGGGTTACGCCTCTGGACTGCAACGGTGTTGATCAACAGCATGATCATGACCGTTTATCTCTGGCACATTACCGTCATGGTGATCTTCGCAGCGCTCTTATATGTTCTTGGCGGAATCGGCCTCGGTATCGAACCGGGAACGTCTGACTGGTGGTGGTCACGGCCTGTGTGGATCGCAGTCCTGTTTGTCCTGCTGTTACCGGTTGCGTTGCTGCTTTCGCCTCTGGAGCGGCGCGGCCGACCTGCCGATGCAAAAATTCCAGCACCGGCACGGCAAATCGCTGGAGCGCTAATGATTTGTCTGGGCGTCGCGCTGCTTGCTATGTACGGTTACGGCGGCGGGCCTTTCCCACGCCTCGACCTCGCGTCTTTTTCGTTGGTTATTGTTGGTTCCGGCATTAGCGGGCTGTTACCAAAATTTCGATAGTGGAGATGTCAATGAGCGGTGTTCGTAGTTTTGTAGTTCTTCTGTTTGCGGTTTTCACGTTTGTCGCGGGCAATCCTGCCGATGCTGCCGATAAAAAAGCGCTGGTCGGCGGCCGTCTTATCGATGGCCTGCTTGGCGAACCAATTGCAAACAGTGTCATTCTTATCGATGGCGACACGATCGAAGCGATTGGTACGGTAGACACGCTGGAGATTCCCGCCAGCTACGAGGTCATCTCCACCGAAGGGATGTCTGTGCTTCCTGGTCTTTGGGATATGCACGTTCACCTCATGATTAACGGTCACTCCGACTACGCGCATTGGGATGTGGAATATCTTGACCGATTCGCGACCGAGATCATGCCAGCGTCGGCAGAGCAGCTGTTACTGGCTGGCGTGACGACAGCCAGGGATCTGGGTGCACCGTTGCAGGATTCAATCGAAGTTCGCGATGCGATCGCCGACGGCAGCATTCCCGGTCCACGACTGTTTGTCTCCGGTCCGTTTATTCAACATGCAGCTTACCCGGGAACCGAAGCATTTCGCTGGGGCGTAAGTGGTGCCCGAGATGCCCGTAGTAAGGTTAGAGCATTGGCGAACGCCGGCGTCGACATCATCAAACTAATTGATCAGGACGAGATGACCTTCGAGGAGGCTGAAGCTGTTGTCGACGAGGCGCATAAGCACGGCTTGCCGGTGGTAGCGCATTCGCATCGACCTGACGAGATTCGTCGCGGGCTCGCCATAGGTGTCGATAATTTCGAACACACGGGCTTGGCTGCAGCGCCCGGATATCCGGCGGACATCATAGAGCTGCTAGAGGAGCGCACCGCCACGGGACGGGTTCGCGGCGGACCGCTTTATTGGACCCCAACGGTTGAAGGACTGTGGAATTTCGACCAGGTGATTGCCAATCCAGAACACTTGGACAACGATTGCTGGCAGCGAGGGCTTGAAGCGGACACGATAGCCGACATCAAGCAATCGATAGAAAGTCCGAAGGAGTTGCTCTACTTCGATCTGACACCAAAACGCAAACCGACCCTGATAAATAAAGTTACGCAGCTACGCGAAGCAGGTGTGGTTTTGTTGGTCGGTACGGATAGCGGTATCCCAATGAAATTTCACTGTCAGTCCACCTGGAATGAACTCGACGTCTGGGTAAACGTTATGGATATTCCGGCGATGGAGGCGATTCGATCGGCAACTTACTGGCCGTCTAAAATGATGAAGGTTTCGGATCGCTGGGGAACCGTTAGCGAAGGAAAATACGCCGACATCATCGCGGTACGCGGCGATGTGCTTAAGCACATCAACCTGTTACAAAACGTCGATTTTGTGATGAAAGGTGGCGTTGTCTACAAGCAGGGTGGGCAACCGGTCGAACGATACCCATAAAAAACGGCCCCGAGAAGGGGCCGTTTTAGTCGAGTAAGTACTACTCAGTGTCGGACGATCAAAGCTCGTACGTTACTCGGAAGTAACCAACACGTCCTGGCAGGTCATGCGATACCGGGCTCATGCTGATAACGCCACAAGCGTCACAAACTGACGGGTCTTCATCAAACACGTTGTTGAAACCGAGAGACAGTGTCAGTGCGTCACCGAGAACTTCCGGATTGTAGGTGAATCGCAGATCAGTAAACGCGACTGAATCCAGATTCGAACCACTGTCCAGCAGCATGTCGTCAACCCAGCGAATGGTCAGTCCACCCGAGAGTCGATCCTTGGCCCAATCAAGACCTGTCACCATGCGCCATTCCGGGAAAGCACGGAAGAACGTTTCGTCCGGATGGCGACCGGTCAAGTCGTTAACCGACTCGGTGCCATCAGGATTACTTGTACGCTCTTTGTACTCATCCAGGTAGGTTGCATTGACACGCAGGCTAAACTGACCGAGAGATGTTTCAGGACTCATGTAGTTGAACATGAGGTCCATTCCCGACGCATCGATGCCGCCAATGTTCTGCAGTTGATTCTGCACCAGGCCGACCTGACCAGAAGGTGTTCTTGGAACACCGTCACAGAAGAACGGATCCAGTGTGTCGACACAGGCAGTAATCAATTCACCCGGGCTACGACCCTGAACGGCGTCTTCGATTTCCACTTCGTAGAAATCAACTGACA
>CAYWBZ010000105.1:0-5176 GCA_964456535.1 uncultured Woeseiaceae bacterium | reverse complement strand
GCACTTACTTTGTAAGTCGCTTCGGCACCGGATGTGCTGTAGTCCGAGTTTCTTGCAGCAAAGTTCAGCTCAAGAAGATCGGCACCAGTCGCTCCTGATATCAAAGGAACGTTAACTTCGGCATAAATTTCTGTTACGTCGAAACCACCGGTGGTCGCACCAGAAGGAATACCTGCTGTCTCGCCACGTTCTGCGATTGGATCAGGACGGAACGAACCCTCGTGATCACGATATTCTAGGCCGCCGGCAAAGCCCATAGTACCTGCTGGCAACTCCGTGATATCACCTGAGATGTTGAACGAAACATTCTTCAGCGTTTGCTCACTGAAATCTCGTTGTGTGTAGGTGATGAAGTCGAGCATGTCCTGCGTGATCGAACCGGATCCGTCAGGGCCCTGGCCACCGAAGAAGTTGAACGGCACACAGTTGGGTGTTGCCGCACAAACAGCCGGGTCACCCAGAGCTACAGCGATCTTCGCAGCATTGTGAGAGTTCTGTTTTTCCTGGAAACCACGGTTGTCGCCGTAACCAGCAGAAAGATCCCAATAGAAGTTCTTGTCGCCTGCCTCAAAGTCACCCTGCAATCCGGTTGTGAACATGTAGGTATTTACGTCCTGGAAGAACAGGCGAGGCCCGGATTCAAGCGGACGACGGCCGAAGAATTCCAGGTTGCCGTTAGCAACTGAAAGATCGATACCAAACGGGTTGTATGGATTCAACGCCGAAATAACGATGTTGTCCATGATGCGATTACCGCAACCTGCACCCAGGCAGATTGGTTCCGGGGCACCCTTGGTTTCTGACGAACGGTTCGTGTAAGACATTCTGGCAAACATAGAGATGTTCTCCGCCAGATCATGCGTCACGTTTGCGTAGAAGTTTACACGCTCGTTCGGTGTCTTCAGGAAGTTGAAGCCTGGGCCGTTGTAGTTGAAGCGGTCTGCTGTGCTGAAGGCGTGAAAATCAGCTCCGCCGTCCGGATCATTTGGATCCCACTGCGGAATGTTCGCGCCACCGTCATTCAGTACACCGTCGTTCAGCGTGATGTCCTGGAAACCAAAGTTCGGTCCGAGAACCAGACGTGCTTGCGGTGTAAACGATGAACAACCACCGCCGGCACAACTCGTTGCATCAGCAGACGGAAATGCCGAACGCGAACGACTCGCGGTTTCGATACCTTTCTCTTCACGATAGCTGGCACTAAACACGAAGTGTGTAGTGTCATTGCCGCCACCCCAAAGCGCAGAAATTTGCGAGGATTCGCCGTCGCTGTCAGAAAGGTATCCGCCAGTTTGAGCGTCGAGCTTAAAGCCATCGTAGGAGTCGTGCGTGATGATATTGACAACACCGCCAATCGCGTCGGACCCGTAAATGGCGGAAGCGCCGTCCTGCAATACTTCGATACGTGAGATTACATTCTCAGGAATCGTATTCAGGTCGACTGCACTCGGAACACCAGATGCCGAAGCTCCTGCGATCCAGCGACGACCGTCGACCAGTATAAGCGTGCGCTTGGCGCCAACATTTCGAATTGCGAGTTGCGCTGCGCCGGCACCGATGCCGGATCCGTCTTGCGGGAACCCAGAGTTACCCGGAACGTTGAACTGCGAGTTGATGGCTGAGCCACTGATCGGCAGTTGCTGTAGTGCGCTACCCAGATTGACCAGACCGGTTTTTTCGATGGCCTCGGCGCTGATGTCCATGATAGCTACCGGCTCATCGAGCGGATTGCGCCGGATACGAGACCCGGTGACGATAACCTCTTCGATTTCGTCAGCGTCCTGTGCAAATGTGAGCTTTGCTGGCATGAATGCCAAACCTACAACCAGCGCAGTAGATACTGCTCCGGCTACTCCTCTGTATTTCTTCATAATGAACCCCCGGTTCGATGAATCGATAGGTGGAAAAAAAACAACAAAATAATCGCGAAGAAATATCCTCCACGCGGTTAAGAATTTACTTGTTAATCAATTGACCTGAACATGGAAACAAAGTTTCCTTCGTCACCATATATAGCTTAGTAGAATATGTCGAATTAGCAATGTTGTAGAATTACAACAAAAGATCGTGGCGAGCATCGCTAGTTGAGGTGACAGGCGGGGTCCAGATCATCCGGGCGGATCCATTTTGGATTAGCGGTGGTATCGAAATCCTCGGCATTGATGCTGCCACCTTTATCGCCCAGCCAATCGATGAAAACGTCGCGGGTCAGCGGCAGGCTGTCATCAATGACATAGCCACCCTCGGGAATAACCGACGTGAGTATGTCGTCTCCGCCCAGCGCGATGTAATCATTAACAGCGACAGTCACCGAGTCGCTATCCGATATTTCCCGGCCATCGGTGAAGTGCATTGCAACGGCCATGTCGGTGCTGTTGCATGCAACGGCTACGCGCATGCCGGAGAAACCGATGCGGATTCTGCGCTGTACCTGCTCCGCAATAATCTGTCGGATCTCTGCCCCGGTGAGCGTTAGAATCACCAGTCGATTCTCGAAGGGCGATAGCTGGTAAACGTCGCCAAACGTTAATTCGCCAGCAGGCAGGTTCTGGCGTAATCCACCGGCAACATTGTGAATGACGACATCGACATCGGATTCTGCCAGCAGGGCGTCGGTAAAGAGATTACCGAGCGTGGACTCCGGATTACCGCTGAGCGTGAACGGAGTCTCAAGGCGAATTCCGATCTTTGCCTCCTTTTGATCCTTCGCACGCTGCCTGGCCCGCTCGGCGATCATCACCACGTCGGCATTCGCTTGAATCGCTTGTCCCTCGTACTCAGCGCCAGCAACTACCGGATGAGGAGGGTACACACGCCGGTTGATCACGTTTCCGGAGGTCCGATCAATGGAAAAATCTACGCGACCAAACGCACGCGTATTCGAATAACTGGAAGTGATTGAGATACCATTAACGATATGGGCGACTCCCTGATGTACGTGTCCGGCAATGATGTGATTAACGAGTCCAGCCGGGAGTGCTCTTGCAACCTCAAATATTTCAGCAGTCCCGACGCAAGACGACAGGTCGTTGGGGTTATCAAACTCGGTACACATGCCACCGGCGTGAGCGGTAACGATAACGAGTGTCGCACCCTCTTTACGCAACTTATTGGCCTGCTCCGTGATCACCGGCACCAACGGTGCGATACGTAGCTCGCGAACGTTAGCTGCAATGGTTCTTTGCAAGGCATTCGATGTTGTGACACCGATAATGCCAACCTTTACGCCGTTTACATCGACAAGAACTGAGGGCTGCACGTTTTCCCAATCGACACGAACGCCAGTGTTGGCGTCTATCAGATTCGCGGCGAGTAGCGGGAAGTTAGCCTCCGTGGCACGTTGCTTCAATGCCTCTACCGGATCGTCTTCATCGGACGAAGGAATCGCTTGCGGACCAATCGGCCCAAAGTCGAACTCATGATTGCCGATCGCGGCTGCTGCATATCCCAGCGCGTTGTAGGCGCGGACCATTGCTGCGCCCTCTGACAGGTTGGACTCGAGTGTCCCCTGCCACATGTCGCCGGCATCAATTAGCAGTACGCCGCCGCCATCTCGTTCACGAGCGTCTCGAACAGCACTCACATATCCGGAGACCGTGACGAGGCCGCCGCGCTCTTTTGTCTGTGTCAGCTGCCCATGTACATCATTGGTGCCGATTATTGTTATGACGAATTCGGAGGGCGCTGAGCACGACGCGAGGAAAGCGATCGCCAGCAGTATAGTCAGTGTCCGTTTCATTGGCACTGACTATACTACCGTCGCTGAAAAATAGCGTTACTCGTATCGCAGCGCCAGAATGGGATTGGATCTCGCGATTCGAATGGCGTGCCCGGCGATAGTCACCCAGGCGAGCATTACCGCTGCGAGTCCGGAGACGATCAAAATCGGAATCGGCGACTCGATGCGATCAGCGAAGAAATTGAGATAACCCTGTGATGCGAAGTATGCTCCGGGCAATGCAACCAGCAGAGCCCAAAGCACGGGCGTCGAGAATTGCCAGACCAGGAGACGTGCGATTTGTATCGTGCTGGCTCCCAATACCTTGCGTACGCCGATTTCTTTGGTTCGTTGCGTTGCCATAAAGGCGGCCAGTCCAAAAAGGCCGATCAAAGCAAGCGACATGGCAACAAACGCGAATATTCCCAGCGCCAGGTTCATGTACTTGAGTACGTTGTAGACGCCATCGAATGTCTCGTCGAGGAAACTTCCTTGCATTGGGTAGTCTGAGATTACGCGATCCCAGACGTCTTCAATGCTCTGGATACTGTCCATCATGTTGCCGCCGGTGATGCGGACGGACCCGATTCTGAGATCTTCAGGAGAGTACTCAAATGTCCAGGGTTTCTCCTCGTTGAAAAAACCAATAATATTTTGCGTCGGTACAACGCCAACGATTACGAATTCTCGCACCGTCGCTTCTTCATCGGTTGAGTAAAGACGCTGGTTCAGAGCATCAATCGGTTTATCAAAGCCCATCATTGCTGCCGCCATATCGTTGACGAGAATGTTCAGCGATTCAGTCTCGTCAGCACGCACGTCGTTTGTAATGTCGCGGCTGAGGTTTCTGCCCTCGAGAATCGGTATGTCGTAAGCGTCCAAAAATTCAGGCGACATGCGCATATTCGTGAAAGTGATGTTGGCGGCTTCATCACCGGGAATCGGCGTTAATGAGTTTTGCGAGTTGTTCTGTTCGTAGGGTACTTGTGAGGAGTAAGCAACTCTGTCCACGTTTGGCAGTGCTTCAAGTTCATGGCGCAAGGTGTCAAGGCGGTCGCTTATGCCTTCGACGTTCAGGCGGTCGAGCGTGTAAATTTCGGATCGCGGAAAAATGTAACTGGCTTCTTTCACCTTTTCGTTCTGCAGAAAGACGATTGTTACTATGGCCAGCATGAACGCAGAAATCGCGAACTGTGCTCCGATCATGAATGACCTGACCAATGAACCCTTCTTGCCCTTTCGAGCGATATCGCGGAGTGCCTCAATCGGATTCGTTTTGGTGATCAACCATGCCGGATACAGACCAGCAAACAGTCCAACAAGTGCGGTCGTTAGTAGTAGCCAGGGCATCGTCGCCACATAATCAAGAGTCAGATTCTTGTTAGCAGCGTTATTAAATAGCGGGATGATCATCTCCAATGCTGCTATTGCGAAAACCATTGCAATCGCGGCGATGAC
>CAYWBZ010000104.1:3082-7926 GCA_964456535.1 uncultured Woeseiaceae bacterium | reverse complement strand
CCCTACGTCAAAATCTCATATCCGTTCCTGCATGCCGATCGCATCGAGACCCCCACCCTGTTCATGTGTGGTGAGAAAGACTTTAACGTACCACTCATAAATTCAGAGCAGATGTATCAGGCGCTACGCAGTTTGGACGTACCTACGCAACTGATCATCTATCCGGGCCAGTTTCACGGTCTCACGAAACCAAGTTATATCCAGGATCGCCTGGAGCGCATGATTGACTGGTACGGCCGCTACCTCGGGGAGAAGTAGCGGCCTCTGCAATCTATCGGACGTGGTCAACCTGATGGGCCTTGGCCCACTGGTTGATCGGAGCGATGTTCTCGCTGACTATTGAACGTAGCTCGGCTTGCCGTGTCGCCCACTCCGACTTCAGGGCCTGCAAGCGAATCATGGCGCCGTCCGTTACGGGAGGCCCCGTGCGATCGATGACGTCCAGCAGATAGCGTAATTGCCCCGCTAACATGGTTTCCCATGCGTCTTCATCTTCGTAAGTCTTATGCTTCAGCTGCGTAATTGAAGATTCCCACACGGCAATTTTCTCAAGCGCAGCAGCGCCCATTTCTTGCAGCTCGGTATCGCCAGAAAACTCTGCCATCAATGTCTCTATTTGTGCGCGCGATCCCCGAATATCTTCCAGGCTGTGCAAGTTACCGCTGAGCATGTCCTTAACCTCGGCCAGGCGCGCTACCCAGGTAGCGATATCCGCATCGCTCGCCGTCAGCCGTGGGTCTGTCGCGATCGTAAACGTGACAGTTTCTTCAGCATCGCCAACTCGAACACGAGCACTGTATTCGCCGGGCGCCACTCTTGGCCCATTGAAGCCCGCGAACAACGCGATATCCGGAATACAATGCACACTCTCCGATCGCATATTCCAACTCCACCGATTCAGACCCTGGCTGGTTGACGCGTACTTGATTTCGAACGGTCGTCGCGGATCCATATTGCTTATTCGACAGCGGTCGTGATCGCTCTCTTCACTCGAGTAATGGCGGACGAGTTGCCCGGCTGAATCCAGTATATCGATGCTCACCGGCAGATCGGACTCATCACTAATGTGGTAATACAGCGGCACGTCATGCGATGGATTCTTTGCCTCAAAGGTTCCGCCTCCACCGCCGCCATTGATCATGTAGGTGGTGTCAGGCGTGTAAACATGCAAAGCCTTTTCGGCGAAGTCCGCAGCCGCTTGACGAACCACAAACAGATCGTCGATAACCCAAAATCCGCGGCCTTGTGTCGCTGCGACGAGATTGTCCTGACGAATCTTCAGGTCAGTGATTGGCACTGGCGGCAAATTCAGATGCAGCGACTGCCAGTCACCGCCGTCATTGAATGACACGAACATGCCTGCTTCGGTACCTGCGTATAGCAGTCCGCGCTGCGTTGGGTCCTCGCGCACTACGCGTACAAATGTGTCGCTCGGCAAGCCACGATCGATTCGCTTCCAGCGCTTGCCGTAGTCGGTTGTCTTGTAGATGTACGGCTTGAAGTCATTGAGCTTGTATCCTGCGACTGCGAGGTAGGCGGTACCCGGATCGTGCGGGCTTAGCTCTATCGCATTGATCATCGCCTCACTCTTGTGTGGCGGGGAAATGTCTGACCAGCTGTCACCGCCGTTCGTCGTAATGTGTACGAGCCCATCGTCACTGCCAACCCAAATCGTGCCCTGTTCGCTCGGTGATTCGACGACGTAAAAAATGGTGTTATAGAACTCCGCGCCGACGTTTTCCGGCGTTAGCGGACCGCCATTTCTGCCTTGTTTCGAAACGTCATTTCGCGTCAGGTCGGGGCTGATCTCTTCCCAGGTCGATCCGCGGTCTTCGCTTTTTAAAAGAACCTGGGTGCCAAAGTAAACCACCTTCGAATCGTGCGGCGACATCGCGACCGGTGCGTTCCAGTTGGTACGGTACTTGAGGTCTTTCGAGTCTTTGCCGTATACCATTTCCGGGAACGGAATAATCGATCGTCTTATCTGCGTCTCTGTGTCGTATTCGGTTAGCGTGCCGTTGATCGTTGTCGCGTAAATCAGTCGCGGGTCTTCCGGGTCGAAAGCAATATGCGCACTCTCACCACCACCGACAGCGTAATAGTCGTCTCGTCCGATGCCACCCTGGAAGGACTGGCTGGCGAGCGCCACTGTTGTGTTGTCTTGTTGACCACCGTAGATGCGGTACGGAAACTGGTTGTCGGTCGAAACCCGGTAAAACTGCGCCGTGGGTTGGTTAACGATGCTGGACCACGTCTCTCCACCATCGAAAGTTACTGTCGCACCGCCATCGTTGCCATTGATAATATTTTGATTGTTCGCGGGGTTAATCCAGAGATCGTGATGATCTCCATGCGGACCATTAATTTTTTCCCAACTCTTGCCACCATCCACTGACTTCATCAACGGCACGTTGAGTATCCAAACCGTATCTTCATCGACCGGGTCCGCGGTTATGTGGTTGTAGTACCAGGCTCGTGTGTGCAATACGCGGTGCCCGTCAATCAACTCCCAGGTCTTGCCAGCGTTGTCGCTACGATAAAGACCACCCTGCTCCGGTTCACTTTCAATAATGGCGTATACCCGCTGTGGATTGCTGGCCGAAACGTCGACGCCAATCTTGCCAACCAGTTCCGGCAGTCCGCCACCAAGTTTTTCCCAGTTGTCACCGCCATCTGTTGATTTGTATATTCCGCCGCCTTCTCCGCCAGACTTGATGAACCACGGCTTGCGACCGTGATGCCACATGGCCGCATAAAGAATGCGCGGATTTGTCGGGTCCATTGAAAGGTCGGACGCGCCGGTATCCTCATTAACCTGCAAAACGTGTTGCCAGCTTGCACCGCCATCTGTTGTACGAAAAATTCCACGTTCCTTACTTGGTCCCCAGATGTCGCCTTGCACCGCGACGAACGCTACATCGGCGTTGTCGGGATTCACCTCGATGCGCGAGATTTGCCCCGCTTTTTTCAATCCAATGTGCGTCCAGGTTTTACCAGCATCCGTCGATTTGTAGACCCCATCACCATGGCTCGTTGTGACGCCGCGAATCGGAGACTCGCCTGTACCGACGTACAGCACATTGTGATCCGAAGGTGCTACTGCGACGGCGCCGATCGTGCCAACGTTAAAGTCGCCGTCCGACAGGTTTTCCCACGTGGTGCCGGCATTTTCGGTCTTCCAGACGCCACCGCCAGTCGCTCCCATGTAATAGAGATTTGGCTTGCCCTCGACACCAGTTACTGTCGTCACACGACCGCCTCGGTAAGGTCCGACCAAGCGCCACTCCAGCGCATCAATTACAGACTCCGGTACCGCCCCGCTCCCCTGTGCAACTCCGAGAGTTGTACAAACGAGTAACAAGGCAACCACACAACGGCGTACGTATTTTGGTAGAACGTTTTGCGTTAACACATCAATCTCCGGTGGTTCTATCAGGGGGAAGAAAAAATTCGGCCTATCTCACTCATTACGTCGGGCGTAAATTTATCTACGAATTCCATTGCCTTCATATTCTCGTGCACTTGTGCAACTCGACTCGCGCCGGTCATGACGGTGCTCACGTAGGGATTCTGCAAACACCAGGCGATCGAAAACTGCGCGAGTGTCGCACCCATTTCTGCCGCAATGGGCTCCAGCGCCGATACTTTAACCAAGCGACTCTCGTCGGTGAGCTGTTCCCGCAACCAACCATACCCTTCGAGAGCGCCGCGGCTGTCGCTTGGGATTCCGTCCTTATACTTACCGGTCAACAGACCTGATGCCAGTGGACTCCAGGTTGTAGAACCAATTCGGTGGTCTTCATAAACGGCTTTATAATCGGGTGCGAGCCGGTGTCGCTGAAACAGGTTATAGACCGGTTGCTCGACCACAGGTTTGTGCAGGTGATGTCGCTCAGCGATATCGATAGCACTCACAATATCCACAGCCTCCCACTCGGATGTCCCCCAATACAGCGCCTTACCACGCTCGATAATGTTGTGCATCGCCCAGACCGTTTCCTCGATCGGCGTCGTTGGATCCGGGCGGTGACAAAACAGAAGGTCGACATAGTCTGTGTCGAGTCGCTGTAACGAGCCGTCGATCGCGTCGAGCAGATACTTGCGATTCAGCGTATTTTGCTCGTTTGGGCTTTCGTGCAAACCCCAAAACAGCTTGGTGGATATCAGATAGCTACCACGACGCCAGCCGAGCTTCTTGAGCGCCGCACCCATGACTTCTTCCGATTTTCCCGCAGCATATACTTCGGCATTATCGAAAAAGTTGACACCGGCATCGTATGCGGCAGACATCATTTCCACCGTGGAATCTATCCCGGCCTGAGTGTGGAAAGTCACCCACGACCCGAACGATAATTCGCTGACTTGAATTCCTGCTTTACCCAGATGTCGGTAGTTCATCTGGCGGCTCTCGCAGCTTCGACACTCGCATAGGTCGATACACAAAAAGGTACGCAATACGTCATAAGAATTTTCCAGTACATTAAGGGCAGAACCTCACCAGCGATTAGCACATCGCCGTAATTGATTGCGGTCAGTAACGTACCAACTACAACGCCTATTTTGAGTCCCCTGGCAAAAATGTCCTTTCGCAGTGCCAGCCTGAACCAATCAATCATTCCTTCGTTTCCCCGAAAACACCCCGTTCAACTAACAAAGCGTCGATTTGAGTTTCTTCTATAGCCAGATGCGTAAGAATACGCGGATCAAGGCCTGCATCAACTGCGAGCGCCGCGATATGCCCCTGCCGTGTCATCAGCGTTTCAGGGACCACCTTCGCAATCGGATCCGCATAGGCTTCGTCCGGGCTGACGATTGACCAGCCGTCAGCGCGCAACGCGGTGACC
>CAYWBZ010000104.1:0-2982 GCA_964456535.1 uncultured Woeseiaceae bacterium | reverse complement strand
GGACGCTGATTTATGAAGCAATGGCGTTTGGGAGGACTTATGAAGAGTTGGGCCATTTATATAGCAGCAGCACTGGGATTTGTCATCTACGGGGCGGTAACGGATGCGGATCGAGATGGTTCCGGAGCGATTGTCGACGGTGGAACCGTCGATGCGTTTCAGGTCCGGATTGGCGATTGTTTTGACGACGCCATTGTTGATGAAGGCAACTACGAAGTCAGTGACGTTCCAGGCGTTCCGTGCTCCGAGCCCCACGATAATGAAACCTACGCAGTATTTGATCTCACCGTCGATTCCTTCCCGGAAGACGATGCGATCGGCGAGCTTGCATACGAATCCTGCTACGAACGCTTTCAGCCGTTTGTCGGCAGAGATTACGAAACCTCGACACTGGATATCAATATGATGTATCCGTCGCGTGAGAGCTGGCAGCAAGACGACCGCGAGGTTATTTGCGCCGTCTACGACGTGGAAGCCAACAAGCTGATCGGCAGCGCGAAGGGTCGCGGACTGTAATTCGTGGATGGACACCGCGTTTCTGGCGCGGTGTCTATTTCATATCGATTACGATTTTCCCGCGGACGTGTCCCTCTTCTGAATAACGGATCGCGTCCGGAATTTCACTCAACACGTAACGCCGGTCGATCACGGGCGTTACCTCACCCGCCTGCATGAGCTCACCCAGGATGACCAGGTCATCCTTGCGCAGCGAGGCAAGAATCATGACGAATTCCTGCTCCACGAACGGTGATAGCAACTTCGCTTTGATCAGGCTCGCAGCGGGTCCGAGCCAATCACCACTGGGTCCTCCGACAATCACCAATTTACCAGCCGGTGTAAGCGCTCGCCTGTTTTCTCTCGGCGAATGGTTGCCGACCATATCGATGATGAGGTCGTATTGTTCGCCGCTTTCTGTGTAGTCTTCCTGAGTGTAGTCGACAACGTGATCGGCACCGATTGAGAGAACCATTTCCAGATTTCGCGTACTGCATACTCCGGTCACTTCCGCACCAAAGGACTTCGCCAACTGCACGGCGAACGTGCCCACACCACCCGAAGCGCCGTTGATCAGTACTTTCTGGCCCGGCTGGACTTTTCCGTAGTCGCGAAGCGCCTGCAGTGCACTGACTCCTGCTATCGGTACAGCGGCCGCCTGCTCAAACGTCAAATTGGCGGGTTTCAGGGTGACGCCCCGACCCTCTCGGATCGTTAAGTACTCCGCGAATGCTCCGCCCCCGCCGCCGAAGACCTCATCTCCCGGTTTGAAATTCGTGACGTCCTTTCCGACCGCCTCGACTGTCCCGGAAAAATCCACTCCCATGCGGGTGTTAGTGGGCGCACCGATACCGGCCCCTAAACGCATGAAATACGGTGACCCTCGCATGTAGTGCCAGTCGAGGGGATTTACGGACGCTGCCTGGATCTTCACCAGGACTTCGTCATCCTCAGGCGTGGGTTTTTCTATATCTCTGAGTTCAAGTACGTCCGGCGATCCGTAGCAACGATATTCGATGGCTTTCATGAGCTCAACAGCATCGGAAACAATCGGCGCTGGTCCACAGTCGGACGTGTAACTCAACGTGATCGCAAGTACCGCGATTAGCACTGCGAAAAAACCCATAATGCCGCCGCCGATTTTGTAACGTAACTTCATTGTCAGCCTTCCTCCGTTTGCCAGACGACTTCGATCATCTCACTAAGACCGGCCTCGCGAAACTTCGGCGGGCCATTTTCGATGTCATCGTACGCGTCAACTCGCTCCAGCTTGGGCCAGAACGCCAGAATCTCGTGAGCCGGTACTGAGAACGGCGGGCCGGTCGCAATTGAATCATCATACTCAAGGCAGATGATCATCTGCGCGGAATCCGCATCGAGCAATGTTCGCGTGTGCTCCGCGTAGGCATGCCGCATATTCGCAGGCAGAGCGATCAGTGCTCCGCGATCGTAATGCGCATCAAACGGGCCTTCCGTGAATTCGAAGAAATCGCCACAATAAATTGTAATCGAGTGCTCCTCTGCCACGTACGCTGTCAGTGCACCTTCTACGATCGAGTACCCGATATCATTCTCATCAAAGAACGCCTTCACGGCGATTTCCGACAACTCAACGCCGATGACCTCATTACCCTGGCGCTCTAGCCAGATCAGATCCTGAGTCTTTCCACACAGCGGTACGAGAACGCGCTTGCCGGTCGCGGTCCAGTACTTCTGCAGACTCGAATTACCCTGCGCCTCATGCCAGCCGATTTTTCCGATTTGCCAACGCTCCAGCCACGCTTCTGTCATTTTTCTATGCACTCCACCATTTGGCGCAAAATATGCCCTACTTTTGATGATTATTCACGCTCCGCTACCGGTGGCGAACGCAAGCAGGGTCTGAACACCCCTTCACTGACCCAAAAGACCGGCAAATACTGGTATTCTCGGTGCGTCTGTTGTGCATCGGACGATTCTTGGGATATTTGCGCTCAGATTTACGTGCCAACTACCTCGGAGCGACATTATGACTTCGTCGAATACTCACTCTGTTTCAGTCCTCTGCTTGTTGCCGCTTCGCTTGTCCGTCGGTGTGGCGTTCCTGGTCGCCGGACAGCGCAAGATCGCCGCAGGCAACTGGGGCGCGGCGTACGAATCGAACTTGCTCGAATTCGTGTCTTCAAATCTTGAGAGCGCATACGCCTTTTATCGGCCCTTTCTCGAATCCGTTGTCATCCCTCACGTCGGCAAATTCGCCGTACTCGTGGCGTGGGGCGAGATCCTGGTCGGCGTTTCCATATTTCTTGGCTTGTTTACGCGCTTTGGCGCGGCAGTCGGGGTATTTATGGTCCTCAATTACACCTTCGCCCTGGGTGTCGGTGTCTGGGTGCCCGGCCTGGAATCCTTGTTCATATGGTCGCTGTTTACGTTTATGGTCTGTTCGGCCGGCCGTGGAATGGGTGTCGACCAGGTTCTCCGCAGTCGAAAGAGAATCAGGCTCTTTAC
>CAYWBZ010000103.1:0-8001 GCA_964456535.1 uncultured Woeseiaceae bacterium | reverse complement strand
TGCTTGTTGATATCACGATCGGTTCCGAGGCAGCGGAAACACCAGTTCAGCAGGAATCACGCATGGCCGATGAGCAACTTGAGGAAGCTCGAAAGAATCTAGAGGCAGATCCCAATGTGCAGGCGATGAAGAATATGTTTGGCGCTGAATTAAAAACGGACACGATTGAGATAATTTCAGGAGACAAGGGATGAAGGGTGGCATTGGCCAATTGATGAAGCAGGCACAAGAGATGCAGGCCAATATGAAAAAGGCGCAGGAAGAAATGGCGTCGATCACCGTTACCGGTGAGTCCGGAGCGGGCATGGTGAAGATCACAATGACCTGCCGGCATCAGGTTCAGTCTGTTGAAATCGATGACACACTTGTTGGCGATGACAAGGAAATGCTGGAAGACCTGATAGTCGCCGCATTCAATGACTCTATCCGTAAAGTTGAAAAAACGGTTGAGGAAAAGTTCTCAGGCATGGCGTCGGGAATGAGTTTGCCGCCTGGCATGAAACTGCCGTTTTAGCCGATGTCCTATTCTCCACTATTGGTTCGGTTGATCGACGGTCTTCGTTGTATGCCTGGCGTCGGCCAAAAGTCTGCACAGCGTATTGCATTTCACTTGCTGGAACGAGATCGCGATGGCGCGAGTGGCCTTGCCGCGGCACTTGCTGATGCCGTCGATGGAATAGGGCACTGTAGTCGTTGTCGTATGTTCACAGAGAGCGAGCTTTGTTCAATTTGCTCTGCCAGCGGTCGAGATGCGGCGCAGCTATGCGTTGTCGAGTCGCCGGCTGATGTGATGGCAATTGAGGATGCGACTGGATTCCGTGGACAGTATTTCGTGTTGATGGGCCATCTCTCACCGCTGGATGGCATCGGCCCGGAAGAACTGGGACTGAGTAAACTCGAAGAATGGTTGGGCGATGGTGAAGTCAAAGAGTTGATCATCGCCACCAACCCCACTGTGGAAGGTGACGCGACGGCCCACTATCTGGCCGACCTCGCGTTGCGAAACAGTGTCACGGCAAGTCGGATCGCACACGGCGTGCCACTTGGTGGGGAACTTGAATATGTGGATGGCGGCACGCTATCGCATGCATTCTATGGCCGGCGGGCCGTTGACTAGGGGTTCGAATGGTGGAATCAAACTCAGTTTGTCTGTTTTGTAAGATACTGGCTGGTGATATTCCGGCCGATATTATTTACGAGTCCGATACGGCGATTGCCTTCCGCGACATCAATCCACAGGCACCGACACACGTACTGATAATCCCTCGCAAACACATTTCGACAATTAACGAGATTACCGTGGACGATCAGGCGCTCGTCGGGAGTCTGTATTCAGCGGCGCAGGATATTGCAGCGGCAGAGGGTTTCGCTGACGAAGGCTATCGCGTAGCAATGAATTGCAACGAGGCAGCGGGTCAAACCGTTTTCCATATCCACCTGCACTTGCTCGGGGGCAGGGCATTCAGTTGGCCGCCGGGTTAATAGCGACCTTCGGATAACTTTTCGGTCAGATTTACGACGCGCTTGAAACTCTCGTAACGGCGATAACTGATGCTGCCCTGTTCGACGGCGTCTTTTACCGCGCATCCTGGCTCACGTAAATGGCGGCAATTGGCAAAGCGGCAGGAATGTGCCGCGGCTGCAATTTCTCGAAATCCCAAAGCCGCATCGCTTGTCGCTGAAAGTGCCGGTGCGTAATCGCGGACGCCCGGCGAATCGATGATCGATCCTCCACCTTCTAAAGGGATCATGACTGAGTTCACCGTTGTATGGCGACCTTCGCCTGTCTTGCTGGAAATATCTGCAGTGCGTTGTTGTGATGTTGTCACCAGGTGATTGATCAGGCTCGACTTGCCGACTCCGGATTGACCGACAACTATTCCGCACTTGTTTGATAGTAGCTTCAGAATCTTCTTAGTGCCTTGTCCCGTCGTGGCGCTGCATTCTATGACAGGCAGACCGATATCGCGGTATTCCTGCAGCTCTGGGATTTCTATGTCATGCCCGACGAGCAGATCTATCTTGTTAAAAACGACAACTGCATCGACGCCCATTAATTCTGCGGCACAGAGATAACGATCAACGATATACCAATCCGGTAAGGGCGAGACTGACGCCATGACGACGAGCGTGTCGACATTGGCCGCCAGCACTTCAACCTGGCCGCGCAGGTTCGGCCGCGTCAGCTCGTTTCGCCGCTCGCCAATACGGGTGATCAGCCAGTCAGTTTCATTCTCGATGGGTTCCGCAGTCACGGTGTCACCGCAAACGGCTTTTATGCGCTTGCCCTTGATTCGCGCATCCACTTTCTCGCCGCTGGCAAGAAGCAGCCCCATGCGGCGGCTGTAGGTGGCGATTACCGTTGCAGATTCATCACTCATTGGCGAAGTATGCCGCCATGCAGGCAGCCTTGCACTCTCCGGCCATGTAAACTACGGCAGTCCTGATAACTGAGGCCTTCAAAACATGCCAGATACTGCACCGGATCGATCGGCCAACCTGATCTGGATCGATCTTGAGATGACCGGACTTTGCACACAGACCGACACCATCATTGAGATAGCCACGATTGTTACGGATAAATATCTGACGGAGCTGGCAGTCGGCCCTGTGCTGGCCATACATCAGTCTGCGGAAGTGATGGGCGGGATGGATGAATGGAACACACGGCAGCACGGCAAGTCCGGTCTCATTGACAGGGTTTCGAAGAGCCATACCAGCGCTCCCGAAGCCGAGCAAGCTACGATCGAGTTCCTGGGCGAATGGGTCGAGGAGGGTGCCTCACCAATGTGCGGCAACAGCATCTGTCAGGACAGGCGCTTTCTTGCACGAGAGATGCCAACACTCGAAAAGATTTTTCATTACCGCAATCTCGATGTCAGCACCCTGAAAATACTCGCGTCACTTTGGGCTCCTGAAGTAGCGAAGGGGTATAACAAGGACTCTGCACACCTGGCCTTGTCCGACATACGCGACTCGATCGAAGAACTCATCTGGTATCGCGAACACCTGATAGACGCGGCTGCATTGAGCGGCGATGCCGGGCATGACTGATAAACCATTCTCCGAATATGCGGAACGCAACGGCGCACCGATACTGGACGTCTTGCGAAACGAATTTGCGAATAGTACGAAGGTCCTTGAGATCGGTTCAGGTACTGGCCAGCATGCGGCGCGTATCGCGAAAGCGCTGCCGTTCCTGCAGTGGCAAACCAGCGACCTGGACGAGAATCACGACGGCATCCTTGCTTGGGTAAATTACTCAGGCCTGGCAAATTTGATGCCGCCTCTGTCTCTGAACGTGTTGACCAGCGATGTGCCAGCGGCGTTCTGTGATGCAGCGTTCTCATCGAATACTGCACACATCATGAGCATTGAGGCTGTGCAGAAGATGTTTGATATCGTGGGCAATGCACTTACAGATCGAGGAGTGTTTTGTCTGTACGGACCCTTTCGCCAGGGTGGTGAATTCAATACGCCCAGCAATGCAGCATTTCACAAGACACTCCGTTCGCGTGATCCGGCGATGGGGATTCGGCACCTTGAGTCACTCGATGATTACGCCCGTGATAACAACATGGCTCGAGCCAGGCTCTACACGATGCCGGCAAACAACCACATCGCTGTCTGGCACAAGGCAGCGGCATGACAATACACAAGGGTGGCTGCCATTGCGGCAGCGTTCAATTCGAGATCGAGGCGCCGGCGGTCATTCAAGCGTCGCGATGTAATTGCAGTATTTGCAACATGAGCGGATTTCTACACCTGTTTGTGTCGAACAAGAAGTTTCGCCTGCTACAGGGCGAAGACGCGCTAACGACCTACACCTTTAACACCGGCGTCGCGCAGCACCATTTCTGCAAGCACTGCGGCGTAAAATCCTATTACGTACCTCGTTCCCATCCGGATGGCCTCAGCATTAACGTCAACTGCCTTGATCCATCAACTGTCGTATCTGTTGAGGAGACGCCGTTTGACGGCCGCAACTGGGAACAGAATATCTCTGAACTGTCGCCGATAAGCGACTGATTTGGCTAATCTTTACTTGGCAGGAGAGGCTGGCTTGTCATATTATTGCGAAATGATGAAAAGCACACTGCGTTCCTTACTGTTTATCCTGATATTGGCTGCTCCATTCGCTCATGGTGCTCCCGCCTGGGTCAGCGATGAATTCGAAATCATGTTGCGCTCCGGGCCGAGCACCAGCAATGCGATTCAGCTCATGGTCGGTAGCGGCATGCAGCTTGAAGTTCTGGAAAGTGATGCGGAGTCCGGCTACTCGCGGGTCAGAACGCCGGGCGGAACCGAAGGCTGGGTGTTGACCCGATATCTCATGAACGAACGCAGCGCCCGGGAGCAACTTGAGATTCTGACCGGTGAGCTGACGAACGCAAACTCTCGCGGCACGTCATTGGGGTCTCAATTAACAGCGATCAAGGGCGAGTATGATGCTGCCGATCGACGTATCGACACCCTTGAAAGAGAGAAGGCCGCAGCCGAAAAGGAGCTTGCCGAGATTCGGCGAACCGCTGCAAACGTCCTGAGTATCAACGAGCAGAATAAATCGTTGCTGGACGAGGTTGCCAGTGCGGAAATTCGTGCCGATACATTGGAACAGGAGAATCGTCAGCTTTCAGGCCAGACGACGCGTTACTGGTTCATGTCCGGAGCGCTCGTATTACTCGTTGGCATCATTCTTGGCATCTGGCTGCCTCGGATACGTTGGCAACGCCGCTCAGGCTACGACCGATTCTGATTCGCGTCAGACTTTCTCGCCAGCAAGAAACATCCACGTTTCAACAACCGTATCGGGGTTCAGAGACATGCTCTCAATACCCTGATCGAGTAGCCAGCGCGCCAGATCCGGGTAATCTGAAGGGCCCTGGCCACAAATACCGACGTATTTGTTCTGCGCCTTGCAAGCTTTAATCGTCATTGCCAGCAGCGCTTTCACGGCATCGTCACGTTCATCAAATGTGTCGGCGATAAGTGCCGAATCCCGATCCAGCCCTAGTGCGAGCTGCGTCATATCGTTCGAGCCGATCGACATACCATCGAAGTGTTCCAGGTATTGATCTGCGAGCAATGCGTTCGTCGGTAGCTCGGACATCATGATGATCTTCAAATCATCTTTGCCGCGCTCCAGGCCGTTCTCAGCCATCACGTCGATGACGTCCTTCGCTTGCTGCACAGTACGGACGAATGGAATCATGATCTGTACGTTTGTTAGCCCCATATCATTGCGCACGCGTTTCAGCGCCTCGCATTCGAGATCGAAGCAGGGCCGGAAGCTCTCGGAGACGTAGCGTGCTGCACCACGAAAACCGAGCATCGGATTCTCTTCGTCAGGTTCGTAAGCGCGGCCGCCGATCAGGTTGGCGTACTCGTTGGACTTGAAGTCGGACGTTCGCACGATGACTGGCTCGGGTGCGAAAGCGGCTGCGATAGTCGCAACGCCTTCGGCGAGTTTGTCGACAAAGAATCCGACAGGATCGCTATATCCCGCCATTTGGTCATCGACCGCTGCACGGGTGCTGTCGTCGAGCGCGTCATAGTCAAGGAGGGCCTGCGGATGTACGCCGATCATGCGATTGATTATGAATTCCAGCCTCGCCAGACCGACACCGTGGTTTGGAATATTGGCGAAATCGAATGCGCGATCCGGATTGCCGACGTTCATCATGATCTTTACCGGAATGTCGGGTAATGAGTCGAGTTCAATTTGCGTTTGCTCGAATTCGAGATTGCCCTCATAGACGAATCCTTCATCGCCCTCAGCGCAACTGACGGTAACGTCAATATTGTCCTGAATTTTCTCGGTCGCATCGCCACAGCCCACCACAGCCGGTATACCGAGCTCTCGGGCGATAATGGCCGCATGACAGGTTCTGCCGCCACGGTTCGTTACGATAGCCGAGGCGCGCTTCATGACCGGCTCCCAGTCGGGGTCTGTCATATCAGAGACCAGAACATCACCGGCCTGAACACGGCCCATTTCGCTAACGTTGCGAATGATTTTCGCTTTACCGGCACCGATCTTCTGCCCAATGCTGCGTCCGGAAGTAATAACGCTGGAGTGGGCCTTGAGCGTGTAGCGCTGGATAGTACGGCCACTGCGACTCTGCACGGTCTCCGGGCGGGCCTGCAGAATGTAGAGCTTGCCGTCGTTTCCGTCCTTGCCCCACTCGATGTCCATCGGGCGCTGGTAGTGATCTTCGATGGTAACCGCCATTTTCGACAGCGCAGTGACGTCTTCATCGGTCAATGAGAATGACATGCTGTCTTTTTCGTCAACGTCTACTGTGTCTACCGTCTTGCCGGGCTGTGGATTGTCGCTGTAAATCATTTTGATTGCTTTACTGCCCAGATTCTTGCGCAGAATCGCTCGTTTACCCGCGGCGAGAGCGGGTTTGTACACGTAAAACTCATCCGGATTGACGGCACCCTGTACCACTGTCTCGCCGAGTCCGTAGGACGCAGTGATGAATACGGCATCCCTGAAACCCGACTCGGTGTCGAGAGTGAACATTACACCTGCAGCTCCAAGGTCACTGCGGACCATCGTTTGAATACCTGCGGAGAGTGCCACCAGGCTGTGGTCAAAACCCTGATGAACGCGATACGAGATAGCTCGATCGTTGAATAAGGAGGCAAATACCTGGTGCATCGCCTCGATGACATTGTCGAGGCCACGAATATTGAGAAAGGTTTCCTGCTGGCCCGCAAATGAGGCTTCGGGAAGGTCTTCGGCAGTGGCCGAACTACGTACCGCAACAGTGATGTCGTTGCCGCCACTCATTTCCGCCCAGGCTGCGTCGATGTCTTCCGTCAGCTTCGGCGGCAGGGGGGTCGCGAGTATCCAGCTCCGAATCTGCTCGCCGGCTGACGTTAATGCGGCGATGTCATCGACATCCAGATCGTCGAGAATGCCTTTGATCCGCTTGTCGAGGCCATCGGCTTTAAGGAAGTCGCGATATGCAGCGGCGGTCGTCGCAAATCCGCCTGGGACGGTGACCCCCAGATTGCTCAAATTTCTGATCATTTCACCGAGAGATGCGTTCTTGCCCCCGACCGTTTCAACATCATTCATGCCAAGCTCATCAAGCTTGATAACGTAAGGCTCCAAGATTTACTCCCTTGTTTTCCGTGGCAGAAAATGGACAATCCATCGGATGGTAGAACGCACTGTATTTTTCCTCTCGGACCAGACCGCTGTTACCGCAGAAACGCTCGGGCACAGTCTGCTCACGCAATTTTCGGCTCAGAATTTTCGGAAAATGACTTTGCCATTTATAGATACCGAAGACAAGGCGAGGGAAGCCGTGCGTACCATAAACGCGGTGCGGGAATCCGGTGCGCCGAAGCCGATCGTATTTTCGACGCTGGTACAAGGTGAGTATCGAGCGATCCTGAAGGAAGCAAACGGCCTGCACCTGGATATCTTCGATGTCTTTCTCGACCCACTTGCGGCCGAGTTGGAGGAGGAACCAAGCTTTGAACCGGGCCGTGCACATGGTATGAGCGATATCGATGCGTACATGAAGCGCATCGAAGCGACCAACTTCGCGCTGGCCAATGACGATGGAGGTATAAGTCGCAATTACGATGTTGCTGACGTGATACTGGTCGGTGTTTCGCGCTCCGGAAAAACGCCAACCTGTTTGTACCTTGCCCTACAATACGGCGTGTATGCGGCGAACTATCCACTGACCGACGAAGAGTTCGAAAGCGGCAAGCTGCCGGATTTTCTCTTAAAGCAAAAAGAAAAATTATTCGGTCTTTCCATCGATCCGGACAGATTGCGCCAAATTCGAAAAGAACGCCGCGCCATGGGTAAGTACGCTTCAGCGCAGCAAGTGAGATTTGAGCTGCGCGAGACGGAGAAAATATTTCGCCGCTACGGGATTCCGAGCGTGGATACGACGAGATTTTCGATCGAAGAGATTTCGAGCAGAATTCTCGATAGTACAGGTGTTGAGCGCCGAGTTCGACCCTGATATT
>CAYWBZ010000102.1:0-8070 GCA_964456535.1 uncultured Woeseiaceae bacterium | reverse complement strand
CTAGACTCCTTTCAGACGCCGGCGTACTTCTGCTAAATGCCGGCGGCTGATTATCAGCTCTTTATCGTCGACTTGCGAGTTATCGCGTAAAACAATGCGACTTTTTCCGTCCCCGGTTTTTTCGATTCGGGCGATACACCGCACTGCTACGAGCACACTGCGGTGGATGCGAACGAAGTCACTGCTGAATTCCTCGGCGAGCGCCTTTAACGACTCATCGATCAGGTCCTCGCCGTTCAGGTGATCGACGGTGATGTATTTTTGCTCGGCGCGAAAACATGCGATTTCTGCGACAGGAATCAGTCGTAATTCCCCATGCGCCCGTGCGCAGACGTGCTTTCTGGCTGCCGTCATTTTCGCCGCAGAGGCAACTGAGGTCAGCGTGCTGGGGGCCAGTCGCGACGCCTGCTCCAGGGCTGCCGTCAGACGGGCACGACGAACCGGCTTCAGAACATAGCCGACAGCGCGTGCGTCGAAGGCGTCAATCGCATACTCGTCGTAAGCTGTGGTGAAAACTACAGCAGGCGGTTCGTCCAGTGAGTTCAGGTGGCGAGCGGTCTCGATACCATCAAGGCCGGGCATGCGTATGTCGAGCAACACAATATCCGGACGCAGCTCAGCAGAGAGTCTAACGGCATCGCCACCATTTGCGGCTTCGCCAATGAACTCGTAGGCAGTCTCGTCGTCGAGCAGCTGTTTTAACCGTTCGCGAGCTGGCTGTTCGTCATCAACGACAAGAACCTTCATGCCGCACCCTCGTCGAGCGGGAAGCGCAATGTCACAGTGAACAGATCGCCACCGTCATCGATAGTAACCGTAGCCTTGTTGCCGTAAGCGAGCTCGAATCGCTGCTTGATATTCGACATCGCCATTTTGTTGCCGCCGGTGGTGCGTTTCTCGCCGATTGCTACCGGGTTCGAAATAGCAATCTGCAGGTGGTCGCCATCTCTGCTGCCGGTAACCACTACTTCGCCACCATCAGGCAGCAATTCAATGCCGTGGTAAATGGCGTTCTCGAGCAGTGGTTGAATTGTGAGACTCGGGATGCGCGCCCGCATCGGCAACTCGCCGATGTCCCAACGCACGGCAAGCCGATCACCGAGTCGCAGCTTCTCGATGCGTTGATAGATGGCGGCCGTCTCCAGCTCTTGCTTGAGTGACGACTTGTTGGAGGATCCGCCAAGATTGGCTCGCAGCAGGTCGGACAGGTCTTCAACAGCCTCTTCCGCAAGTGCGGGATCGGATCGCGTCAATGAAGCGATGGTGTTCATGCTGTTAAACAGAAAGTGCGGTCGAATTAACGCCTGTAATGCGCTGATTCGTGCCTGTGCCTCGAGCACAATGCTGCGTCGCCACTCACTGGAGATATACAAGTAGCGCATGGCGAGCGCGATGACGATAGAGCTGATCGCGAAAGTTCGCAGTATGAAGGTCGCGTGTGTGTCATCGATGATCAGTGACTCGCCATAAATGCGAGTTAGCTGCCAGGCGCCTTCGGCAACAACAAGGCACATGATCTCGAGTACCGCGAAGCTGATGACAAATGCCCGGGTTTGCCCGGCGCTTTCCAGGTAGCCCTTTAGCTGGCACATCAGCGCGGTACCGAGCAATGCGATCCAAAGTATGAAGAACGACGTCTTCGACAGTTCGATCAGGAATTGTTGTGCGGGGCCATACGATGCGAGCGTCAACGCAATGGCTATAAGCTCAGCAACGAGAACGATAATGAATAAAGTACCGGCCGCACAGAAATCAGGCAAATAGGCCTGAGTCAATTCGTTGTCGGGGTCTTTTGCGGCGATCAATCCAGCGCTCCTTAAGCGTGAGCACGTATTGTAGCGCCAGCGGTGATTCTAATGTGAGGTACCAGGCCTCATCATCAGGTACTCAATTACCGCAGGTTTCCTTGATGAGCTCTTCAGCCTTGCTGCGGGCTTCAGCGCGCTGGGCTTCGTCCAGATAACTGCGCTCACCGGCTTCGTCCTCACGATAAACGCGGCGAGACTCGAGCATGGTTTTCAGTTTGGCACGATAAGTCTGACACTGGGCCAGCTTTTCTTCGGCAGCGGTACGATTTTCCGCGGTAGTGCGTTGCTCGGCTTCTGCCTCTTCTTTGGTCTCGCGCCGAGCGGTACTGGCATCACGCCGTGCTTGCACCCGATGATCAACGGCGGTGCTGTTAGTGCGATTGTATGAGAACTGCAGACGCTCCTCGGTCGGCTCACCGGACGGGCGGTCTTCGAAGTGCAGGTTTCCGTCTGCGTCAGTCCACTTATAAATGCCATCAGCAAAAACGCTAGAGCTGACAGTCATGGCGAGAGCGGCAGAGCCGATCAGTAGGTGTCGGATATTCATGCGAACATTAGAGCACGGGTCGCGCCAAAATATCGTGATGACGGTCACACGATAATTCGGTCATTGATATGCCTGTAAAATAAAAAAACGGGCCCGAAGGCCCGCTAAGCAACTGAAAATAGACAGAAGTGCTGATTATGGTGACTTCATATTATGTTCATTCGGCGGCGCTGAATTCGGGGTAGGCTTCCAGGCCGCACTCACTGATATCGATGCCTTCGTACTCTTCTTCCTCGGTGACGCGAATACCGATCGTTTTCTTCAGGACGAACCAGACAGCAAAGCTCGTCAGGAACACCCAGGCGAAAATCGAAGCAATGCCTTGCAACTGTACCCACAGGCTGGCCTTGGGATTGGTGATGCACACGGCCAGCACCCCCCAAATGCCAACGACGCCGTGTACCGAGATTGCACCGACCGGGTCGTCGATCTTGAGTTTGTCGAGACCGACGATCGAGAGCACAACGAGCAGGCCGCCAACGCCGCCGATCAGGGTCGCCGTGAGTGGCTCCGGTGTTAATGGTTCAGCCGTAATGGCGACAAGCCCGGCAAGGGCACCATTGAGCGCCATGGTCAGATCGGCTTTTCCGAACCACGCCCTGGCGAGCAGTAGTGCGGCGACGAGGCCACCGGCAGCTGCCATATTAGTGTTAACAAATACCAGCGCGACTGAGTTCGCTTCACTGACGTCAGAAACCTTGAGCTCCGATCCGCCATTAAAACCGAACCAGCCAAGCCAAAGGATCAACGTACCGAGAGTAGCCATCGGCAGATTGCAACCGGGTATGGCGTTGATCTGACCGCGCTTGCCGTACTTCCCCCTGCGTGCACCGAGCAGTAGCACACCAGCCAATGCTGCCGTGGCGCCACAAAGATGTACTGTCCCGGAGCCCGCGAAATCCAGAAAACCGCCTGCCTTTAGAAAGCCACCGCCCCAATTCCAGAATCCCTGCACCGGATATATGAAGCCGGTCAGCACAACGGAGAATGCGAAAAATGACCAGAGCTTCATTCGCTCGGCGACAGCACCGGAAACGATGGACATCGCTGTAGCGACGAACACAACCTGAAAGAAGAAGTCCGACAGGTTGGAGTAGTAGGTATCACCACCGCTGGCAATGACGTCCGCGGCCGAGTTGTCACTGCTTGTGAGCAAACCGCTGCCGAGTGTCAATATGCTCTGAAACAGGCCGCCGGAATAATCTCCCGGATACATGATGGTGTAACCACAGAGCATGTACATGATGCAGGCTATGGAATAGAGCCCGACGTTCTTGGTCAGAATTTCGGCTGTATTCTTGGCGCGGACCAACCCGGCTTCGAGCATCGTAAAACCGGCGGCCATCCACATAACAAGCGCGCCCATGACAAGAAAGTAAAAAGTATCGAGTGCGTACGAAAGTTCAGTAACCTGCGCCGCTATCTGAGTTGTTGTTTCCACAAGTATCTCCTCAGTGATTCAGTTAAACGGCTTCAGCACCGGTCTCACCGGTGCGAATGCGAATGGCCTGAACGAGTTCAGTGACGAAAATCTTGCCGTCCCCGATCTTGCCGGTGCGTGCGGTATTGCTGATGGCCTCGATAACCTGCTCGGCCACATCGTCATCAACAGCCAGTTCTATCTTCGCCTTTGGCAGGAAGTCGACAACGTATTCGGCACCGCGGTACAACTCGGTGTGCCCGCGTTGACGGCCAAATCCCTTGACCTCCGTGACAGTAATGCCCTGGATGCCGATGTCAGCAACAGCTTGTCGCACATCGTCGAGTTTGAATGGCTTTATGATTGCCGTGATCATTTTCATCTGGATTCCCCTTACTTCAGATCGAATGATTTGCCGACGGTGAAGATCAATGCCTGATCCGACGCTCCGTCGCCACTTAGGTTCTTGTCATTGAAAAGTAACGTGACCCCGAGGTCGATCTCAGCGACCGTTGCGGAATAGCCCGCCTCGAAGTAATCACCCGTGAAATCCTGCGAGAAACCGGCGTACTTGCCGTAGAAGCCGTTTTTTTCGACGGTCAGCGCGTAGTAGCTGTAGTCGAGCGTCGGTCCGGCGAAGTTTTCGTACTCACCAACGGCAACGTCAAGAGTGACAATTCCGAAGGATCCACCGAGATTAATTTCCTGATAGGTATCGTCGAAGTCACCGGTGTAAAAGTAACCCGTATAGCCAATGCTGTAGCCGAAGTCGCCAACCTCTCCGCCATAGCCGAAGTAGCCATCCACTTCCAGGCCGTCTTTGACGTCAGCCGCCCAGGTACCGGCGTAGAAGCCACCGCTTTCGAAATCCAAGCCGCCGTTGGCTGACGAGTCAGCCTGGAAAATACCGCGGTAGTAGTAGTCGCTGGCGAAACCGAGATTGGCCGATACGTCGGCCTGCGCAGTACCGGCCAAGAGTAGTGCAAGCGCGGCAAGCGCCGTTTTTCTGACATTCATTTTCTGCTTCTCCATAGTCAAGGTTAAGGCCCGTTGGTCGCTTACCCAGGTATAGAGCAGAATGTGTGCCAACTCGAAAAACGCGTGATTTCTCAATTGGTTGAGAAATCACGTCCGTGGGGACTGCTCCAAAGGAGTGCAGCGAAAAGGCGTATCTGCACCACAATAGTGTGCAAGCGCGGTTTCTGATGAGATCGTGTGTATTTGGTGCTGGTATTTTTGAGGTGGCTCAGGTATCAATCGCATATGGGTGATGACTCAATAGAAAATCTGGCCAGAAAACTGGCTGAATCGGTCCCGGATGGAATGCGTTCTATCGCAAGTGATCTGGAAGCAAATTTTCGTGGCGTACTGCAATCGGGACTCAGCAAGCTTGATCTCGTAACGCGCGAAGAGTTTGAAGTGCAGGAAGCAGTTCTGGCTCGAACACGCGAGAAACTTGAGCGCTTGGAAGCGAAGCTCGAGGAGCTGGAAAAACCCCTGTAGGAGCACCCGCTGGGCATAAATACCCGCTGGGCATAAACGCTCCCCGGAACGCGACATCTGCCAAGGAGGGCAGTAATTGTGAGCCTCGCTATTCTCCACTGCCGTGCGCAGTATGGAACCGATGCACCACCAGTGACGATTGAGGTGTTCCTGTCGGGTGGGCTGCCCGCGTTCACCATCGTTGGTATGGCTGAAACGGCGGTTCGCGAAAGCAAAGACCGCGTTCGCGGCGCCCTGATAAGTTCCGGATTCGAGTTTCCGCAACAACGCATCACAGTCAGCCTGGCACCTGCCGACATGAAGAAGGCAGGCGGTCGCTACGACCTCGCGATAGCGCTTGGCATCCTTGCAGCCAAAAAGCAGTTTCCCAAGAGCGCATTGGACGATGTCGAGGTTTATGGCGAGCTCTCGCTGGGCGGCGATTTACGCTCGGTGCCGGCGATATTGCCGGCGGCTTTGCGAGCGCAAGCGGCTGGTCGGCGCGTCATAGTGCCCAAGTGCAATGAAGTAGAAGCATCGCTCGCTTGTGCAAACGTCTACCCGGCGACCTCTTTGACTCAAATCGCCTCCCATTTGGCGGGAAAAGAACTCATTGATGTGGTTGAGAAAACAGACCTCGCCAAGGTCGATCCAGCGTCAAACGACCTTATTGATGTCCGCGGCCAGCAAAATGCCAAGCGCGCACTCGAAATCGCCGCCGCCGGTGGGCACAACCTGCTGTTCATAGGACCGCCCGGAACAGGCAAGAGCATGCTGGCACGACGACTTGCCGGCATATTGCCGACGATGACGGATGCCGAAGCGCTCGAAACTGCGGCGATAGATTCGGTCCTTGGTATGCCTGTCGCGATGCATGGCTGGCGACAACGGCCGTTCCGCTCGCCGCACCACACAGCGTCGGCGTCGGCCCTGGTTGGCGGTGGTCCCGGTCCACGGCCCGGTGAAATCTCACGGGCCCACAATGGCGTCCTGTTTCTCGATGAGTTGCCCGAGTTCAATCGCCGGGCGCTGGAGGTTCTGCGAGAGCCGCTGGAAATGGGTCGCATCAGTATTTCCCGGGCGGGAGGGCAGGCCGAATACCCTGCCAACTTTCAACTAATTGCTGCGATGAACCCTTGTCCTTGCGGTTACCTGGGAGACAGATTTTCAGATTGTCGTTGCAGCGGTGATCGGGTTGCCGCTTATCGACGCAAGATTTCCGGCCCGTTGCTCGATCGAATTGACCTTCATGTCGAGGTCCTGCGCCCACCTACCGAGTTGCTAAGATCCGGCGGGAGCAGTGGTGACTCGAGCAAGACGGTTCGGAAGCGAGTTGAAAAGGCCTGGGCGCTGCAGATAAAGCGCAGCGGTGTTAACAATGCGCGACTAAGTGGTGAAGACCTGGATTCAGTTTGCGAGGCGACGGACGAGTGCTGGGCATTGCTCGAAAACGCCGCTGAGCGCTTCAATCTGTCGGCACGCGCTCACCAACGCGTATTGCGGGTTGCGAGAACCATTGCGGATCTGGCTGGGGACAAAAAAATAACGCCCCCGCATGTTGCGGAGGCGCTATCTCTTCGGTGTCTTGACAGGCAGTCTTAGTTACTGGGATTCGCCGACCATGTAGTCAACAGCGGCGTTAACCTCTGCATCAGAAAGGCCAGCCTGGCCGCCCTTCGCTGGCATGAAGCCGGTGCCACCGCTGTAACCTTGCAGGGCATGCTGCTTAAGGGTGTCTGTGCCCTGGGCAATACGTTCAACCCATTGCGCCGCATCACCCAGTACTGGCGCGCCGGCAAGGCCGGTACCATGACATGTGATACAGGCTTTGTTGTAAACCTGGGGACCGGACAGGACTGTAGCTACCGGCTCGGGCTCAACCGGAATTTCAACGGTCGGTGCCGCAGATTGCTGCTCTTCGCCAGGCAGATAGACTTGTCCAACAGGACGAATACGATCCGCGAGCTCGGCCTGATATTCGGCAACATCGCGCGTGTAAACACCCTGCGTGATATCCGATATCTTCGCCGAAAATATCAAGATCGCGAGCGCGATCACGACGAGGACGCCGATAACGAGGGAATACATATCAAAAAACTTTTGGTCCCGACTCAACTTACTGCTCCGGAGGTTTGAAAATAGATTGTTTGGGCTCAGTGCCCGACGGTGGGCGGCGATTATATAACATCAGCCGGTCAGGAACAGTGCTCCGGCGGTATAGAGGGCAATTGATATGCCAGCCGCCGTCAGGGCCAGCGGCAATTGTGTGTAGACGTGGTCCATCAGGTCGGAACCGCAGGCGAGTGAAGACAGGATTGTGGTGTCGGATATTGGCGAGCACTGGTCACCGAATACAGCCCCTCCCATGATCGCGCCGAAGGCGAGCACCATGAACATTGCGTCCGGAGATATCGCATACACAAGCGGCAGCGCGATCGGAAAAACCACAGCATAGGTCCCCCACGAAGAACCCACCGAAAATGATACGACCATGCAAATAACCATCAGCAGGCCCGGCAGAATGAATGGCACCGTGGTCAGGAATTCAGATGTGTACTCAATAACATAGGCGGAAGCGCCCAGACTTTCAGACACTTTCGCGAGAGTTACGGCCAGCGCCAGGATAATTGCGCCGACGGTAACTCCCTTGATGCCTTCGATCAGACCGTCGAAAGCATCCGATACCTTCATACCGCGAATAATCGATAGCACCATGGCACTAACAACAGCCAGGCCAAATGCTTCGAAAATCATCAGCGTGTCATAGAGAAAATACGGAACGATACAGACGCCGAGCAGAACCAGTATTGGAA
>CAYWBZ010000101.1:0-8186 GCA_964456535.1 uncultured Woeseiaceae bacterium | reverse complement strand
TCGCGATTGGACATCAACTGCAACAGATGTCCGTTCAGGGCACGCGCGTATTTCATGATGTTGGAACGACCGCCGGTGTCGTTGATCACGTGATAATCGGGCAGAAGGGAATCTACGCCGTTAACGTGGTTGCGCGGCGATCGGGCAAACGAGCACACGCTCGATTGCGGGACAACGCGATCGAATATTCCAACAGTAAATCCAGTCATTCGATCGTCGACATCGCCGTCAAAACTTCTCGCCTGCAAAAAGAGTTTCGCCAGCTGCTCGGTCATAAAATTCGTGTGCGTTCGGTTATCGCTATCCCCGGCTGGGATGTCGGTGAACAGTCTACAGACGACTATCTACTGGTTAACGAAAAAACCATCGCGATGCTCAGCGGCTGGAAAGACAACACCGACCACCTCATGAATGAGGATGTCGATATTCTGCAGCAAGAGTTATTGTCGCGCTGTGCCAGAGGCTAGGCGATACTGTCGGCCGCTTTCAACAGCTGTTTCTTGGCTTCATCGAACTGCACGGCGGCCTTCTTCAGATAGGTATCCGCTTCCTCATCGTAGCCATCGGCTGATGCCGACCACACTCGATTGATGTAGCGTTCGCCAGCCGCGAAATTGCTCATGATGTCCGCGTAGGTCTGCAGACCGAACAGATGCACCATACTTTCACGTGCATCGGCGAAGCGTCGCAAATCCTCTCGAAGCTTCAGATCAATCCGATCACGCAGTACCGCACCCCGTGTCAGTTCACCTTCATTAATTGAGCGAAGGTCCTCAACAACATTTGCGATCGACTCACGAAGTTCGACACGATTGGTTTCGAGTACTGATTCAGAGCGCGCCAGTGCACCGACTTGCTGCTTATAAATAATCAGGCCGATAATTCCTGCTGCCGCGGCCACACCAAAAAGTGTCCAGTCGACATTTTGTACGTCCAGGGACGTAGTGAATGCACCACCAAGAAAGCCTGCCACAACCAAAAAGTATCCAAGATTTTTCATCGTTTTACTCCTTAGTTACGAAGTTAGGACAATAAATGCTGCGTTACCGACGCCGACCAGCGCCTCACCGACAATCAGGCCGGCGGCAATTGGAATGCCCACCTCCTCGCTCCAGGTATTGCCCTTGATGCGATCTGATACTTCCCGAGCCAGCGTGCCCAGTGAGTACGTCAGTACAATGTTGAAAGGCAGATAGAACCCCAGACCAACCGTAATACCCAAACCACCCATCAAGGCGGACAGGATGCCGCCAAGCATGGCACCCGCTGCGTATTTCTGGGCCGGGACATCGCCACCCATAATGCCGTCGATCGTACTCGCCAGCGCCTGTGCCTGCGGTGCCGGCAACTTGTCGCTGCCGAGTCCGTAACCTTCTGCGTTATGCAGGACGAATATGACAAGGATGACCACGATGGGGCCAAGCCACGCGCCAGCAAACTGACCGAGCTGCTGCATGCGCGGCGTAGCACCTACAAGATAGCCAGTCTTGAGGTCCAGCATCAGGTCTGTCGCCTGTGACATGGCCACACAAGTCGCAGCGCCCACCATGACTGCTGCGATGATTGAATCACCGCGATTCATACCCGTGCCATAAGTCACGATGATCAACAACGTGATACCCACCAGCGTCATGCCAGATAGCGGCGACCAATTGGTCCGGCCGATTGCTTCGGACAGGATAATGCCTGACATCCAGATCCAGAGCGTGCCGACCAGTGCCATTCCGATGCCACGAATAAGGCCCACAGTCTCTACAGAGGTCACGGCCATGTAGGTGAGCAGGATAACCGCACCACCGATAGCGAAATACAAAAGTTTAATCGGCATTTCGTCACTCGAAACTGACGATGCGACCTTTGCTGCCTTTTGCATGGAGCTGATCGCAGTCTTAATCAAGGGGAATGCCAGGATCACGCCCATGACAGCCCCACCGATGAGCATGCCAATACCGAGTGGCCGATACAGCAACAGGCGTAACGGCCCCGGCGTATTAATAATCTCGCCGCCGGCGTCCGCCGGAAAACTGCCCGTAGCAGAGAGCATGGGTGAGATAAACCAATACGCAACAAACCCGCCGATGATGAACGCGACACCGCCTCTTCCCGCAATAAATCCGACACCGATAGTCATCAAAGACAGGTACCAGATACCATTCATATACTCAGGCATGCTGAAAATTGCGCCGACATTCCAGTTATCAACGCCCGTCTTGATGGTCAGGACGTGAGTACCCGCCGCAACCGCAGCGGCTATCAACAAGACGATCGCTTTACGAACACCCGCGCCTGGCGACTTCAGAATCGTTGCCACGGCAACACCACCCGGATAGGTGAGTCGCTCATAGTCGATCATGTGCTTACGCAGCGGAATGATGAACGCAATGCCGAGATAGGCACCTGCGATACAACCAAAAGTCAGTACCACGGGATCGAACTGATCACCGAAACCAAGCAGAAAGATCGCGGGGACAGAAAACATCATTCCCGATGCCGCACCATTCACACCGCTCGCGATGGTTTGCACGATGTTATTTTCAATGATGCTCTTACGACGCAACATGCCACGCAAGATGCCGAAGCCGAGGATGGCGGCGAGCTCGGAGCCCTCGATCGAAAATCCGAGAACCAACGACGCATAGCCGATTGATCCGGCAAGTATCACGCCGATAAACCAGCCGACGACTAATGCGACCCAGGTGAGTTCAGGATACGGGCGACCGATAGTGGTATCGCTCATGTTGGGATTCCCCTCTTGTTGTTCTGTCTTGTTTTTTTTTTCGGCGATCAGCCTATCACAGCGCTTGCAGCCGTGCTGCCAGCTGATCTCTCTCCAGTACTTCGTTGAATTCGTCGGCCAGCTCCTCGCAAGCCAATGTGCAGTCCCGCCAGGCCTTTTGTCGCTCAGATTGTGAGTAGTTCACAAAGTCACTGCGATCCGGAATCTTCGCGTTCGGCAGGCGCGATACAAATTCGGCAGACGGACTGATCAATATTGTTCTGTCGACATGCTCCGGATGTGGCCGGCGCCAGCCGAGTTTCTTGTCAAACCAGCCCGGCACAATTCGATCATAGAAATGCGGATATAACGTCAACCGCTCCTCCGCGCTGTGCGGCAGATCATGGTGATAATCGATCACTCCACCGTCACGATAAACACCGGGCGTGGCACCATCGATATCACGCACACCGGTTAGTACCAGCGGGATTGATCCGGTCGCAACGACCGCATCTTCGAGATTGCTCGGGCTTAAAGGAATCTGCTGCAGCGGAAACCCTGTCACGTTGAAAAAGGGTGGCAGCTCACGTGCGTCATAGAATAACGCGCGCTCGAAGAACAGCCCCAATGTCTTGCGGCTAATAAGATTCAAACTCGCAGCGGACATGAGGCCAAGGCCCAGTAATAAACGCATTTCAGTCGCGAGAATATGTTTGCTACGAACGGCCATCACATGGGTACGAAAAACCGGGTGGCTAAGAATTTCTTCCACGCCCCGCTCGCCAAGGAGAAGCCCCATAATCTCCCGGCTCGTCGCCGTTATCTCATGAACATCCGGGCTCTCACTGAAACTTTGCTCGATGTAAGCAGACTCAAAGCGCTCGATTGCGGCAATTGGATCATTCTGTGCGTAACACGCGAATCGCCAGGAACCGATCGATGTACCCAGCAGATGCACCGGACCCTCAAGTTTTGGCACAAGATTCGATAGAATTGCTCGATCAAGCTGGCTGAGAACCAGCCATTTGGCGCCACCAGACGCCCCCGCTATCGTTCCGATGGTCGATATATCGAATCCGTGTTTTTTAACGGAGTTAAGGGCACCAGCGCCCGCTTTGAATGTCAAAGAGTTCGATTTCACAAAATGTCGATCGGCAGGGGTCGTAGAACGGTATGAACAGCTATTATAGGGACTTCTGTAAGGATTCGGTTCCCCATATGACACGTATTTTCTTACCCGCCATTACGGCCCTGGCCGTATTGTCGTTCGGTAGCGCCGCGATGGCCGACAGTGACGAGCCTCCGCTTTTCGTCGTGGCGACAGGCAGCGACATTGGTAATTGCCAGTCGGTGACTGCCCCATGCCGGACAATTGCTTATGCCCTGGGACAGGTCGGCAAGAATGGTCAGATCAGGGTAGGAGGCGGCTCGTTTGAATTATCCAACGTTGCCGACGCTGTCTATTTGTTGAGTGGCGCGATCGATGTACGCGGCAGTTACGCCGTTGATTCTCGCTCAACCCTGATCGGTGTTGCACCTGAATTTGCCGCGGATCTGGAAGCGAAAGGCTTCCGCGTTATAGCCGACAGCAAAGGTCTGAATCAGGCCGCGGTGCAAACTCAACTAAGCCTGCAATCCAGTGCCGCTGCGACGGCCTGCGTTGGCGGATTCGCGGGTAGCTTTCCGTGCAACAACGTCGATTTGCTGGCTCATGTGGCGGACAGAACTCCGAGCGCGCGGGGTGCCGATATTTGGGGTTTTATGGACCTCAATACGCACCGCGAGTACGCCATCGTTGGCTACAGTTCAGGCACAGCCGTCTTCGATGTCACCGACGCGGAAAATCCACGCGAAGTTGGCTTCGTTAACGGACAGTCGACGACGTGGCGCGACATAAAGGTTCACCAGTTCTGGAACGCGACCAACAGTCGCTGGAATGCGTACGCCTATATAACTGCGGACAATGCATCGGACGGGTTGTT
Organism: uncultured Woeseiaceae bacterium; assembly: GCA_964456535.1. Taxonomy (GTDB): domain Bacteria; phylum Pseudomonadota; class Gammaproteobacteria; order Steroidobacterales; family Woeseiaceae; genus UBA1847. The sequence continues at coordinate 3,488 of CAYWBZ010000101.1, read as the reverse complement.
TATCATCGACCTGAGCCAGCTTCCGCATCGCATTGCACGAATCAGCTACCCAAGTGATTTTGCCGAAGCTCACAATGTTTATCTGCTGGATACCGACTTCAGCACCGGTATTTCGATTACCGGCAACGCGCCGACGTTGATTCTTGCCGGTTCGAACTTGAGTGATGGTCGCTATCGCTCTTATGCTCTCTCGAACCCTGCGAGCCCTGCCTTCAGTGCCACACCAAACACACCAAATGATCAACCCGGTGGCAATCGACTGTACATGCATGACGGGGCGTCAATGGTCGTGACCGATGCCCGCAAAGATACTCAGTGCGTTAACGCAGGTGGTTCCGATCACTGCGACATCCTGTTTGATTTCAATGAATCCAGCGTGGATATCTGGGACGTAAGCGCCCCCCTCAGCCCGACCCGACTCAGCCAGTTGCCGTACAATAATTCGGGCTACACACATTCGGGATGGCCATCGGAGGACCAACAGTTTCTGTTCGTCCAGGACGAACTGGATGAGCGGGACCGGGGCCTTGCGACGACGTTGCGCGTGCTTTCAATTTCAGACCTGACCGCACCATCGCTGGTTGGCTCCTGGACGGGTCCGACCAGGGCAATTGATCACAATGGGTTTGTTCGCGGCAATCGATATTACATGTCGAATTACACGCGCGGCCTTACGATTCTCGACATCAGTGACCCAGCGAATCCCGTCTCCGCAGGTCGCTTCGACACCTACCCTGCCTCAGACGCGACCGGCTTTCCCGGAAACTGGGGTGCGTATCCGTTCCTGCCCAGCGGCAATATCGCGTTAAGCGATATTGATAGCGGCTTCTATATGGTCGCGGATAACACGCTGGATGTTGCAGAGGGTACTTTGTCATTTACGGCAGATACGTTCGGTGCCGACGAAACACAATCACTCGGCATCGTTGTTCAACGCACCGTTGGTTCGCAAGGTGCGACCAGCGTTACCTGGGAAGTGCTCGGTGCGACCGCCGATATGGGTGACGTTGCGGCAACACGAGGTGTCCTCAACTGGGCTGACGGCGACGGCAGCACACGTACGATCAATCTCGGCCTGACGAACGACGGTGCTGTTGAAGGCCTTGAGCGTGTTCTTATCAAGCTAAGTGCACCGACAGGCGGCGCCACACTGTCGTCACCCAGCATCGCCAGCGCGTACATCAGCGATCCGGGTGACTTAAGCGTTGTAGAATTCTCATCTCCGAATCTCTCAATCGCCGAACGTGGCTTCGGTACGGCGGTCGCAGTGATCAAGCGCTCAGGCAGCGCGAGCGGCGCATTGAGCGTTGACTTCAATGTGGTCGCTGGTGATGCCTCGAGTGGCGCTGATTATTCCGGAACTGCCACCGGTTCGGTGAGCTGGGCTGATGGAGACGCAAATCCCAAGTGGATTGAATACGCAATCGTTGACGACGGCAGCGGCGAAGCGAATGAGTTCTTCGAGCTCAGCCTGAGTAACGCGACCGGCGGCAGCTTAGGTCCCAATGCAAGTCTTCGCGTCGATATCCTGGACGGCACCGGATCGAATAGCGCGCCCAACTCGGTTGCCGGAAGCAGTCAATCTGTGAGCAGTGGCAGAACGGTTACGCTTAACGGTGCAGCATCCAATGACCCGGACGGAGATACCTTGTCCTACGCCTGGTCACAGACGCTTGGCCCGATCGTGGTGTTATCCAACGCTGGTACCTCAAGCGCAAGCTTCAGTGCGCCAACGGTTAGTTCTGCCACAATATTCCGCTTCGAGCTGGAAGTTTCTGATGCTGGCGGCCTCACCGATACGTCGACTGTAAACGTCACTGTGTCGTCAACGTCTGGCGGCGGGTCTGCCGGCGGGTCGGGCGGCGGAGCACTCGACCTCTGGTTTCTCCTCGGACTGCTGGGTTTAGCTCGTCTCAGCCGAAGGGATGCGTCTTAATAATCGTTTGTTCACGATCCGGACCGGTCGAAATAATGTCCACAGGAACGCCAGCGAGTTCTTCTATACGCGCCAGATAGTCGCGAGCTTTTTGCGGCAGATCATCATAGTTTGTAACGCCGACTGTAGACTCCTGCCAACCTGACCATTCCTCGTAAACCGGCTTACACTTTGCGAATCGATCAACAACAACGGGCAGCCCGGGAATAGACTCGCCGTCGATCGTATATCCGACACAGATCTGAATGGTTTCGAGCTCGTCGAGTACATCCAGTTTGGTTACACACAAGCCCGACACGCTGCTGTTGATAATCGAGCGGCGCAAAGCCACTGCATCGAACCAGCCACAGCGGCGTGGCCGTCCTGTGGTCGCACCGAACTCGGCACCGACTCGTGCGAGATGTGCGCCGTCATCATCGAATAATTCCGTCGGGAACGGCCCGGCACCAACACGCGTCGTATACGCCTTCACGATGCCAAGGATGTAATCCAGATTACGCGGTCCAATACCCGTGCCCGTACTCGCTGCAGCGGCAACTGTATTTGAAGAAGTAACGAACGGGTATGTGCCGTGATCGATATCCAGGAAACTGCCCTGCGCGCCCTCGAACAGAATGCTCTTATCCGAATCGGCGAGGTCCTGAAGTATCTGAGTAATATCTGCCGTAACCGGTGTAATAATTTCGGCGTAGCCCAGTGCCTCGTCGAGCGTTTTCGCAAAGTCGACGGGTTCCGCACCGTAGTAGTTTTTCAGAAGGAAGTTGTGATAGTCGAGAATTTCGCCGAGTTTTGATGCGAATGTCTCGCGAACGAAAAGATCAGAGACCTTCAGTGCACGTCGCGATACTTTGTCTTCATAAGCAGGTCCGATACCGCGCCCTGTCGTTCCAATGGCGCTTGATCCACGGGCCTTTTCTCGTGCGGCGTCGAGTGCAACGTGCGATGGCAAGATCAAAGGGCATCCTGGACTGATCTTCAGCCGTTCATAAACGGGAACGCCGCTCTTGATCAACGCGTCTGCTTCCTCTACCAACGCGTCCAAGGCCAGCACAACGCCGTTACCAATAAGGCAACTGACACCATCGCGAAGAATCCCTGAAGGGATAAGATGCAAGACAGTCTTCTTGCCTTCAATAACGAGTGTATGACCGGCATTGTGACCACCCTGGAATCGCACAACCGCAGCCGCACGTTCCGTTAACAGGTCCACAATTTTTCCCTTGCCTTCGTCGCCCCATTGGGTACCGATGACAACTACATTTTTTCCCATGGTATTGCTGCTCTTTATCCGCGAATCAGGAACAGGGTTACGAGCCCGATGATCATCACAACCAGACCTATAGTCCGGATATGATTGTCTCCCAGTTGTGCGATTTCCGCCACCAGCTCACGATATTTTCTCGGCGATATAAACGGCAACATGCCCTCGATTATGAGGACAAGCGCCAATGCCGTGAAAATCTCGGTAGCTATCGCTCACCACTCGACTGATTCAGGTAGCGGAAGAACTCGTTGTTTGGATCCAGCACCAGCAAGTCACCCGACTTGCCCA
>CAYWBZ010000100.1:0-8363 GCA_964456535.1 uncultured Woeseiaceae bacterium | reverse complement strand
AACCGATTCGATAACCTGATGCGGCCGTTTTCGAAAACGAACCGCAAGTCAGGATACGAGCTTTGCCGCCAAGAAACTGTGCCGGGACCGGACGCTGGCCATCAAAACGCAGATCACCGTATACGTCATCCTCAATCAATGCGACATCGTACTTCTCTAGCAGTCCAACCAGTCTTTCGCGGTCAACGTCCGGCATTGTTACGCCGAGGGGGTTGCCCAAGGTAGTCGAGAACATGCACGCTTTGACGGGGTATTTAATAAACGTACGTTCCAGAACAGCGGTTACCACGCCTTCTTCAGGGCAGGTCTCAACCTCAACCGCCAGCATGCCAAGACTGTCGATGAGCTCCAGCATGCCATGATAAGTCGGCGTCTCGACGGCGATGACATCGCCTTTTGATGCCACTGCCGTCAATGCCAGCAGCAGTGCTTCCTGCCCACCGTTGGTGATGCAAATTTCATCAGGCTCAACCTGCACTCCTATCGTGTCGAGGTAGTGATAAGCGATCTGCCGGCGCAATGCTGGCTCGCCCAAAGTCGATGCGTAGCCGAGGCTGCGTTCTTCGGCCCTCGCCATGACTCTTTTCATGGTGCGATGCAGCGTCTTGGCTGCCGGCTTCGCCATCGATGGATTGGCAATTCCCAACGGCACCAGGTCCGGATTATTGATGCCGTCATAAACGCGTTCCATCAATGAGCGGCAGCGCAGCGGCACCGGCTTCAACGCTGTAGTGCGCATGGCACGGACGATGTCATTGGCGGCCTGATGTCGCACGTAAAAACCGGATTGAGGCCGTGATTCGACGCGTCGGCGGCGCTCGAGTTCGACGTATGCCTGTCGAACCGTGGGGATACTCACCCCTGCCGTCTTGCTCATTTTTCGTAAAGACGGCAGGCGATCACCCGGAAGTAGCGTCCCGGTGTCCATATTTTCCGTAATTAACTCAATGACTTGGCGGTACAGGAAGGTGTCGTTCTGTTTGTCGACGTTTAGCATAACTGTATAGGTCTTATTTCTTAAAAACTGTATCTGTTATATCACCAAAAAATCCGTAAAGTCAACTGCAGATTCAAGCAAGCCAGAGGCAACCGTCATGAACTCAAAAAAACACTGCAACATTGAAAGTCGCTCAGCGCGATTCAACTTGCCGGTTCAGCACCCTTCCAGGTGGAGCATCCTGGTGGACCGCATTCTGGCATCGCCGATGCGAATTCATCGTTACCGGGACTTGAGCCGACGAATCGCCGAAGACGCTCTGCGTGAAAAATATTGCGGGGGATCCAGATGAATAACACTTCACTCTATGCACTAGCTGTACTGATCTGGGGTTCCACCTGGTTCGCCATCGAGTTCCAGCTTGGTGTTGTCGCGCCGGAGGTGTCGCTCGTGTATCGCTACGGTGCCGCATCATTGTTGTTATTTGCATGGAGTAAATACCGCGGCCAAAGTCTGCGCTTTCCATTGCGCAATCACGTCGCGTTCTTCCTGCTCGGACTCTTGTTATTCGGTGTTAACTACATCTTGTCCTATCGCTCGATGTTCTACATTACCTCGGCACTGGCTGCGATCGCATTCTCGTCAATGGTGTGGATGAACATCATCAATGCGCGACTGTTTTTTGGAATTAAAGCGGGCCGCGGTGTTTTGTTCGGTGCCCTGCTCGGAGCAATCGGCATCTTCTACCTGTTTGCCCCACAGATCAGGGAAGTCTCGTTCTCGGACACGGTATTTTTCGGCTCGTTCATTGCGGTGCTTGCCGCATTTATAGCCTCACTCGGCAATATGGTGTCGCAGGCAACACAAAAAGAGAAGTTGCCCGTTGTCCAGACGAACGCGTGGGGAATGTTTTACGGCGCCCTTGTGATCGGCGCTATTGCACTCTTCAATGGTCAGGAGTTCAATTTCGAATGGACGACTGGCTATGTCGTCTCTCTGGCATACCTGACCGTATTTGGATCGATTGTAGCGTTCGGCGCCTACCTGACTTTGCTCGGTCGAATCGGTGCACCGAAGGCAGGTTACGCGACCATCATGTTCCCGGTTGTTGCCCTGATATTGTCAGCCCTGTTCGAAGGACTCGAAATCGACGCAACGATTATCATCGGCACGTCATTTGTGCTGGCGGGTAATCTGTTCGTACTCAAAACGCGTCGACCATCAGTTCCGCTGACTAGTAGGGCCCTCGAATTGCAACAACAGCCATGACAATTTGCACCGAGTCGTAGATGGCATGACTCACGATTAAAGCTCTGGTGCGGCCGGTAGCCATGAAGAACCACCCCATCAAGATAGACTTGAAGCCTATGGACAGGATACCTGCCGGTCCCTGGTAACCGTGAGCGAGACCAATAAGTACAGAGACCAGTAATAGCACCATCCACTTACCACCAATACCGGAAAATACGTTCCAGAATCTGCGCAATACGAAAACGCGCCACAACTCTTCAAATCCAGCTATGCCAATCCAAACGACCGGTCCCAACCACAGGGCCAGCAACCATGGGTCGCTGGCGACACCATGGATCAGTTGAATTATTTCTGTGCTGGGTTCCTGGGTTTCAAACAGGCTGTTGAGCATGGGTTGCATCAACATCTTAAGCAGCAGCAGCCCAGCACCCAGACCACACCCAATCATCATATCGACCCAGAATCCAGCGGTATTGAATCCCAGGGATTTCATGCTGTCACGGCACACCACGATGTGCAGGAAGAGCAGCCAGAAAATCATGCTGCCGCCGAACAGCAATGGTCCCAGGAAAAATTCATTTAGCCCCGGAGTGCTGTCCCTGATTTGATACATCCAGACGGTCAGTGCGAACATCGGAATGATGGCTGCCATCGCGGTTGAGATCTGGATGACAGCTCTTTGCCGTGATGCTTGTGTGCTTATGGTATTCATGTCAAAGCCTCCTTCGTTGTCTCGCTTGGGGAGATTCACGGCGGAGTATTGCCCTCAGGGAAGCACTAACCCATCCGCAGAAAGGCGGGTTTGGCGCTAACCCAACTATAGTTTGGGTAGGGTCATTCCTGGCTGTGCTATATCATCAGCTCATGGCAGAACATTTATCATTGGTAGTGCTCATTTTGGCACTGGCGACCGGACTGGTTACCAGCATCGTCTCGGTCACTTATTTACAGGGTCGCCAACCCGAGTTCTTCCGCTATTTTCTCACCAATATTCTGCTTTTCAATTTGCTAATTCTTGCCGGACTCGTGTTCCGCTATCTGCAACTTCGGTTTCAGACTGACGACTTGACGCCTCCTCCCTTTGTTCTTCCAGGAATATTGATTGTTATGGCTGCAGTAAAGCTCGGCTGGCTGTATGCGTTCATATTGATGAACAAAACAATGCCTGCCGACGTTGCTCCATATCGTCGCCGTCGCCTACTCGCCATAGCGGCTGTGGTAGTTTTTCTAGGCTATTTCGGCGTCACGGCAGTGGTGTCGTTCCTGCGTTATGGATTCTTGAATCAAATTGTGATTATGGTGCTGGAGACTCTGATTATTGGCGGTGCGCTGTGTGTGACTCTTCAGTTGATGTTCACCGCAATCAAGCTCGGTGGTGGTGACCGGCGCAAGTCGATCCTGATGTTTGGCGGTTACCATCTTTGTTTGTTTGGGATCGTACTGGCAACGCTTGTAATGGGCTGGTTGCAGCCCGGCCCTCAAAAGCTGGTTCAGATACTCGCAAATGGCGGGTTCCTTATCCTTTTCAATGTATTTCCACTGCTTTGGATAAAGTGGTTTCGACCACTGCAACCGGTGTCCAATCTGGAGAGGTTCGAGTTGCTGGGAATAACGAAACGTGAACGAGAAATCGTAATGCTGATCAAGGCTGGCAAGACCAACCAAGAGATCGCTGATGAGTTGTTTATTTCAGTCGCGACCGTCAAAGATCACAACCACAACCTGTTCAGGAAATCGGGCGTCAGAAACCGTTTGGAACTGGCTAACCTTTTTCCTTAGCTTGCGACAACCGACGGATACGCTCAATTTCAACAGTGTCGAGATTAAGCGACTCAAGGAATTCCTGGTGAGCCTGAGGTTCACGAGCTTCGAACTCGCGATGCCAGATACGCATATCATTGTCGCTCATACCGGCGGCAGCCATGATGCCAGCCCACCGCTCCTTGCTCATCGCAGGTTGCGGTGAGTCCTGGCCCTGCTCGAGGATGGCCAACAATGCCTGTTGCTGGCGCCGCAAATCCTGAATCTCTGTTTCCATCTGGGCGAAGCGCTTGCGAAGTATTTGCTCGTGCACCTGGTCGCTGTTCCTTGCCAGCAGATCGCGAATATCGCGTACCGGAACCCCATAGGACCTGAAGCCTACGATCTGCATCAGCCGCTCGACCTCCTTGTCGCCATACCAGCGGTAACCGTTTGCCGCGCGACTCGCCGGTTCCAGCAAACCTTCGCGCTCGTAGTAGAGAATGGTGGCACGCGACAGGCCGAACCGTTTTCCCAGCTTGCTGATCGTTAGCATTGATGCACTGCCTGTCTTGACCTGTCTATAGCTTCATAGTTTAGCCTTTGTGTTCGTCGGGGCCAACCGGGCCCTCAAATCGAAGCAAGGAGTCACAAAATGAGCCAGCAAGACACGCCATCCGGTATCCATACGCCAAACCGCGTCAAACATTCCTACACACAATCCATCAATGGCCGGCCGGAGCAGGTCTTCCCGTTACTTTGCCCCGTAGGCGAGCTCGATTGGGCGCCGGGCTGGTCGATAGACTGGGTGATATCAACAACGGGCCTGGTTGAGCTGGAGTGCATGTTCCAGACGCCACCTGCAGCCGGCACGAAGAACCCCTCTATCTGGATTGTCACGCGACATGCTCCTGACGACTTTCAGGTGGAAATGTACAAAGTGACACCGGGCCTGACGGTTGGGAAGCTGGTGATCTCGTTAACTGCGTCAGGCGATACCGATACCAGGGCTCAAATATCCTACGAATTTACTTCACTGGGCGCTGACGGTGATGCGTTCCTGGAGAGTTTCACAACCGAGTGGTACGAAAACTTCATGCGCGGCTGGGAAGCAGCGATGAATCATTACCTGAAAACGGGTGAGCTACTGGCTGCATGATCGTACAATGTCCCCATAACCACAGGGGATAACCATGAGCTCGAACAATCGCATCGTCCGGCTGACTGCCAGCACTTTAATGATCTGTGGAATGCTGACGGCCTGTACGCCGCCAGCCTCACACGACGTCATCTTGCGTGGCGGAACTATTTACGATGGTAGTGGCGGAGACCCGTTTGTCGGCGACGTTGCCATTGATGGCGACAAGATTGTCGCGCTCGGCAATATTGGTAAAGCTGAAGCGGCGATGGAAATCGATGTGAGTGGCCTCGCTGTCGCACCTGGTTTCGTGAACATGATGTCCTGGTCCAACGAATCGTTGATCGAAGACGGTCGCTCACAAAGCGACATTCGCCAGGGTGTAACTCTCGAAATCATGGGTGAAGGTCATTCCATGGGTCCACTGAACGACACCATGAAAGCAGAGATGGGCAGCGATCAGGGCGATATCAAATACGACGTCGAGTGGACGACGCTCGCGGAATATCTCGACTATCTGGAACGACGTGGGATCTCGCCTAACGTTGCTTCTTTCATCGGTTCAGCAACACCGCGCGAGTATGTCATCGGGCATGAAGACCGTGCACCAACACCCGAAGAACTCGACGAAATGCGTGCGCTCGTACGAGCAGCCATGGAAGACGGAGCTTTGGGCGTGGCGTCGTCGTTGATGTATCCGCCTGGCCTGTTTGCAGAAACCGAAGAATTGATTGCCCTCTCAAAGGTGGCCGCTGAGTACGACGGTATGTACGTCTCACACATGCGTGACGAAGGCGCACACATGGTTGCGGCCGTCGCCGAGCTGTTAACGATTGCACAAGAGGCAAACATTCGTGCAGAGATCTACCACCTCAAGTCGTCGGGACAAGCTAACTGGCCACGGTTCGACGAGGCCATCACAATGGTCGAGGACGCCAGGGCACAGGGTCTTGAGATAACGGCCGACGTCTACACCTACCCGGCCGGTTCAACCGGTTTAAACGTCACGATACCGCCCTGGGTACAGGAAGGCGGTTTCGAGGCATCGCTGGAACGCATGAGTGACCCCGCAACACGCGAGCAAATCATTCGTGAAATGAACACACCATCCGACGACTGGGAAAACATGTTTCTGGCGCCGGGAACACCGGACAACATTCTTATGGTCAGCTTCAAGAATGAAGCATTGAGACACCTAACCGGCAAAACAGTTGCCGAGGTCGCGGCCATGCGGGGCACGACGCCCGAGGAAACGATCATGGACCTCATCATCGAAGATGGCAGTCGAATAGGAACGGTCTACTTCACACAGTCCGAGGACATCGTACGCAGAGCGGTCGCCCTCCCCTGGGTAAGCTTCAATTCAGACGCGGCATCACAGGCTCCCGAAGGCGTGTTCCTGAACAGTAACCCGCACCCACGTGCCTACGGTAGCTTCGCACGCGTGTTAGGCAAATACGTTCGTGACGAGAAGGTCATCACACTGCAGGACGCCATTCGAAAACTGGCCGCATTGCCGGCTCACAACATGAGAATCGATCGTCGCGGCGAATTGAAGCAAGGCTTTTATGCTGACGTGGTCGTGTTTGATCCTGAAACGATTCAGGACCATGCGACTTTTGTGGAGCCACATCAGTACGCGACCGGTATGGTCCACGTTTTCGTCAACGGCGAGCAAGTGCTAAAGGACGGTGAACATACTGGTGCCACACCTGGCCGGGCCGTGCGTGGCCCGGGGTGGAGTGGCCACGAGTGACGCCTACTAAAGCAATTCAGGTAGCATTCACATTCGTTATTAGACAATATGCGCACGCGTCGCAAATGTGTGAACCACGGCACGATTCCGTTCGTGGACACGATTAGCATGCGCACATCTTGGGCATATCAAAGGAGAACGTAATGTTGCGTTCATCATTAATACTACTACTTCTCGTGTTCTCGGCATCCGCCAGCGCGCAGGGTTTTGATTACAACTATTTGCAACTTAACTACGGCAATGTCGAACTTGACGATATCAGTGTCGATGGTGACGGTATTGGCATGTCCGGATCGTTCGCGATTAACCCGGACTGGCATGTTTTCGGCGACTATCAAACTGTCGGCCTCGACTTCGGGGTTGATGTAAGCAGATTTGGTGCTGGCATCGGCTACAACACAGAGATGTCAGACATTGTCGATTTGTTTGCAAGATTCTCTTATCAGTACATTGAACTCGACGTACCCGGATTTCCCGGCGATGATGACACCGGCTATGGCTTTGGCGTTGGCATGCGTTATGCCGCGAACGAAGACCTTGAGCTAAACGCCGGAATCGATTTCGTGGATTACGGTGACGGTGGCGATGACACTGCTGTCTCGATCGGTGGTCTCTACAGCTTCAACGACGCTTTTGCACTTGGCCTCGGCGGCAGCTGGAGCGATGACATTTCTTCTTACACATTGAGTGGCCGTTTTTACTTCGGCAAATAAAATACTCAGGTAATACCATTCAAAGCCCCGCCCAGTGCGGGGCTTTTTTTTGCTAAAACCCTGCTAGGATTAGGAGTATCAAGAAACTGCAGAGGAATCGATCATGAAACGACTAATTTCCATACTCCCCGTGTTGCTGCTGATAGCCGCTTGCGGCCAAAGTGCACCATCAACCGACACTGCCGGCATTGAAGCAGGTTCGGATGCCTGGGAAGCCGCGTTGAATTCAAAAGACATCGACGCGCTCGTAGACCTGTATGCAGAGGACGCCCGCCTGCTGCCACCCGGCGGTGAAATGACCGTTGGTCGTGACGGCGCACGTGCCGCATTTGGCGCCATGATCGATGCTGGTCAGAGTGGTGTCACCACTATCGTCGAGGCGACTGTTTCTGGCGATGTTGGTTATATTGTTGGCACTTTCACTGTAGAGGCTGGTGGCGAACAGCTTGGCACCGGCAAGTACATCGAGACCTGGCGTCGCGGTGATGATGGCGAGTGGCTCATTGCCAATGACATCTTTAACAATGACTCGATGCCACAACCGAAGAAACACAAGATGGCAATGACCCATCTCTTGATCACGCATGAAGTTGATGATGCTGATAAATGGATGGCCGCCTGGACAGGTGAAGACAGCCGCCACAAGTTATTTACGGATAATGGCGCAGCGAAGGTGCACACCTTTCGCAGTTCTGATAATCCGAACCTGACCGGACTGGTCATCGGTGTTAGAGATATGGACGCGCTGAATGCGATGCTCAGCTCGGACGAAGGCCAGGCTGCAGCGGCAGAAGATGGTGTCCGTAAGGACACAATGGTCACTCTGAT
>CAYWBZ010000099.1:0-8548 GCA_964456535.1 uncultured Woeseiaceae bacterium | reverse complement strand
GCCACCCTTGACGCGACCATTGATGATGCCTTCAACAACGGCACCTTCTTCAAAGGCTTTCTCAAGGTCAATCCAGGTACGCGCACGAATCGCTTTCTCGCGGGAGAGTTTGGTCTCACCGAAACCGTCTTCAACGGCATCCAGTGCGACTTCAACTTCATCACCAACGGCGAGTTCAGCGTCACGCTTGTCATTCTTGAATTGTTCTACGGGGATAACAGCCTCTGACTTGAGGCCTGCGCTGACGATGACGACATCGTCATTTATTGCCACCACTATACCGGTGATGATGGAACCCGGCTTTATTTGTTTACTGGCAAAACTTTCTTCAAATAATTCAGCAAAACTTTCAGACATGTTAGTTAATCCAAGGGAACCTTGTGTTCCCACCCAAACGTCGACATGCATCCTGCGACCGACGGTCATAACAAAAAAAGGAGCGAACATCCTGTCCGATCCTATCCATTTACCTTTTCTGGAGTTTAGAGTTCTGCGACCAAATCCAGGACTGTTTGTGTAACAGCTTCGATGGACTGACCTGATGAATCCAGAATCCTGGCATCCGCTGCAGGCCTTAACGGGGCTACCGATCGCTCGGAATCCCGCCGGTCACGGTCCTCTATGTCCCGTGAAAGCGCGGCAAGGCTAACATCCATACCCTTGTCTTTCAACTGCTTATAGCGCCTTTTGGCCCGTTCCTCAGCACTCGCTGTAAGGAAAATTTTGAGCACTGCGGAAGTAAACACATGGGTCCCCATATCGCGCCCGTCAGCCACCAGACCCGGCGCCCTCTGGAAGGCCCGTTGGCGCTCCAAAAGTGCGTCCCGAACCGCTGCATGGGCTGCCACGGTTGAGGCTCCCGCCCCGGTCGATTCCTTGCGGACCTCACCGGTCACATCCTGGCCTGACAGCCAAATGCGCTCGGATCCGTCCTCATCGCGGTCAAACTGGACATCGAGCACGCGGGCAATCTCCGCCACAGCCACCGCATCGTCCAGCGAAATACTGCGGTCGCCCGCCGCAATGGCCGTCAGGCGATACAGCGCACCGCTGTCCAGCAGGTGAAACCCAAGTACATCCGCGACTCGCCGTGCGATGGTGCCCTTGCCTGAACCACTCGGTCCGTCAATAGCGATTACGGGGGGAGTTACGGTCACTGTCACCTTAGTTACTCATTCACAGGGCGAATGTTCGCGCCGATTGATGCCATACGGTCGCAAAAACCGGGAAAAGAGGTATCCACAGCGGCCACATCTTCTACCAGCACCTCGTCGCTGGCGACCGTGCCCGCTAACGCTAATGACATAGCGATGCGATGATCGCCATGGCTTTGTACCGTACCACCCGAAAACTGACCGCCATGCACAACCGCGCCATCGGCCGACTCGTCGACCTGAATCCCCAGATTTCGCAGTCCTTCTGACATGGCCGCGATACGGTCACTTTCTTTGACCCGGAGTTCACCGATACCGGAAAACTCCGTTGTACCGCTTGCGGCCGCCGCCGCCACAAACAATACGGGAAACTCATCGATTGCGAGCGAGACTAACGCCGGATCTACCAGCCCACCCTGCAGCCGCGAAGACCGTACGCGAATATCGGCGACGGGCTCTTCGCCAAGCAACTGCGGGTTATCAAGCGTGATATCAGCTCCCATGCTTTGCAGGATGTCGATTATGCCCGTCCGCGTTGGGTTTACACCCACATTGGTAATCTGAATATCAGCATTTTCGGCCAACAGCGCCGCCAACATAACGAAAGCAGCAGACGAAAGATCTGCCGGTACTCTTACATTACAACCGCGCAGCCGTTGGCCACCCGCCACACTGATTTTTCCATTCGCGGTGGAAACCGACACGCCCATCGAGCCCAGCATGCGTTCAGTATGATCCCGGGTTACTGCTGGCTCGGTCACGCTGGTCGTACCATCTGCGTACAAACCGGCCAAAAGCACTGCTGACTTGACCTGCGCGCTCGCAATCGGCAATTCATAATCGATCGCTTGCAGTGCGTTTGTTCCGTGAATTTGTAGTGGCGGCTTGCCGTCGAGACTGTCGATTCTTGCGCCCATTGCCATCAGCGGCTTGATGATTCGCCCCATCGGACGACCGGTTAACGATTCGTCACCTGTTAATACGCAGTCGAATGGCTGGCCGCTCATGAGCCCGGCCATTAATCGCATCGCTGTGCCGGAGTTGCCGAGATCCAGGTAGGCAGCAGGCGCTTTCAAACCCTGTAGACCAACGCCTTCGACCAAAATATCAGTCGCACCTGGCTGTTGAATCTCAACCCCGAGTGCTCGCATTGCCGCCAATGTGGCCAGACAATCCTCACCTACGAGGAAACCACTGACCGTCGTACGGCCCTCCGCAATGCTGCCGAGCATTAACGCTCGATGCGAAACCGATTTGTCACCGGGTACGGTGACGGAGGCATCGCGAACACTGGATGGAGTAACCTGGAAGTCCATGCAGAAAGCCTGTCAACCAATCGCCTTGGGATAAGCACCCAACACTCTAAATAATGAACTGTTTTTCTCAAGGTTCGCCAAAGCGTCTGATACAGGCGATTCTTCCGCGTGGCCTTCAATGTCAATAAAGAACACGTAGTCCCACTTCTTGCGCTGTGACGGACGAGATTCGATTCGGGTCATACTGACGCCCTGCTCTGCCAACGGCAGCAACAAATGGTGTAGCACGCCAGCTCCGCCGGCGGTATCGCTGGTCGATACCAAAATGGTCGTCTTGTCCTTGCCGCTGGCCGCAAGCAGTTTCCGGCCAACCACCAGGAATCGCGTCGCGTTGTCTGGACGGTCCTCAATGTTATTGACCATGATCTTGAGTTCGTAAACGTCGGCAGCGACTTCCGGGCCAATTGCCGCTGTGCCGTCTTCATCGCGTGCGCGTCGCGCGCCGGCCGCATTACTCGACATACCGATGAGTTCCACCTGCGGCAAATACTCCCGCAACCAGCCACGGCATTGCGCCAATGACTGTTCATGCGCACAAATACGCTCGATATTCTCGAGCCCCTGCATCTTTCCCATGAGGTGTTGTTCGATCTTGAGTTCGATCTCACCCGCGATTTTCAAGGGTGACGTAAGAAACATATCCAGAGTGTTATTGACGGAGCCCTCTGTCGAATTCTCTATCGGGACAACGCCGAAATCTGCTGCGCCGCATTCGACTTCCTGAAATACCTCGTCAATCGAATGGAATGGCAACGCCCGGACTGAATGTCCAAAATGTTTGAATACGGCGGTTTGCGTAAAGGTACCTTCCGGACCAAGAAAGCCGATTTTCAGCGGTTCCTGCTGGGCGAGACATGCCGACATGATCTCGCGAAATAACCGCAACATTTCTTCGTCGCGTATTGGGCCGTCATTGCGCTCGAGAACATTGCGCAAGACCTCTGCTTCACGCTCAGGGCGGTAATAATCGACGGCCGAGGCGAGCTTACCCTTTGCAACGCCCACCTCTTGCGCGATTTTCGCGCGCTCATTAATTAGCGTCTGAATACGCTCATCGACGTCGTTGATACGATTGCGGATCTCCGCGAGATCCAGGGCCTTGTTTTCTTTGCCCGAGCCAGCCATGCCTTACCTGTACCGAAAACCCAATGGAATCCTGAGGTTATACAGGCTTACCGAGATTTCGCAACGTCAGCACACCTTCTATGGAGCCGATTTCATCGATGAGTTCCTGTGAAGGCTCTCCATTGACGTCAACAATCGTGTACGCGAACTCGCCGACTGACTTATTCAGCAAGTCCTCAATATTCAGACCTGCATTCGCAATGCAGGTGGATACCTGCCCCACCATGTTGGGCACATTGGCATTGGCGAGCGTGATTCGCCATGCATCGAGTCGCGGCAATTGGGCTTCCGGAAAATTGACTGAGTGCCGAACATTGCCGTTCTCCAGATAATCCTTGACGTTTTCCGCCACCATGATTGCGCAATTTTCCTCTGCCTCGGCGGTCGATGCACCCAAGTGAGGTAACGCGACTGCTTTCGGGTGTGCGATTAATTCGGGTGTCGGAAAATCACTTACGTAGGCGTGCAATTTGCCGCTATCGAGTGCTGCGATAGCAGCCGAGTCGTCTACAACACCACCGCGCGCAAAGTTAACCAAGACGCCGCCGTCCTGCATCAATGCGATGCGATCCACATCCACCATGTTTCGCGTCGCATCCAATAGCGGCACATGCAATGTTACAAAGTTTGCGTGCTGGAATAACTCATCCAGAGTTTCCACGCGCTTGACACCGGACGACAGCTGCCAGGCGTTGCGTACTGTAATGGCTGGGTCAAAACCGATGACGGTCATGCCCAGCGCAAGCGCTGCGTTTGCAATTTCAACACCGATCGCACCTAAACCAATCACGCCCAGCGTCTTGCCCGGAAGTTCAAAGCCCACAAATTGTTTCTTGCCAGCTTCTACGGCTTTATTAAGTGCGTCACCTGTTTCGTCCAGTGTTGCAACGTAGTCACTGGCGCGACAAAGATTGCGAGCACCAATAAGCATCCCCGCGATCACGAGTTCCTTAACCGCATTTGCGTTTGCTCCCGGCGCATTAAAAACCGGAACGCCACGAGCGTTCATCGCGTCGATAGGAATATTGTTGGTGCCAGCACCAGCACGCCCGACCGCGGCCACTGTTTCCGGAACATCCATCTCATGCATGTTGTGCGAGCGCAATAAAATAGCGTCTGGATGAGCAATTTCCGATGCGGTTTCGTACCGCTCTCGAGGCAGCCGCCGCAATCCTTCGACGGCGATATTATTGAGTGTCAGTATTTTAAACATTTTCCTATCCGTGAGTCCGTTCGAACTCAGCCATAAATGTAATTAACGCATCCACAGCTTCTTCGCTGACGGCGTTGTAAATTGATGCGCGCATGCCGCCGACGGAGCGGTGACCTTTTAGATTCGTCAAATCTGCGGCTTTGCTTTGCTCAAGAAATGCGGCGTCCAGTGCGCTGTCTGCGAGAATGAACGGAACGTTCATCCAGGAGCGGCAGTCTTTCTCAACAGGGTTGGTGTAGAAGGCCGAATCGTCGATCGCCTTGTACAGTTTGCTTGCCTTGCGCTCATTGATAACGGCTATTGCTTCGACGCCGCCCTGGTCCTGCAACCATTGGAAGACAAGATCAGCGACATACCAGGCGAATGTTGGTGGCGTATTCGTCATGGAATCTGAATCGGCGTAGGACTTCCAGGTCATCAGATGCGGGTTATCTGCACGAGCGCGATCCAGTAAGTCATTCTTCACTATGACCAGCGTAATTCCAGCAGGACCAATATTCTTTTGGGCACCCGCGTAAATCACACCGAAACGACTAACGTCGATCGGGCGTGACAGGATGGTGCTGGACATGTCTGCAACCAGAGGAACATCACCGCCCGGTACAAAATGAAACTCGACGCCGGCTATCGTTTCATTGGGCGTGTAATGTAGATAGGCCGCGTTGTCGCTGCGGCTCCAGGTTGACTCGTCCGGGATGTAAGTGAACTTCTTGTCAGATGCGTCGGCCGCTAAGTTAGCTGTGCAGAACTTCGCCGCTTCGCCCACAGCTTTCTTGCCCCAGCTGCCCGTTACGATGTAGTCGGCCGTGTCGCCCGGTGCAGTGAGGTTCAATGGTGTCATTGCCATCTGCATCGTCGCACCGCCCTGCGGAAACAATACGCTGTAGTCATCAGGGACTGCTAATAAATCCCGTAAAGTCGCTTCGGAGCGAGCCGCTAACTCAACGAACTCCTTGCCGCGGTGACTGACTTCCATGACCGACATACCAGTGCCCTGCCAGTCGGGAATATCTTCTTGAATTCGTTGCAGTACTTCGAGGGGTAGTGCCGCGGGACCGGCACTAAAGTTGTAAACGCGAGACATGTCTTTAAGAGCCTTCTTCTTCCTCAATCGCTTCAATTCGGGCCAGCCCGACCAACCGCTGGTCTTTTTCAACTCGAATCAGTCGGACGCCTTGTGTGTTGCGTCCCATGATTGAAATATCGTTAACGCCCGTACGCACGAGAGTGCCATTCGAGCTGATCAGCATGACTTCGTCGTCTTCCGCCACTTGTACTGCACCGACTGTCTTGCCGTTTCGATCCGATGTCTGGATCGCGATAACGCCCTGGCCGCCGCGACCCTGGACCGGGAAGTCATCCATGGGTGTTCGCTTGCCATAGCCGTTTTCTGTTGCCGTGAGTATCAATCCTTCACGCATGATCGAGAGTGCTATCACTTCGTCACCATCAGGTAACTTGATACCCCGAACGCCGGCGGCACCACGTCCCATTGCTCGAACGTCCGCCTCTTTAAAGCGAATAGATTTGCCATGACTGGCGACCAGCAAGACTTCTGCATTTCCGTCAGTGATCTCGACGTTGACGAGTTTGTCATCGTCCCGTAAATCGAGCGCAATAATGCCATTGGCGCGAGGGCGCGAGAACTGACTCAATGGAGTTTTCTTAACCGTGCCGCCGGATGTCGCCATAAAGACGAAGTGTCCCTCGGCATACTCACGAATCGGCAATACAGCGTTGATTCGCTCGCCTTCTTCCAGCGGCAGCAAATTGACGATCGGCTTGCCGCGAGAACCGCGACTGGCCTGCGGCACCTGGAAGACCTTCAACCAGTACATCTTGCCGCGACTGGAGAAACACAGAATAGTGTCGTGCGTATTAGCGACGAACAGTTTGTCGATGAAATCTTCGTCTTTGACCTTCGTCGCCGAACGACCACGCCCGCCCCGTTTTTGGGCTTGATAGGCCTCAATAGGCTGCGCCTTTGCATAACCGCCATGGGACAGTGTTACGACAACCTCTTCCTCAGGAATCAGGTCTTCAACGCTTAAATCCGAGTGATCCTGGATGATCTCTGTACGACGTTCATCACCGTATGCATCGCGTATCTCGATCAACTCGGTTTTGATGACGTCGAGCAGCAGATCCGGATTCGCCAGAATACTAGAAAATTCTTTAATATTCTCTAATATCTCTTTGTATTCTTTAACGATTTTGTCTTGCTCAAGACCGGTCAAACGATGTAAACGGAGGTCGAGGATTGCCTGCGCCTGCACGGGCGAGAGACGGTAATTGCCATCAATGAGCCCGGATAATGTATCCAGGCCATCCGGCCGGGTATCCATGTCACCGGCTCGCTCGAGCATTTCGGTAACCGCCCCTGGCGCCCAGTCACGGCCCATCAGGCCGGCTTTTGCCTCTGCCGGTGACGCAGAACCCCTGATGAGGGCAATAACCTCATCGATATTCGCCAATGCAACCGTCTGCCCTTCCAGGACGTGAGCACGATCACGGGCTTTGCGCAGATCGAAAATGGTGCGCCGTGTAACGACTTCGCGGCGATGTGCAAGAAACGCTTCAAGAATCTGTTTGAGATTAAGAAGCTTCGGCTGCCCTTCGTGCAGCGCGACCATATTAATGCCAAAAACACTCTGCAAAGCGGTTTGCTTGTACAGGTTGTTCAGCACCACATCGCTGACCTCACCCATCTTGAGTTCAATAACGATACGCATACCATCCTTGTCGGACTCGTCGCGTAACTCGCTGATGCCCTCAATGCGCTTCTCACGCACGAGATCGGCAATTTTTTCAATCAGGCGGGCCTTATTAACCTGATACGGCAATTCGGTGACGATAATCGCTTCTTTGCCGCGCGAATTGATGACTTCGACTTCAGTTCTGCCGCGAATATGGACGCGACCACGCCCGGTTCGATAAGCAGAATAGATTCCAGCAGCGCCGTTGATGATTCCGGCTGTCGGGAAATCAGGGCCGGGTATGTATTCCATAAGGCCCGGCACGTCGATTGCGGGGTCTTCAATCAACGCCATGCAGGCATTGATGACCTCAGTAAGATTGTGCGGCGCAATATTCGTCGCCATTCCGACGGCAATGCCGGAAGAACCATTCACCAGCAGATTGGGAACTCTGGTTGGCATGACCGACGGTTCGCTTTCTGAGCCGTCATAGTTCTCGACGAAATCGACTGTTTCTTTGTCGATGTCGGCCAGCAACTCGTGTGCCACTTTGGCCATGCGAACTTCGGTGTATCGCATGGCGGCAGGTGAATCGCCATCGACGGAACCGAAGTTACCCTGCCCGTCTACCAGCATGTAACGCAATGAAAATGGTTGCGCCATGCGGACGATGGTGTCGTAAACCGCTGTATCACCGTGCGGATGGTATTTACCGATAACGTCACCGACCACTCGGGCCGATTTCTTATAAGGCTTGTTGTAGTCGTTACCCAGCACACGCATGGCGTGCAGAACGCGACGATGCACAGGTTTCAGGCCATCGCGAACATCCGGTAACGCTCGACCAACGATGACGCTCATCGCGTAGTCCAGATAGGACTGCTGCATCTCATCTTCGAGACTTACGGACAGCAATTCCTGTGCAACTTCAGCCATATTTTCCTACTTTTCCAAGCTCAAAATCCCAGCGCGATCCCGATCCGCCGAACGGGTTCGGGTCATCAGGTTTTGCTGGATTTCAAGCGAATAATGTCGTGTTAGTGC